>DATKFS010000050.1:0-4073 GCA_035511275.1 Novosphingobium sp.
GCGCATGGCGCGTCTCGCCGAGCCGCTGATGTCGGATGGCGGCCGCCTGCTGTGCGTCACCTTCTACGGGTCGGAGCGGGTGGTCGAGCACTACAACCTGATGGGGCCGGTCAAAGCGGCCCTCGAAAGCGCGACCCGCTATGTCGCGGCTGAGCTTGGCCCCAAGGGCATTCGCGCCCATGCGATCTCGCCAGGCCCGATCGCGACCCGCGCTGCCAGCGGCATCGACCGCTTCGACGAGCTGCTCGAACGGGCCGCGGCGACGGTCCCGCAGCACCAGCTCGTGACCATCGAGGATGTCGGAGGGCTCGCCGCCTTCCTGGTGAGCGATGCCGGCCGCCATATCACCGGTACGATCATTCCGGTCGATGGCGGTCAGCACCTGCTCGGCTAGGGCGGCTCGCCGCGATCGGGGGCTATCCTATTTGTCGCTGGTGGCCTGCTTCTCGCCGTCGCCCGGGCTTTTCTGCCCGAACCATGGTCCGACAATGGCAGCAAAGGCATCCAGCGCCCCGGGAGCCGTCTGAGCGCTCGCGACGGCCTGCCAGGCCTGCTGCCATTCCTCGAACGCCGATCTTGTGCCGGCAATCATATGCTCGCGGACCGTGGCCATGTCCTCGAACAGTGCCCGCGGTCCGGCCGGGCTGACCGCGCCGGCGTCCGACGTCTTGTCCGTCGCGCCCGCAATCGAGGCACGCGCCTCTTCGGCGAAGCGGCCGGCGGCGCGGTTGCCGACCTCGAGCGACTCTTCGCCACCTTTCCGGGCGACTTCGGCGAGCTTCAGCATCAGGCCGACATTCGCTTTGGCGAGCGCGGCAAGTTGATCGACCGGATAGGGCATGGGACGATGAACCTTTCTCTTCGCGTCTAAGCTCCGGCGTATCGGGCATGCAGCCCTGGCCTGAGGCTCATCGCGTCGCGCCGCCGATATTCGGCGAGGCTGAATCAGAGAGAATCGGTAACTCTACGTATGCCGAATCTGCGGCTTGCCTGCGACGCTCAGCCAATGCACTTTTGGCTTGTCGTCCATGTCGTGCCCGCGGGCAGCGACTTCTACCCGTCCCGTCATGATCGCGGCACGGTCGGGCATGATTATGGTCTGACCCGGCAACCGGCATGGGCGTGATACCGTCCATAGCCAGGCTCGGCCGGATTGCGGCGCTCCGCGGTCCCGTCCTCGATGTCGAGTTCGACGAAGGGCCGCTGCCCGCAGTCAATGAAGCACTGCGCATCGATGCGGCGTCAGGCCCGCTGGTCGCGGAAGTGCAGAGCCATATTGATGATCGGACCGTCCGCGCCGTCGCGCTTCAGCCGACCTCCGGTCTGGCGCGCAATGTCGGCGTGGTGGCCTTAGGCGCGCCCATCGCGGTTCCGGTCGGAGACAAGGTTCTTGGGCGGCTCCTTACGCCGACCGGGCAGGTGGGGGACGGCGGCGCGCCGCTCGGACCGGATGTGCCATTGAGGCCGATCCATCGCGCACCCCCACCGCTCGACGAGCAGAGCGCGGCGACGGCGATGTTCGAGACCGGCATCAAGGTCATCGATCTGCTCGCACCGCTTGCCCAGGGCGGCAAGGCCGCCATGTTCGGGGGCGCGGGGGTGGGCAAGACCGTGCTGGTGATGGAACTCATCAACGCGATGGTCGCCCGCTACGAGGGTGTCTCAGTGTTCGCGGGCATCGGCGAGCGATCGCGCGAGGGCCATGAGCTGCTCACCGACATGCGCGGCTCGGGTGTGATCGACAAGACCGTGCTCGTTTTCGGGCAGATGAACGAGCCGCCGGGCGCGCGCTGGCGGGTCGGGCTGACCGCGCTCACCATCGCCGAACATTTCCGCGACGAGCAGAAGCGCAACGTCCTGCTGCTCATGGATAATGTGTTCCGCTTCGTCCAGGCCGGCAGCGAGGTGTCGGGCCTGCTTGGACGCATGCCTTCGCGCGTCGGCTATCAGCCGACGCTGGCCAGCGAGGTGGCCGCGCTGCAGGAGCGCATCGCCTCTGTGCATGGGGCTGCGGTGACCGCGATCGAGGCGGTCTATGTGCCCGCCGACGATTTCACCGACCCTGCGGTCACCGCCATCTCCGCCCATCTCGACAGTTCCATTCTGCTCTCGCGCGCCATGGCGGCCGAAGGCATCTATCCCGCGGTCGATCCCCTGGGATCCTCGTCGATCCTGCTCGATCCGCAGGTCGTGGGCGATCATCATTACGCGCTCGCCCAGCAGGTCCGGGAGACGATCGCGCATTATCGCGAGCTCCAGGACATTATCTCGCTGCTCGGTATCGAGGAGCTGGGCCGCGAGGATCGGCTGATCGTCGGCAGGGCGCGGCGGCTGCAGCGCTTCCTGACCCAGCCCTTCATGGTGACCCAGGCCTTCACCGGGCAAGCCGGCCGTTCTGTGGGGCTGGCCGATACGCTGAAGGGCGTCGCGGCCATCCCGGCCGGCGCGACCGACGACTGGCCCGAGAGCGCCTTCTACATGGTAGGCGATATTGAAGAGGCACGCTCTCGCGTGGGGCAGGGCGCATGAAGCTGCGGATCACCGATCCGACCGCGATCCTCGTCGACACGGACGTCAGGTCGGTTCGCGCCGAGGATGCCAGCGGCAGTTTCGGCATCCTGTCGGGCCACGCCGATTTCCTGACCGCGCTTGGCGTCTCGATCGTCTCCTGGCGGGGCGCCGATGGCGCTCCAGGCTATTGCGCGGTGCGCAACGGCATTCTGACCGTAAGCCACGGCACGGGGGTCGCGGTCGCGACGCGCGAAGGCCATGTCGGCGATGACCTCGGAACGCTCGAGCATGACGTGCTCGCGCGCTACCGCGAGCGCGACGAGGGCGAACGATCCGAACGGACCGCGTCGGCGAAGCTCAGGATGCAGGCGATCCGCCATATGGTCGAGGCCCTGCAGGGTGGTGGCCGGGAGCTTGGTCTGTGACCGCGGACAAGCCCGAGCAGCCGATCGTCGAAGCCATCCGGACCCGCGCGGAACGGCGGCGGCTTGCGCAGCGGCTTCCTTCCGTCGCCCGCAATCTCGGCCAGATCGGCGTGCTCGGCTGGCAGATCGTCCTGCCCGCGCTGGTCGGTCTCGCGATCGGCCGCTGGCTCGACCACCGGCTGGATAGCGGCATCTTCTGGACCGCGCCGCTCCTGCTCGTCGGGCTCGCCCTCGGCTGCTGGTCGGGCTGGCGCTGGATGCACCGGCAATGAGCCAGCTCTCCCCCATCCTGTTCCTGGCCCTCGGATTTGCGGTCGGCCTCGCCCATTTCGCGGCCATCGCCAGAGAAGCCGACCTCGTCACCCATGGCGGCCCGGCATCGCGCGCGATCCTGCTCAGGCTCGGGCGTCTCGCCGTCACTATTCTGGTTCTCGTCATCGCCAGCCGGCAAGGGTGGCCGGCGCTTCTTACCGCAACAACCGGCTTCATGGGCGGGCGCCAGATCATGCTCCACCGGCTCGGAGGCGCCCGATGAAATTCGCGTCACCACTTGAAAGCCATGTGCTGTTCGCGATCGGTCCGGTGCCGATCAGCCAGCCGGTCGCCACGACCTGGGGCATCATGGCCTTCCTTACAATCGGAAGCTGGCTGCTGACCCGCCGCCTTGCGTTACGCCCAACCCGAGCCCAAGCGGCGCTCGAGCTGGTCGTCGAGACCGTCGCCGGCCAGATCCGCGAGACGATGGAGGCGGAACCGCAGCGTTATCTGCCGCTGATCGGCACGCTGTTCCTGTTCCTGCTGGTCGCCAACTGGTCGTCGCTGATCCCCGGCGTCGAGCCGCCGACCGCGACCCTCGAAACCGACGCGGCGCTGGCGCTGATCGTCTTCGGCGCGACGCTCTGGTTCGGCGTCCGCGCGCTCGGGCCCAGGGCCTATCTCGCGACCTTCGCGCGCCCCTCGATCCTGCTCGCCCCGCTCAATATCGTCGAGCTCTTCACCCGCAGCTTCTCGCTGATGGTGCGCCTGTTCGGCAACGTCATGAGCGGCGTCTTCATGATCGGCGTCGTGCTGAGCCTCGCCGGGCTGCTCGTCCCGATCCCGCTCATGGCGCTCGAAATGCTGACCGGCGCGGTCCAG
>DATKFS010000051.1:0-7908 GCA_035511275.1 Novosphingobium sp.
CTTCGGCACCGGCTGTAACCTCGGCATCGCCCATGCCCTCGCGCGGGACGGCGCGGCGCGGGCGATCTGGCTGCTCAACCCGGACACCCGGGTGATCCCCGGCGCCGTCGACGCCCTCGGCGCGTTCCTGACCGCGACTCCCGCTGCCGGCATCGCCGGGACCGCGCTGCTGCTGGCCGACGGCTCACCCTGGCCCCACGCCTTCCGCTTCCCGACGGTGCTGGGAGAACTGGAGCGCGCGCTGCGCTGGGGACCCGCCTCGCGCCTGCTTTCCCGCCACGCCACGCTGCGCACGATGGACGCCGTCCCTGCCCCGGCCGACTGGGTCTCGGGCGCGAGCATGGCGATCCGCCGCGAGGTGCTGGAGCAGGGCCTGCGCTTCGACGAAGGCTACTTCCTCTACTACGAGGAAACGGACTTCTGCCGGGCGGCGCAGGCCCTCGGGTGGGAAAGCTGGTACGTGCCGCAGTCGGTCGTGCTGCACATCGCCGGACAGAGCACCGGCGTCACCAGCGCCGATGCCGCCAGCCGCCGCGTCCCGCGCTACTGGTTCGATTCGCGCGCCCGGTACTTCCGCAAGAACCATGGCCGCGCCTACGCCCTCGCGGCCGACCTCGCGTGGGTGGCGGGCCACCTCGTCCACCTCGGCAAGCAGGCGCTGCGCCGTGCGCCGAGCGAAGATCCCCCGCGCCTTCTGACCGACTTCGTGCGCCACGGCCTGTTCGCATCGGGCGGCCGCTGACGGCCGGATGCGGTGGAGGACCGTGCGAGTGCCGCGCTCGACGCCCGCGGCTTCCGTGGCCGACGGCTGGATGCGCCTTTCCCGGTCTGGCTGGTCGCCGCCGACGCGCGACCGGGCGAGGCGCTGCTGGACGGCCTCGGCGCGGCGGAGCACGAGCGTGCCGACCGCTATGCACGGCAGTCCCTGCGTGACCGCTACCTGACCGCGCACTGCGCGCTGAGAACCGTGGTGGAGGCCGCCTCGGGCATTCCCCCGGCGCTGCAGACCTACCTGCCCGGAGCCTACGGCAAGCCGCTCCTCCAGGAAGCGCCGGAGCTGCATTGCAGCATCAGCTATGGTGGGCAGTTCGCGCTGGTGGCGCTCGCCATGGGCGTCGAGATCGGCGTCGATCTCGAAGTGGTGCGGCCGATCGAGGATACGGTACAACTCGCGGCGATGTATTATACTCGGGATGAAATCGCGCAGTTGGCGCGGCGATCGGCGGGAGAGGCCGATCATGCGTTCCTGACGGTCTGGGTCAGGAAGGAGGCTTGCTCCAAGGCGCTGGGCAAGGGCCTGTCAATTCCCCCGGCGTCTTTCGAATGCGGCGTCGGCTGCGGCGTTCGGGACGTTCTTATCGAGAATGAAATCGTGGAAAGTAATGTGCTGGACCCGAAGGGTGGCTTGTTGGCGTCTTGGGCCTGGAAAGGCCGGATCCGAAAGTAAGGCCATGAGCCCCTTTCGACGTATGCTTTTCAATTGGTAACAGGCTGAAGCAGTCCTTCACGGATGACATAGGCGATCATGTGCGCGCGATTGCGCGTCCTCGTCTTCAAACGAACGTTCTCGACGTGCCTCTCGACCGTGCACGGCGCGATGTTGAGCTCGATCGCCGTCTCCTTCGCGGAACGCCCCATCGCGACGTACTGGAGAACATCCAGCTCCCGAGATGTCAGTTGCACGTTTTCATTTACCCCTACCCGGTACATTGAATTCCCCCTTTGCCAATATGGAGTAAGTTAACCCCATAAATGCAATGTCGCATTGCCCCATGAGAGAGTCACGAGATATTTTGGGGATTCTACCTATAAGATTAGCAATGCGGATAAAGTGACGCGCTAAAATGGGATTCTGAAAATCCGGTAAGGGTGCACCAGATGACGCCCTGTACGAGTGGCAAATGTGCATTCGCGTTAATAATGTTTTTGTAACAAATTGTGTCTGTATTAACGGCCGTGACTTCGAAACGCGCAACAACGGCCGCTTTCGCGACCGTCGTTGCTGATAAAAACACTCTTGTTCCGGGAGGTCAATGCGAACGACGGCGAGGCTTGGGCCGCCGCCTGCGCTATCCGCCGGCGACCTGGCGCGGCGGCGGATACTTGCTGATGAGCTCGCGCGCCATGACGGCCGCCTGCGTGCGATTTTCTACGCCGAGTTTGCGCAGGATCGCCTTTACTGCAGCTTTTACTGCGGATTCATTAATACCAAGTTCGCGCGATATCGCCTTGTTGGGCTGCCCAAGCGCGAGGAACTCCAGCACACGCAGTTCCCGCTCCCGGAAATTGTAGGCCTCGGCGGCGGAGGAATCGACCGCGCGCAGCGATGCGGCGGGCATGTTGACGAGGAAATCGACCGCCTCGTGGGGGGCGACCTTCTGCCCGCTCGACACCATCTGCAGGACGGCGACCAGCGAGAGATAGGGCACATGGTCCGGGAAATAGGCATAGGCGCCTGCGGTGTAGACCGCGATCATCTCGTCGAAATCGAACGCGCTGGTAAGCACGACGATGCGAACGGCATGATGGCCCCGCCGCAAGGCTTCCAGGTTTTCCTCGAAATCCTGGTGAAGCAGGTCTCGCTCCACCACGAGAAGATGGTGCTCCGGATCAGAATTGAAGATCAGTTGAAGATCTTCGAGACTGGAAACCGATTCAGTAACATCGAAGGAGGAATCCGTGAGGATTCTTCGCAGCCCTTCGCGGATGATCGAATTCTTGATCGCAACGGAAATTGATGCCGGCATGTCGGTTATTTGGCCCTCCCATTTGCACCCCCATGCGGACCACCACCATGTGTCACGATGAAAATTTTGACAATGCCGTAAAACTCATTGGTATTTTGCGGAATTTTCGCATGTGCGAACACGCCTGAAATGCATTGCATTACAGGCCTTCACCACCGGGATTTCTTCCCATGGCGGAGCCGAAGCGGCTTGAATTGAGGGGGTTGGCACAAGGCCGAGACCGGCGGACGATGCGCCGCCGTTCGACACGGAACGACCGGCGGCGGCACTGACGGCCATGCCGATCCCGCGCGTGCGAATGGCGGTCGATGCGGGTGACGGCCGGGCTGCAGCCGGCCGCCCCTGCGGTCAGCGGTAGAAGACGTGGTTGTCGACGCGGGCGAGGCGGGTCAGGCGCCACTTGGGGGAAACCCGCGCAGCGTGGAAGAACAGGGCGCCACGGGCAGGGCTGTGCCAGCTTCCCTCGCTGGCGATCTGCGCCACGGCGACGGCCTCGCGCCAGTCGGCCGAACCTTCGCGCACCGAGGGCATCGAGCGGCCGCGCACGAACGAGAACTGCGAAGGCTGGTAGACGACGCCGCAGTAGCTCTTGGGGAAGCGTCCCGAGGTCGTGCGGTTGACGATCACGCGGCCGACGGCAAGCTGCCCTTCCAGCGTTTCGCCGCGTGCCTCGAAGTAGATGGCGCCTGCCAGGCAGCGCATCTCGCTCGACAGGTCGTCGGGCATCGCCTGCTGCGATACCAGTTCCTGGAGCGAATCGGCGTCCTGGTCTGCGGAGTCCGCGGCATCGGCCTGCGCACTGCCGTCGACGACGGGGAGCGACTGGACCACGGGCCGGGATTCGAACTGCGTGACGGGATTCTGTTCGGCCACCTGGCCGGTCAGGATCGGAATGAGATCCGATGCGGCCGCGCCCGAACCCTGGGCGCTCAACAGTGCGGTCAATACCGTTGCGGCCAGCGCCATCGCGCTCGCCCACTCAACCTTGCTTCGCATTTAATCATATCAAGGGCGGTGAACCGGTCCGACACAGGCTGGAACGGAATGCCCCGGAGGAGCGTTCTGTTTCCGTCGAGCCTGCCGACGATTCCCCGTCTGCGTGCTAGCCGGGCAACCGTAGTGCCACCCATGCCGCTTTCGCACTTGTGAAGGCGCCCTTACCTTGCGCGCCATGCAAGTCAACCTTTGTCGGGTTCGACCCCGATGAAGCGTTCGGCCTGCGCGACGTCGAGTTCGACGATCCAGAGGTCCGGATCCTGCGCCTTGCGGCGATCGAGATAGGCCTGGAATTCCTCCGCCTTTTCAGGATCGTGACGGCGCGTGCACTGCCATTGCCGGGTACCGTCCAACTGAGGCATCCGCTCGTAGATCCTGGCGCCTGCGCCGTTGTGGACAAGCACCAGAAGGATCGTCCCGGCGTCGCGCTCACCCTTGGCCAGAACCATGCCGAATCCCCCTGCGACGCCCACCTGGCGAATCAGCCCCGCGACTTCGAGATGGGCGGGAAGCCGCGCGTCCACCGGTTCAGGCCGGGACGGGAGGGAAGGAGTAGCCCGGCAGGCTGGAGAGGGCGATCCGCGAGCGCATGAACGTGCCGGTGCCGCGCCCGCATTCGTCGCCATCCTCGTCCAGCAGCCAGGATTCGGCCACCAGCACGCGGCGGCGTCCGCTCACCCATCGCCCCTCGGCGACGATGCGGCCGCCCTTGATCGGCTTGCTGAGATGCATGTTGAACGAGGTCGTCAGCAGGAAGCGGTCGGTGACGTGGGTGTTGGCGGCATAGAACGCCGCATCGTCGAGCATCTTGAAGTAGATCGTGCCGTGCGCCGCGCCGGCGGCGTGGAAGCAGTCCGGCTCGACCAGGAAAGTGATGCGCGAATGGCCCTCGCCGGTGATCTCCAGCGAGGAGCGGAACATGTGGTTGATCGGCGCGGAGGCATAGAGCCCCTCGAGCGCGCGCCAGTGCAGGGCGGCGCCTTCGGAGCCCGCAGTCAGTTCATGCGGCATCGCGGTCGATGACGTTGCTCAGGAGGCCGTAGACGGCCTCGGGGCCGGGGGCAGCCATCAGCGCCTCGCGCATGCGTTCGTCGCGCATCATGCGGGAAATCGCGGCGAGGGCGTGAAGGTGGGTGGCGCCGGCGCCTTCGGGGGAGAGCAGGCCGAACACGAGGTCGACCGGCATGCCGTCGGCGGACTCGAATTCGACCGGCGATTCGAGGCGCATGAACGCCGCCACCGGACGGGTCAGCCCGGCCATGCGCGCGTGGGGGATGGCGATGCGGCGGCCGAAGCCGGTGCTGCCAAGCTGCTCGCGCTCGGCGACACGCGCCAGGACGGCCTGATGGTCGAGACCATAGACCTTCGCGAACTGCCCCGCGAGCCTGTCCAGAATGATATCCTTGCTGTCCGCGTCGACCGTGGTCACGGCCTCGGGCAACAGTGCAAAAAGCCCGCTCATTTCGTTTCTGATACTAGAGTTTGACCGGTTTCCAAGTGGCGTATCCCCAAAAACCCCCGGCGAACCGGGGGTTTTCTCCTCTCGTCGAAGACCAGAAGTGGTAACGCCCCGAGGCGCTAACCTTGGGCGTCAGTGCGGTTCGACCCAGCCGATCGATCCGTCGCCGCGGCGGTAAACCATATTATGGCGCCCCGTGCCAGCGTTTTTGAAAAGCAGCGCCGTAGTATTGCGCAAGTCGAGCATCATGACCGCGTCGGAAACGGTGGCTTCCGGAACGTCGACGCGGGTCTCGGCGATGACGACGGGGGCGTCGATCTCGGCCTCCTCCTCGTCGGTGCCCTGCGATTCCTCGAAGATGATGTAGGCCGCTTCCTCTACCGAGGCGGTATGCGCGGCCTGCTCGTGGCGATCCTTCAGGCGGCGCTTGTAGCGGCGCAGCTGCTTGTCGATCTTCTCGGCCGACTGGTCGAACGAGATGTGCGCGTCCTGCGCGCTGCCGGTGCCCTTGAGCACGAGGTTCTGCATCACATGCATGATGATGTCACACCGGAAGGCGCCGGCAGGGGCCTTGCTGAAAGTGACCTGCGAGGACAGCGCCCGGCTGAAATACTTCTCGATGATCGCCGTGAGCCGTTCGTTGGCGTGGGCCTGCAGGGCCTCGCCGGTTTCGACCTGGTGACCGGAGACGCGGATATCCATGGGCGTATTCTCCTTGTGCTAGAGTTCAGGCACCCCAGAGCGGGGTATCGACCGACTTGAGAAACGCTGCGTGAGCCGCAAGTTCCTCTTCGGTGGCCGCGTGGGGACGCGGCTGACGGAAGATACGGCTCTTCGTGCTGAGAACCTTGATTTCCGTCACGATTTCGGTGGTTTCCGCGAGAAGTTCGAGGCCGATCTGACGGCCTCCGCGCAGTTCCACGTAGACTTGGGCAAGCAATTCGGCGTCGAGCAGCGCGCCGTGCTTGGTGCGGTGGCTACGGTCGATCCCGTAGCGCGAGCAGAGCGCATCGAGCGAGAGCTTGGCGCCGGGATGGCGCACCTTGGCGAGCGCGACGGTATCGACCATGCGATGCAGGCCGACTTCCGCGAAGCCGCAGTTCCTCAGCTCGAAGTTGATGAAATTGAAGTCGAACGAGGCATTGTGCGCGATCATCGGGCTGTCCTCGATGAAGTCGAGGAAGTCCTGCGCCGATGCAGAGAACAGCGGCTTGTCGGCGAGGAAGGCGTCGGACAGGCCGTGCACCGCCTCGGCCTCGGCGGGCATCGAACGCTCGGGATTGAAATAGGCGTGGAAGGTGCGGCCGCTGGCCACCCGGTTGACCATCTCGATACAGCCGATCTCGACCATTCGGTCCCCGTTTTTGGGGTCAAATCCTGTCGTCTCGGTGTCGAAGATGATCTCTCTCATCCCTCTCCATATCTGCCTCGCGGCACCCGAGCGCAAGGCCTTGCAGGTGATTAATCGGCTCGGGTCAACGTCCGCACGATACCGGCCACCTGTTCTCGGGTCCGCTCGAGCGAGGTGCCGGTGTCGATCACATGGTCGGCACGGGCGCGCTTCTCCGCATCGGGGACCTGAAGTGCCAGAATCTGCTCGAATTTCTCAGGTGTCATGCCGGGACGGGCAAGCACGCGGGCGCGCTGCTGGTCGGCCGGCGCGGAGACCACGGCAACCGCGTCGAGGCCCTGGTGGCCGCCCTTTTCGTAGAGCAGCGGGATGTCGAAGACCACGAGAGCGGCCTCAGCATTTTCCCGTAGAAAATCCCCGCGCATCGCTGCGACGGCGGGATGGACGATTCGCTCGAGCTGCGAAAGCGCCTCCTTGTCGCCGAAGACGGCGGCTCCCAGCTTCGGCCGGTCGACGCCATCCGGGCCGGTCGTGCCGGGGAAGGCATCCTCGATCAGCGGGAGGAGGGCGCCGCGCGGTCCCTGCAGTTCATGGACGGCGGCATCGGCATCGAAGACCGGCACGTCAAGGTCGCGCAGCATCGCCGCGACGGTGGACTTGCCCATCCCGATCGAACCGGTGAGGCCGAGGATCTTCGGGCGCAGGCTCACGCGAGGATCGTCTCGCGCAGCACCGCATCCCGGTCGCGGGGAGGGCGAGCGCCGAAGAAGTGGGTGAAGGCGATGTCGGCCTGGCCGATCAGCATCGAAAGTCCGTCCACCGTCTCGAACCCGGCCTTGCGGGCGCGTTGCAGGAACTCGGTGTCGAGCGGGCTGGTGACGATGTCGTAGACGACGCTGCGCGGCGGCGCGTGGCTGAAGTCGAAGGGTAGGGGGGGCTGCCCCGCCATGCCGAGCGGGCTGGCGTTGACGATGAGGTCGAAGCACCGTTCGCGGTCGTCGAAGGCGAAGTCGGTGGGATCGGCGAAATGGTCGAGCGCGATCGCGTGATGCTCGCCGTTCGGAGCCAGCTCGTCGAGCATCGCGCGGGCCTTGGCGGGATCGCGCCCGGCAAGGACGATGACGAACTTGGCGTCCGCCAGCGCCGCCACGATTGCCCGCGCCGCGCCGCCGGTGCCGAGCACGCGGGCCATGCGGAAGAGATGGACCTTGTCGACCTCGTCCTGCACCGGTTCGAGGAATCCGGGTGCGTCGGTGTTGTAGCCGGTGAGCGTGCCGTCCGCCTCGCGCACCACGGTGTTCACCGCGCCGATGCGCGCGGCGAGGGGATCGAGCCGGTCGAGCAGGGGGACGATC
>DATKFS010000052.1:0-1733 GCA_035511275.1 Novosphingobium sp.
CAGTTCCTCGAGCTGCTGGGCGTCGCGCTGGATGTATTCCGAGAGCGAGGACGTGGCGGCGCGGCCGCCGAGGTCCTTGAGCGCACGGGCGAGCTGCGGCACCACGGCGCGCACGTCACCGACCAGCGGCACGTCGATCGGGCGGTTGACGCCGATCGCGGTCGGGTCCTGCTGGACGTAGATCCACTTGCGGTTGGCTTCGTTGTCGACCCAGTGGCGCCAGCGGCCGTAGTGGCTCGGTTCGCCCAGTTCGGTGGCGAGGGCGACGCAGCAGTCGCTTTCCACCACGGCGTCGATCGAGGCTTCGGAGAAGCCGTAGGGGAAGGTGCGGTCCTCAAGCCCCTCGATGAACGAGGTGCCGCCCGAGGTCTGGATCACCGGGCACTGCATCAGCTCGGCCAGTTCCTTGACCGCCGCGCCCGACTTCGAGGTGTGGACGCCGTGGCCGACGAGCAGCACGGGGTTCTTGGCGTTCTTGATGATCTCGGCCGCTTCGGCGATGCGGTCACCGTCGGCGCCCTGGTTGGTCAGGCGGTAGCGGTGCGGCGGCAGGACCGGCGGCAGGTCGAGTTCTTCGAGGATGATGTGCGCGGGGAACTCGATGTAGGCCGGTCCCGGCGTGCCCGACATGGCGACGCGGATCGCCTCGCGGACGATCTCGTCGGTCTGGTCGGCATATTCGATCGAGCTGGAGAACTTCACCGAATCCTCGATCATCGGCTCCTGGCGGACGAACTGGATGCGGCCCCGGCGCACGCGGCGCTCGGTGATGCGGGCGCGCTGGCCGCCCATGATGATGATCGGGTCGTTCTCGACCTTGGCGCACTGGATGGCGGGCATGAGGTTGGCCATGCCCGGGCCCAGCGTACCGATGCACAGCGCGGGCTTGCCGGTGATGCGCGCGGCGGCGGCGGCCATGTGGCCGGCGGACGCTTCATGGTGCGGCGAGACGACGGTCCAGCCGCGCGTCTCGGCCTCGAGGAAGAGGTGGACGAAATTGGGATCGGGGATGCCGAAGAGGGTGCGGATGCCCTCGGCCTCGAACAGGTCGAGGATGCGCTTGAACACGGGCGTGCCCTTGGTCGCCTTCGCCGGGGCTTCAGCCTGGGGCTGGTCGTCGTACATCGTAGGTGCCTTTCTTCCGATCCGTTGTCTTTTATGCCGCTTGTTCTTTGCGGGAGGTCCGGCTGGCCGGTCACTCTCCCGGAGACGGGCTTGAACAGGTGGTTAGCCCAAGCCTTTCGATGCTGTCAGGTGAAATCAACAGCCCTGTTCACTTCGACTCGCTGACCATCGCCGGGGCGACGCTTGCGGGCGCTTCGGCGAGCTGCGCCAGCACCGCTTCGTTGTCCTGCCCGAGCATGGGCGCCGGCCCGCGCACCTTGCCGGGGGTGGCCGAGAACCACGTCGGCACGCCGGGGAAGCGAACCGGGCCCTGCGCCGTCTCGACTTTCTCGAAGAAGCCGATGGCATTGAGGTGGTCGTTGTCGAACAGTTCGTCGGTCGTCTGGAGCCGCGCGCAGGGGATGTGGAGGGCGCGCAGAGTGTCGAGCCATTCCTGCGTGGTGCGGGTGAGGAAGGTCTCGCCCAGCAGTCCGTAGACGCGGCCGATCTGCTTCGCGCGCTTCTCCAGCGTGGAGAATTCCTCGCTCGCCCATGGCGGGTTCACCGAGGCCATGAAGGCGTCCCAGTGCTTGTCGTTGTAGACCAGCGCGGCGACGTAGCCGTCCTGC
>DATKFS010000053.1:0-8766 GCA_035511275.1 Novosphingobium sp.
ATCACCACGCTCGACGCTCAGCTCTGGGCGAGCGAGAAACTGCTCACCGCCCACGACATCCGCTTCGAGCCCGGCCTCAACGAGGAACTGGCGGCGACCTCCGTGCGCGGCACCCAGCAGCTCGGCTGGTACGGCAAGCCCCGCGTCGATGGCGTCTTTTCGCTGTGGTACGCCAAGGGCGTCGGCGTCGAGCGCGCGGGCGAGGCGATCAAGGCGGCGAACTTCGAGGGTACGCACGCGAAAGGCGGTGCGCTGCTGCTCTGCGGCGACGACCATGCCGCCAAGTCCTCGCTCACCGCGCACCAGAGTGAGCATGTGCTGGTGACGGCGATGGTCCCGGTGCTCTATCCCGCGACCACCGACGAGATCCTGACGATGGGCCAGCTCGGCTGGGCGCTGTCGCGCGCGAGCGGGCTCTACGTCGGGCTGAAGGCGGTGACCGACACGCTCGACCTCACCACCACCGTCACCCTGCCGGGGCACACTTTCCCGATCCATCGACCCGAGATCGCTGGCTCGCCCAACCTGCGGCTCGCCATGTCGGCGCTGGAGCAGGAGGCGGCGGTGATCGAGCAGCGCCTGCCGATCGTGCCCCGGTTCGCCGCGCTCAACCGCCTCGACCGGGTCAGCCACGAGGCCGCCGATCGCCGCCTGACCATCGTCAGCGCGGGCAAGGCGTGGCTCGACGTGTGCCAGGCGCTCGCCGACCTCGGCCTCGACGACGGCCATCGCCGTCGCGCGCTCGGGCTCCGGGTGGTGAAGCTGGGCCTGGTCTGGCCGCTCGACGCCGCTTTCGTGCGCGAGACCTGCGGCCACAGCGCCGAGCTGCTGGTGGTGGAGGAGAAGCGCGCCTTCATCGAGGAGCAGCTCGCCCGCCTGTTCTACGGCCGCGCCGATGCGCCCGTGCTCGCCGGCAAGACCCTGCCCGACGGCACGCCGTTGCTGCGCGAAACGGGCGTGCTCGATCCCGCGACCGTGCGCCGCGCCATCGTCTCCCGCCTCGACGCGATGGGCGTGCTCGACGACGAGACGCGTGCACGCGACGCAGCATTGCGGGTGATCGAGGACGGGGCGCTGGCCTTGCAGCGCACCGCGATCCGTCCGGCCTATTTCTGTTCGGGCTGTCCGCACAACACCTCGACGCTGGTGCCCGAGGGCAGCGCGGCGATGGGGGCGACCGGGTGCCACGGCCTCGCCCATTACATGCCCGAGCGGAGCACCATGCAGACGGTCTCGATGGGGCAGGAGGGGATGCCCTGGGTCGGCGCGCAGAGCTTCGTCGATACGCCGCACATGTTCCAGAACCTGGGCGACGGGACCTATACCCACTCCGGCCTGCTGACGATCCGCGCGGCGGTGGCGGCAAACAGCCGCGTGACCTTCAAGATCCTCTACAACGATGCCGTCGCCATGACCGGGGGCCAGCCCGCCGAGGGTGCGCTGACGCCGGAGCAGATCGTGCAGGAACTCGTCACCGAAGGCGTCTCGCCGGTGGTGCTGGTGAGCGAGGACCCGGCGCGCTTTGCTGCGGCCGACCTGCCGCGCGGAACCCGCGTGCTGCATCGCGATCACCTCGATGCCGTGCAGCGTGAATTGCGCGACACGACCGGCACCTCGGCCATCGTCTACGAGCAGACTTGCGCCAACGAGAAGCGGCGGCGGCGCAAGAAGGGCGGCTATCCCGATCCCGACAAGCGGCTCTGGATCAACCCGGCGGTCTGCGAAGGCTGCGGCGATTGCTCGGTGCAGTCGAACTGCCTCTCGGTGGTGCCGATCGAGACCGAACTCGGGCGCAAGCGGGCGATCGACCAGTCGACCTGCAACAAGGACTATTCCTGCATCAAGGGCTTCTGCCCCAGCTTCGTCGAAGTGTCCGGCGCCCCGCTGGCAAAGCGCGTCATGGACGATACGGCGCTGGCGGAAAAGCTCGCGCTCCTGCCGGTTCCGCCGGTGCTGCAGGCGCGGACCTGCGCTCTGGCGGTGGCGGGCATCGGCGGCACCGGGGTGCTGACGGTGGGCGCGATCCTCGCCATGGCGGCGCACCTGGAAGGCAAGGCGACCAAGATCCTCGACCAGACCGGCATGGCGCAGAAGGGCGGGGCGGTAACCAGCCACATCCGCATCGGCCCGGATACGGGCGCGATCCCCTCGGCAAGGCTGGGGGCGGGGCAGGCGGACGTCCTGATCGCCTGCGACCTCGTCGTTGCCTCGGGCCCCGAAGTGCTGGCGCTCGCCCGGCCGGACACGCAGGTCCTCGCCAACGCGGACGTGGTGCCGACCGGGGAGTTCCAGCGCAACCGCAACCTCGACCTTGCCGCCAGCCGTTTCCTGACGGCGATCGGCAAGCGGGTCGATCCGGCCCATGTCTCTTCCCTGCGCGCGGGGTCGCTGGCGAGCAGCCTGCTGGGCGACACCATCTTCACCAACCTGATGATGCTGGGCTTCGCCGCGCAGAAGGGCCTGCTGCCGGTGGCGCTCGCCTCGATCGAGGAGGCGGTGAAGCTCAACGGCGTGGCGGTGCGCGCCAACCTCGCGGCCTTCGCGGTGGGCAGGCTGGCGGCGGCGGGTGAGGAATTCCTGCCCGAGCAGGCTCGCGGAGAAACGGGTTATGCTGCGCTCGTGACGCACCGCTCGCGGTTGCTCGCGGACTATCAGAACGAGGCTTATGCTGCGCAATATCGCGGCTTCCTCGATACCATCGACGCCGCCCTTCAATCACGCGGGATCGCCGACCGGGAGCCCCTCCTCACCCCCATCGCGCGCGGTCTCGCCAAGCTCATGGCGTATAAGGACGAGTACGAAGTCGCCCGCCTCTACGCCGCGCCCGCCTTCCGCGAGGGGCTGGCGGACACTTTCGCCGGCAAGCCGAAGCTGAAAATCCACCTCGCCCCGCCGCTGCTCGCTTTCCGCAAGGACGCGCGCACCGGACGGCCGCGCAAGATCGCGTTCGGCGGCTGGATCTTCCCGGTGTTCGGCGTGCTGGCCAGGTTCAAGGTGCTGCGCGGCACCCCGTTCGATCCGTTCGGCCATACAGCCGAGCGCCGCATGGAACGCGCCCTCGTGGACGAGTATCGCGCACTGGTCGAGGAGATCGCGGCGACGGTCACGGCGCAGACGATGGCCACCGCGATCGATCTTGCCGCCAGCGTCGATCTCGTGTCGGGTTACGGTCCGGACAAGGACGCGGGCGTCGCCGCCTACCGCGCGCGCGTGGCACACTTGCGCGGCAGGCTCTCGGCCGCGCCGACAGCCTCGAGCGAGCGGGTGCCCGAGCCCGCCTGATCGGCGATCACCCCCTCGATCGCCGCGCGGATGGCGGTGTAGAAGTCGGACATGCGCTCCAGCCGCTCGGCCGCCGCATCCGGGACCTTGCGGTCGCGCTGGGCCGTGAACAGGCGCACCTGCCGGTCGAGCAGTTCCGCCTTGGCCACGAACGGCCCGCTGAAATCCTCGGGCACCGAGTAGTAGATGCGCCGGCTGCCGGCCTCGCCCTGCCGCCGGGCGTTGCCGCAATGCTCGAGCGTGCGCGCGGCCACGCTGGCGTTGCTCTTGCTCATGCCGAGGTCGGCGGCGATCTCGTCGAGGCTGGCGGGCGATTCGCGGAGCAGCAGGTAGGCGTAGATGCGCCCGACCGGCCGCGGCCAGCCCCAGGGGGCCATCAACATCGCCATGGCGTCAAGGAAGGCTTCGTCGGCTCGTGAGAGCTTGAAATTCGTCATATTCTGGATTTACTGAATTTGAGTTCGGGACGCCAGCGCAAAAGCAGGCGCGGGACGGGAGAGCCAAGAGCATGGACGACCTGGAATTCAAGCGCCGCTACGGCCCCTGGGCGCTGATCGCCGGGGCGTCGGAAGGCACCGGCGCCTCCTTCGCGCGGCAACTGGCGGCGAAGGGGCTGAACCTCCTCCTCGTCGCCCGGCGCGAGGGGCCGCTGGAGGCGCTGGCGCAGGAACTGCGCGGCGCCAGCGGCGTGGAATGCGTCACCGCCTCGATCGACCTTGCGAGCGAGGACGCCACCCGGCATTTGCTGGCGGCGGCGGACGGGCGCGAGGTCGGGCTGCTGATCCTCAACGCCGGGGCCGACCCCAACGGCGCGATGTTCCTCGACAATGACATCGCCAACTGGGACGCGCTGGTCATGCGCAACGTCATGACCGTGACGCGCGCGCTCCACGCCTTCGCCGCGCCGATGCGCGAACGCGGGCGCGGCGGGCTGATGGTGGTGGGATCGGGCGCCTGCTACGGCGGGCTCCCCGGCATCAACGTCTACGCGGCGACCAAGGCCTTCGACCTCGTGCTGAGCGAGGCGCTCTGGGCCGAGTTGGAGCCGCACGGCGTCGATGTGCTCAGCTACGTGCTCGGCCGCACCGACACGCCCGCGCACCGCGAACTCATGGAGGCACGCGGCATGGCGATCCCGGACGGCCTTGCCGATGCCGACGACGTCGCCCGCCTCGGCCTCGAACGCCTGCCTCACGGCCCCGTCTGCAACTGGGGCGAGGCGGACGACGAGGCGGTGATGTCCGCCTCCTCCGCCGCGCAGCGCCGCGCGCGCATCCGCCAGATCGCGGCGATCGCCGCCTCCTATGCAAAGAAGGGATAAGCGATGACCGACACCCTCTCGCAGCTTGCCGACAAGCAGGCGATCACCGAGCAGATCTACCGCTACTGCCGCAGCGTCGACCGGCTCGACGTGCCGCTGGGCCATTCGATCTTCCACGAGGATTCGACCGCCGACTACGGTCCGCACGGCTATCGCGGCCCGGGGCGCGGTGCGATCGACTGGATCTGCGAGGCGCACGGCCACCTGCTGCACCACACCCACCAGGTTACCAACATCCTCATCGAACTGGCGGGCGACCGCGCCTCCAGCGAGGCTTATGTCACCGCCGACCTGCGGATGGAACGCGATGGCCGGACCATGCAGATCGAGAACTGGGCGCGCTACTGCGACACCTGGTCCAGGCGCGAGGGCGTCTGGGCGATAGACCGGCGCGAGACGGTGATCGAGTTCGATTCCATCCGCGAGGTCACACCGATGAAACCCCACGCGCACGGCACGCGCGACCGGCAGGACCCGTCCTATGCCGTGCTGGAGGGCAGAATATGAAGGACTTCAAGGTCTCCGTCTCGTTCGACATGCGATCGCCCGACTGGGCGACGCCGACGCACGAGCTTTACCGCGCCGCGATCGAGATGGCCGCGTTCGTCGACCGGATCGGTGCCGACCAGATCGGCCTGATGCAGCACCACGGCTCGGACGACGGCTACCTGCCGCAGCCTTTCGCGCTGGCCGGCGGCATGGCGGCGGTGACGAGTCGCATCCGCTTCCTGCTGGGCGCGGTGATCCTGCCGCTGCACGACCCGCTGGAACTGGCCGAGCAGATCGCCGTGGTCGACAACATGTCGAACGGCCGCCTCGGCGTGATCTTCGGGGCGGGCTACGTGCCTTACGAATTCGCGATGTTCCGCAAGTCGCTCAAGGACCGCGCGAAGCTGATGGACGAAGGGCTGGAGATCATTCTGCGCGCGCTCAAGGGCGAACGCTTCGAGGCGGGCGAGGGCGAGACTGCGCGGCCCATCTTCGTGCGTCCGCTGCCGGTGCAGGAGCCCGAAGACATCGTGCTGGTCGGCGGCGGCGTGCCCGCCTCTGCGAAGCGCGCGGCGAAGTTCGGCGTGGGTTTCGGGCCGATGAAGGGCGACCTCGTCGATGTCTACCTCGCCGAATGCGAGCGGCTCGGCCACCGTCCGCGCCAGTACTTCCGCCCGCGCCCCGGCATGCCCATGGCGATCCATCTGTGCGAGGACCCGGACCAGGGGTGGGAGGCCATCGCCCCCCATGCCGTCCACGTCATCACCGAATACGCCAAGTGGGCGGCGGCCGAGGGCGACGGTTCGAATTCGCCGTTCAAGGGCCTGACCGACCCTGCCGTGCTGCGCCATGCCGGCATGTTCGTCGCCTGGACGCCGCAGATGCTGCTCGACAAGGTGAAGGAGTTGGAAGGCGGCAACGTTGGCTTCCAGCCCCTGCTCGGCGGCCTGTCGCCGGAGGAGGGCTGGAAGAGCCTCAGGCTGCTGGAACGGACGATGCCCGCGCTGCGCGAGGCGATCGCGGCATGAAGGCCGCCTGCATCGAGAACGGACAAGTGCATGTCCGCGAGTTGGCCGACCCGGAGCCGGGCAAGGGACAGGCGCTGGTACGCACGCATTCCTGCGGGCTTTGCGCCTCCGACGCGCATTTCCTCACCGGCGGCCAGCACATCATCGACCTCTCGCGCAAGATGGGCGGGCCCTATGCCGCGCTCGACTTCGCGCGGCCCTTCGTGCCGGGGCACGAGTACGTCGGCGAGGTGCTGGACTATGGCGTCGGCAGTCGCCGTCCGGTAGCGCCGGGGCGACGGGTCACCTCGGTGCCGATCATGCGGCAGGGCGGCGCCCATGCGGTCGTCGGCTTCAGCCACACCTGCCCGGGCGGCTGCGGCGAACTGATGCTGCTCGACGAGGACTTCCTGCTCGAGATCCCGGACGGTCTGCCGGACGACCACGCCGCCATGATCGAGCCGCTCGCCGTCGGCCTCGAACACGCGCGGCGGGGGCGGCCGGGCAAGGACGACGTGGCGCTGGTGCTGGGCTGCGGCGCCATCGGCCTCGGCGTGATCGCGGGCCTCGCCCTTGCCGGCGTGGCGCCGATCGTCGCCGCGGACTTCCATGCCGACCGCCGCGAGCTGGCGCTCGCGATGGGTGCGCACATCGCCATCGACCCGCGCGAGACCGACCCCTACGGCCCGCTCCCGGACCTTGGCGGCAGGCGCGTCAACCTCATCTACGAGAACGTCGGCGTGCCCGGTATGCTGCAGCGGATCATCGAAAGCGCGCCCTTCGACGGGCGGATCGTCATGGGCGGCTACTGCATGGAGCCTGAGCCGCTCTATGTCTTCGCCGCGCAGAACAAGCGCCTCAACATCCAGTTCGCGGGCGGCGAGGAACCGCAGGACATGGACCTCGCCATGCGCAGCATCGCCGACGGGCGCATCGATGTGACGCCGTGGCTCGGCGGGCGGATCGGGCTGGGCGCGGTGGCCGGGGCGATAGCCAACCTGTCGGGGCCGGGGACGCCGGTGCGCACGGTGGTCGATCCGCGCCTGCTGTAGAAGGATGGAAAACCTGGGGCCCCCGGGAGACCGCCCCGGCACTTCCTCTTCCTTCCCCCAATCCAAATCTTTCCCGTCCGCCGCCAACGACAGGCTTTTCATTTCCCCGCGCGCTCGCTAACCGCGCTTTCCCATGGACTACATCAGCACCCGCGGCAGCGCACCGGCGCTCGACTTCGAAGGCGCGACGCTCGCCGGGCTCGCATCGGATGGCGGACTCTACGTCCCGCGCGAATGGCCACGCTTTTCGGAAGACGAGATCGCGGCCATGGCGGGCCTGCCCTATGCCGAGCTGGCCGCGAAGGTCATGGCGCCGTTCGTCGCGGGCAGCCTCAGCGAAGAGCGCCTGCTGGAGCTGACCACGCAGGCTTACGGCCGCTTCGCGCACGACGCCGTCACGCCGCTCCGGCAGCTCGACGAGCAGCAGTGGCTGCTGGAGCTGTTCCACGGGCCCACGCTGGCGTTCAAGGACGTGGCGCTGCAGCTGCTCGGCCTGCTGTTCGAGGAGTTCCTCGGCCGGTCGGACCGCAACCTGACGATCGTCGGCGCGACGTCCGGCGATACCGGCTCGGCGGCGATCGACGCGGTGGCGGGCCGCGCCAAGGTGGACATCTTCATGCTCCATCCCAAGGGCCGCGTCTCGGACGTGCAGCGCCGCCAGATGACCACGGTGCTGGCCCCCAACGTCCACAACATCGCGCTGGAACACGCCAACTTCGACGACGCGCAGGCGATCGTGAAGCGCGTGTTCAACGACGCCGGCATGACCGACCGCTTCGCCATCGGCGCGGTGAACTCGATCAACTGGGCGCGCCTGATGGCGCAGGTGGTCTACTACTTCGCCGCCGGGCTCCAGCTTGGCGCGCCGCATCGCAAGGTCGCCTTCTCGGTGCCGACGGGCAACTTCGGCGACGTCTTTGCCGGCTACGTGGCCGCGCAGATGGGCCTGCCGATCGAGAAGCTGATCGTCGCCACCAACGTCAACGACATCCTCCACCGCGCGCTGGCGGACGGCGACTATTCGCAAGGGACCGTCACGCCCACCGCCGCGCCTTCGATGGACATCCAGGTCTCGTCGAACTTCGAGCGCCTGCTGTTCGACCTCGGCGGCCGCGACGGCGAGGCGCTGGCCGCGCAGATGGCGGGGTTCGAGAGCACCAAGGCGATGCAGCTCACCAACGCGCAGCGTGAGGGCGCCTCGGCGCTGTTCACTTCGGCCCGCGCCGATGCGGACGAGATGGCATCGACCATCCGCTGGGCCTGGGAAAGCTGCGGCGAGCTGATCGACCCGCACACCGCCTGCGGCCTCTTCGCCGCGCGCAGCGCCGGGATCGAGCCGGGCACCCCCGTCGTCACGCTCGCCACCGCGCACCCCGCCAAGTTTCCCGAAGCGGTCGAGCGCGCCACCGGCCACCGCCCGAGCCTGCCCACCCGCGTCGGCGACCTGTTCGAGCGCGAGGAGAAGTGCGAGACGCTGCCCGGCACCTTCGAGGCCGTCACTGCATACGTGGCGCAGCACGCCAGCCCCAAGGTCTGATGGCCAGGCTCTCCCCCCAGCCGCTGATCCTCGCGGGCGAGGGCTGGGCGGACTACGGGCTCGTCGATTCGGGCCACG
>DATKFS010000054.1:0-3458 GCA_035511275.1 Novosphingobium sp.
GAGCAGCAGCACGGGGTTGATGCTCGACATCTCGGCATAGACCGGGATCGGCACTTCGCGGGCCTGCGCCAGCTTCGCGAGGGCAAGACCGCCACCGCGCGAGCCGGTGAAGCCGACCGCCATGATGTTGGGGTTCTGCACCAGCGCGCCGCCAAGCTCGTTCGACGGGCCGACGAGGTGCTGGAACACGCCCTCGGGCAGGCCGGCATCCTTGACCGCCTTGGTGATCGCGCCGGCAATCAGGCCGCCGGTGATCGGGTGCGCCGGGTGGCCCTTGACGACGACCGGGCAACCGGCCGCGAGCGCCGAGGCGGTGTCACCGCCGGCCGTCGAGAAGGCGAGCGGGAAGTTCGATGCGCCGAACACGGCCACCGGACCGACCGGGATCATGCGCAGGCGCAGGTCCGGGCGGGGAATGGCGCGCTCGGGCAGGGCCGGGTCGATGCGCAGCTGCTGCCACAGGCCCTTGCGGACGACGTCGGCGAACAGGCGGAGCTGGCCCATGGTGCGGCCGCGCTCGCCTTCACTGCGCGCGCGGGGCAGGCCGCTCTCGGCGGTGTACGCGTCGAGCAGCGAATCGCCGATGGCGAGGATTTCGTCCGCGATTCGCTCGAGGAAGGCCGCGCGGGTCTCGCGATCGGTGGCGCGGTAGGTGTCGAAAGCCGCAGCCGCCTTGGCGCATGCCGCCTCGACGTCCGCCGGGGTGCTGACGGGAAGCGGCTCGCCCTGGGGCTCGCCGGTTGCAGCGACGATGGAACGGAATTCGGTCATCGGGATCTCCCTATTTACTCCGACATATTGGCTGGCGATCGGAAACGCAATGTTTGTCGTTCCTTCTCGTCGAAAGGACTGTTAGTTTCCGTGTTGGAGGAACTCGTGACAGTGTCAGAAGCCGATTACAACAATACCGACGCAAGCGCGAGGCAAGGGGATGAGGCACGCGGGCCGGGCCGCAGGCTCCACGGCGCGATCGCGCACAAGCTGGGCACCGCGATCTTGTCGGGCAAATATGCTCCGGGGGACATCCTGTCCGGCGAAGTGGCCTTCGCGGAGGAACTGCAAGTCTCGCGCAGTGCCTATCGCGAGGCGATCCAGGTGCTGTCCGCCAAGGGCCTCGTCGCAAGCCGTCCCAAGGCGGGCACCCGCGTGCTCCCGCGCGATCGCTGGAACCTGCTCGACCCCGAAGTGCTCGGCTGGGCCTTCACCGGGGAGCCCGACATCGAGTTCGTGCGGAGCCTTTTCGAGCTGCGCGCCATCGTCGAACCCGCGGCCGCGCGTCTGGCGGCCCAACGTCGGGACAAGGTCGACCTCAAGGCCATGAAGGACGCCCTTACGGCCATGCGGCGCCACACCCTCACCACCGAGGCCGGGCGCGCGGCGGACCGCGATTTCCACAAGGCGATCCTGCAGGCCACCCGCAACGACGCGCTGCTCGTCCTCAGCGCCTCGATCGGCGCGGCGGTGAACTGGACCACCCAGTTCAAGCAGCGCGCCCGCGCCCTGCCCCGCAACCCGATCCCCGACCACGTCCGGGTCTACGACGCCATCGCGGCAGGCGACGCGGCCGGCGCGGCCGAGGCGATGAACGTGCTGGTGGACCTCGCGCTGGAGGATACCCGCAGTTCGATGGAAGAGAAGTAGGCCCTCGCCTCACAGGGACAACGAAAAACCCCGGCGATCGCTCGCCGGGGTTTTTCTTTTGCATCGGGCCGGCCTTTTATTCGGCGGCGACGGGCACCGGGTCCGGAACCGCGTTGGTCACCTTGCTGCCCCACAGCGCGTAGAACAGCACGTAGAGTTCGCATGCCGCAGTCAGCAGGAACGAGGTCTGGAGGCCGTAATGGTCCGCAAGCCAGCCCTGCACCGCGACCAGTGCGCCGCCGGCGATGGCCATTACCAGCAGGCCCGAGCCTTCCTCGGTCAGCGGCCCAAGGCCGCGGATGGCGAGCGTGAAGATCGTCGGGAACATGATCGAGTGGAACAGGCCCACAAGGATCAGCGACCACATCGCGACGGGGCCAGTGGTGAAGATCGTCACGCCCATGACCACGAACGCGCCGATCGAGAACACCGCCAGAACCTTCGCCGCATCGACCTTCGCCATCACGGCGGAGCCCACGAAGCGGCCAACCATCATTCCGCCCCACAGCAGCGTGAGGTAGCGGCTGGCCTGTTCGGCGGTCATATTGCCGATTTCGGGACGGCTGACGAAGTTGACGAAGAGGTTGCCCACGCCGATTTCAGCTATGAGGTAGATGAAGATCGCGATGACGCCGAGGGTCAGGTTGCGATGCTCCCACAGCGGGTGGTTCCAGAAGCGCGAGACCAGCGAGCCGGTCTTGGGTGCATGCTCCTTGGTGCGCTGGGTGGCGGCGCCGATCGCGGGGAGCGGGAAGCGGGCGATGACGATGGCCAGCACGATCAGCACCGCGGCGACCAGCAGATAGGGCAGGATCACAGACTGCGCATCGGCGAGACGTTCGGCCTCGGTCAGTACAGTGCCGGCCTGCGCGGTGCCGCCCTTGCTGCGACCCAGGATCAGGTAGCCGCCGAACAACGGGGCGAGCATCGTACCCGCCGAGTTCATCGCCTGCACTAGATTGAGGCGCGCAGAGGCGGTCTCGGCCTTGCCGATCACCGCGACGTAGGGATTGGCGGCGACTTGCAGCAAGGTGATGCCGCTGGCGATCACGAACAGCATCAACAGGGTGACGCCGTAGGACGGGATCGACGCTGCCACGGTCATGCCTAGCGAACCGCCAGCCATAACCAGCAGGCCGGTGACCAGCGACTTCTTGTAGCCGATCCGCTCAATCAGCAGCGCCGAGGGGATCGACGCGAAGAAGTAGGCGATGAACCACACCGATTCGATCAGCGCCGCTTGGAAATAGCTCAGTTCGAACACGCTGCGCAGGTGCGGCAGCAGCGTGCCGTTGATGACGGTGATGAACCCCCACATGAAGAACAGGCTGGCAAGCAGCGTGAGCGCGGGGCCGTAGCGAACGCCGGCCGACTGCGCATGAACCACGGGGGCGTCTCCGGACGAGACCACTGGGGGCATGACATTCCTCTCATAAACGGGACCGGCTCTGCGAAACACGACAGCAAACCGGCTTGCGCTCGTTCTATTTGTCGGACTATATGCGCGACACGACGTCGTCAATGGTCCGCGTCGCAACGCACCTAACAGAATCGGTACCCTGACAAAAGGCGGGAGTAGGGAATGAGGAATCTGGGCAAAGGCTTCATGACGGCAGCGGCGGTGTCCGCGCTGGCGCTTTCGTTCACGGCCAATCCGGCGCTGGCCGCCGACGCCACGCAGGCGGTCGCAGGCAAGCTTTCCGACGGCACCGAGGTCGGCGCGATCACGCTGACCGCGAAGAACGGCGTTTCCGCCACGATCCTCACCTACGGCGCGACGCTGTGGAAGCTGATGGTCCCCGACCGCGACGGCAAGG
>DATKFS010000055.1:0-4706 GCA_035511275.1 Novosphingobium sp.
ATAGGCCATGGCATCGCGCGCCAGCGGCCCGGTGGGTGTTCTCATCGCTCTCTCTCCATTGTCGCCCCCGCGACGCTTGCCATTGTCGGTGCCGGTGCTCAGCCGGCGTATTCGAGCATAATCGTGGCCAATGGCGGCAGCGTTACCGTCGCCCGGCCGTCCGCCGCGCGGACCTGCCCGAGATTGCCCTTGCCGGTGCCGCCGTAATGAACCGAATCGCTGTTGAGGATCTCGTTCCACTTGCCCGCCAGCGGCAGCGCCACTTCGTAGTTCGTCCGCATCGTCGGCGTCATGTTGGCGATCACCGCGACCGGATTGACGCCCGGCGCCTTGCGAAGCCAGGCGAAGACCGAATTCTCGGCATCGTCGACGATGAGCCACTCGAAGCCGTCGGGATCGCAGTCGGCCGCGTGGAGCGCGCGCTTCGAGCGGTAGAGGCGGTTCAGGTCCTTGACGAGGTTGCGGATGCCTTCGTGCGAGGGTGCGTCGCGCAGCTCCCAGTCGAGCGCGCGTTCCTCGCTCCATTCGCGGCGCTGGGCGAATTCCTGGCCCATGAACAGCAGCTTCTTGCCGGGATAGCCCCACATGAAGCTGTAGTAGGCGCGCAGGTTCGCGAACTTCTGCCAGTCGTCACCGCTCATCTTGCCGAGCAGCGAGCCCTTACCGTGCACGACCTCGTCGTGGCTGAGCGGCAGGACGTAGTTTTCCGAGAAGGCGTACATCAGCCCGAAGGTGAGGTCGTCGTGGTGGTAGCGCCGGTGCACCGCGTCGCGCGCCATGTAGCGCAGCGTGTCGTGCATGAAGCCCATGTTCCACTTGAAGCCGAAGCCCAGCGCGGTCTCCTTGCCCTTGCCGTCGCCCTCGTAGGCAGGCTGGGTGACGCCGGGCCAGGCGGTCGATTCCTCGGCGATGGTCATGAAGCCGGGGTGCTGGGCGTAGACCGCGCGGTTGGTCTGGCGCAGGAACTCCACCGCCTCCCAGTTCTCGCGCCCGCCCTCCTGGTTGGGAATCCACTCGCCCGCCTTTCGCGAATAGTCGCGGTAGAGCATCGAGGCGACGGCATCCACGCGCAGGCCGTCCACGTGGTAGCGTTCGGCCCAGAACAGCGCGTTGTTGACGAGGAAGCTCGACACCTCGCGGCGGCCGAAGTTGTAGATCAGCGTGTTCCAGTCGGGCTGGTGGCCGAGCTTGGGGTCGGCATGTTCGTAGAGCGCGGTGCCGTCGAAGCGGACGAGGCCATGCTCGTCCTTCGGGAAATGCGCGGGCACCCAGTCCAGCAGGACGCCGATGCCGGCGCGGTGGGCCCCGTCGACGAAGCGCGCGAAGCCGGCCGGCTCGCCGAAGCGCGAGGACGGGGCGTAGAGCCCGGTCGCCTGGTAGCCCCACGAGGGATCGTAGGGATGCTCGCTGATCGGCATGAACTCGATATGGGTGAAGCCCATCTCGACGACGTAGGGGATGAGCTGGTCGGCCAGATCGTCCCAGCTCAGGAACCAGTTGAAGCGGTCGCGCTGCCAGGAGCCGGCGTGGACCTCGTAGATCGAGACCGGCACCTTGCGCGCGTCCACGGCGGCCCAGTGTGCGCGGTGCGCCTCGTCGCCCCAGTCGAGCTTGGCCGGGATCGCCGTCATCGAGGCGTTGGACGGGCGGATTTCCGACATGAACGCGAAGGGGTCGGCCTTCAGCGGCTGCACCGAGCCGTCGGCGCCGACGATGTGGTACTTGTAGGCGCGGTAGTCGCCGATGTCGGGAATGAAGATCTCCCACACGCCGATGTCGGTGCGGTTGCGCATGACGTGGCGCTTGGGGTCCCAGTCGTTGAAGTCCCCCACCACGCTGACCAGCCGGGCGTTGGGCGCCCAGACCGCGAAGTGGACGCCCTGCGCGCCCTCGTGCTCGATGAGGTGCGCGCCCAGCTTGTCGAACAGGCGGAAGTGCGTGCCCTGCGCGATCAGCAGGTCGTCCACGGGGCCGAGCACCGGGCCGAAGGTATAGGGGTCGGTAACCAGCCAGTCGTGCCCATGCGCCGTGCAGCGATAGCGGATCGGCTGCGGCTTGATCCGCAGCCGCCCCTCGAACAGGAAGCGGTCGTCCACCTTGTCGAGCTTGCCGAGCCAGTGCCCGTCGAGGCTGAACGCCTCCACGCACTCGGCCCCCGGCAGGATCGCCCGCAGGTGCGTGCCGTCAGGCGCGGAATAAGTGCCGAGAAGCGAGAACGGGTCCGCGTTCGTTCCTTGCAGCAGGGATTCGATGGCGCTTTCCGTTGGCTTCACAGGACCTTCCAGATTTCCTTGGCGTACTCACCGATAGTCCGGTCCGAGGAGAACCAGCCGACATTCGCAATGTTCCGTATCGCCGAGGCCCGCCATCCGGCGGGGTCCTCCCAGCGGGCGTCGACCTGCCGCTGGGCGGCGGCATAGGCGTCGAAATCGGCGGCGCACATGAACCAGTCGTGGTCGTAGATGCCGTTGATCAGCCCCTGGTAGCGGGTCGGATCGTCGGGCGAGAACACGCCCGATGCAATCGCCGAGAGCGCCTGCGCCAGTTCCCGCGAGCTTTCGATGGCCTCGCGCGGATTGTACCCTTCGGCGCGCTTCTGGGCGACTTCCTCGGCGGTGAGGCCGAAGATGACGATGTTGTCGTCGCCGACATGCTCCTTGATCTCGACGTTGGCGCCGTCGAGCGTGCCGATGGTGAGCGCGCCGTTCAGGGCGAACTTCATGTTGCCGGTGCCCGAGGCTTCCATGCCCGCCGTCGAGATCTGCTCCGACAGGTCGGCCGCCGGGATGATCCGCTCGGCGTAGCTGACATTGTAGTTGGGGACGTAGACCACCTTGAGCAGCCCGCCGACGGACGGGTCGGAGTTGACGCGCCGGGCGATGTCGTTCGCCAGCTTTATGATGAGCTTGGCGTTGTGGTAGCTCGGCGCGGCCTTGCCGCCGAAGATCTTCACGCGCGGCACCCAGTCGCGTTCCGGGTGGCTGCGGATCTGGTCGTAGAGCGCCACCGTCTCGATCAGGTTGAGGAGCTGGCGCTTGTATTCGTGGATGCGCTTGATCTGCACGTCGAACAGCGCATCGGGGTCGAGGCGGATGCCCATGGTCCGGCGGATATGCTCGGCCAGCGCGACCTTGTTGGCCCGCTTCACCTCGCCGACCCGCTCGCCCAGCGCGGCATCGTCGGCCAGCGCGTTGAGGTCGGTCAGCTTCGCCGCATCGTCGAGGAACTCGGGCCCGATGGCGTCCTTGATGACCTTGGTCAGCCCCGGATTGCACTGCTGCAGCCAGCGGCGCGGGGTGACGCCGTTGGTCTTGTTGTTGATGCGCGTGGGGTAGAGCGCGTGGAGGTCGGCGAAGACCGTCTCCTTCATCAGTTCCGTGTGCAGGGCGGCGACGCCGTTGATCGAGTGCGCGCCCACGAAGGCAAGGTTTGCCATGCGCACGCGTCGCTCGCCGCTCTCGTCGATGAGCGAGATCGCGGCGATCTGCGCGTCGCTCAGCCCGGCCTTGCGAGCCTCGCGCAGGACGCGGCTGTTGATCGCGTAGATGATCTGCATGTGGCGCGGCAGCAGCCGCTCGAACAGCGGCAGCGGCCAGGTTTCCAGCGCCTCGGGCAGCAGGGTGTGGTTGGTGTAGGAGATGGTCTTCTTGCAGACCTCCCACGCCTCGTTGAACTCCAGCCCGTGGACGTCCACCATCAGGCGCATCAGTTCGGCCACCGCGACCGAGGGGTGCGTGTCGTTGAGCTGGATCGCGGCCTTGTCAGGCAGCGTGCGGATATCGCCTGCGTACTGGACGTGGCGGCGCACGATGTCCTCGATCGAGGCGGCAGTGAAGAAGTATTCCTGCCGCAGCCGCAGCTCCTGCCCGGCCGCGCTGGAATCGGCGGGATAGAGCACGCGCACGAGGCTTTCCGCGCGCATCTGCTCGGCCAGCGCGCCGAGGTGGTCGCCGGCGTTGAACGCGTCGAGCTTGAGCGGGTCGATCGGGTTGGCGGTCCACAGGCGCAGGGTGTTGACGCGCTTGCCCTTCCAGCCGACCACCGGGGTATCGACGGCGGTCGCCTCGACCTTCTCGGCCGGGTTCCAGACCACACCGTCGCCCTGCGCCACGACCTCGCCGCCGAAGCCGACGAGGTAGGTGCTTTCCACCCGCTCGAACTCCCACGGGTTACCGTGAGCGAGCCAGGTTTCGGGCAGTTCGACCTGCCAGCCGTCCTCGATCCGCTGGCGGAACATGCCGTTCACATAGCGGATGCCGTAGCCGTAGGCCGGAATGTCCAGCGTGGCGAGGCTCTCCATGAAGCAGGCGGCAAGGCGGCCGAGGCCCCCGTTGCCCAGCGCCGCGTCGGGCTCCATCTCCTCCAGTTCGGCAAGGTCGAGACCGTGGGCGGCGAGCGCCTTCTCCATCTCGCGCGTCAGGCCCATGTTGGACAGGGCATCGCGCAGGAGGCGGCCGATCAGGAACTCCATCGAGAGGTAGTAGACCCGCTTGCCGCCCGCGTCGTAAGTGCGCCGGGTGGAGGCGAACCACGCCTCGATGATCTCGTCGCGCAGGGCGTAGATGGCGGCGCGATACCAGTCGTGCTGCTTCGCCGCGCGCTCGTCCTTGCCGACGCGGTTGCGCAGGACCCGCATGATGTGCTGGTCGAGATCCGAGGATGTGACGGGCTTGGCGTCGGCAACGGGTTCACTGGCCACGGGGAAC
>DATKFS010000056.1:0-3055 GCA_035511275.1 Novosphingobium sp.
GATAACCACCATCACCGATCGGGACGCCTTCGGCGCCCCGCCGGTTTCGGCCGGCTATAAAGTCGATATGTCGCGCGGCGAACGGATCGGGCGGGTGTCGTCCGAATGGTTCTCGCGGCCCGACGACGAGCGCTATCTGTCGCTCAGCGCTCTCTACGCCACCGTTCGCGCACGCGCCGACCGCGCCACCGCCCGCACCGTCGAGACCCGGACCCTTCGCGTCGAGGCCAGTCGTGATAACGCCGAACGCCTGGCCCTGATCGTGCCCGGTCGCGAGGAGCCCATCGCTCCGACACACTGGTCATTCGGCCAGATGTGCGGCCTGATCGGCGCGCCAGCCGGCTACATGCGGCAGCTTCCGGCGCCGCTTGCCGGCATCAACATGCAGCACGGGCTGCTCTCGCACCGGGCCGAGCTGGTGAAGACGCTGGAGGCGGACGACGGGCGGATCGAGCTGCGCGCCGTCACCGGCCCCGACTATGGCCGCATCTGGGACCATGAGCTGGTCGCCGCGGTCATGAAGATCGCCGGCGAGGGCACGGGTGATACGCGCTGGAAGGTGCCGGGCCTGCTCGACTGGTCGACCATGACGCACAACCCGTTCGTCGAGGTGACCAAGGATACGACCACGCTCTACGCCTCCGATCGCGACGTGTTCCTCTTTCTGGTCGACGACGCCCATCCGATCGAGGCCGGCCGCCTGCCCAATGGCGACCCCGATCTCTACTTCCGCGGCTTCTATTGCTGGAACAGCGAGGTGGGCTCCAAGACGCTCGGCATGGCGTCCTTCTATCTCCGCGCCGTCTGCATGAACCGCAACATCTGGGGCGCCGAGGGCTTCGAGGAGATCTCGATCCGCCACAGCAAGTTCGCCAGCCACCGATTCGCGCATCAGGCGGCGCCGGCGCTGGAACGCTTCGCCACGTCGTCGCCTGCGCCGTTTCTGGCGGGGATCAGAGCGGCTCGCGAGCAGATCGTCGCCCGCAAGGATGACGATCGCGAGAGCTTCTTGCGCAGGCGCGGCTTCTCGCGTCCCGAGACCGAGAAGATCATCGCCACCGTGCTGGAGGAAGAAGGGCGCCCGCCGGAGTCGATCTTCGATTTCGTCCAGGGGATCACGGCGCTTGCCCGCGCCAAGCCGCATCAGGATTCGCGACTGGAGCTGGAGGGCAAGGCCGCGAAGCTTCTGTCCAGCGTTCGGTAATGTCGGGAAGCGTGGAGCCGGGGTCCACGGCTCCACGCCTTTACGATTCCGCGCAGCCCCAACCTCCTAGAGGAAGAGGGCTGCGCTCGCTTCGTGACGGGTTGAGGTCGAGAGAGAGTCTCACGGCCGCCCGTCATGGAGAATGACCATGACCCGAGTTCAGAAGATCGTCCTGTCCTCATCGCGGGACATCCCGTTCAACAAGCTGGTGCTGAGCCAGTCCAATGTCCGCCGGATCAAGGCGGGCGTCTCGATCGACGAGCTGGCCGAGGACATCGCCCGGCGCACGCTGTTGCAGAGCATCACGGTACGGCCGGTTCGCGACACCGAGGGCGTCGAGACCGGCATGTTCGAGGTTCCGGCCGGCGGCCGCCGCTTCCGCGCGCTCGAACTTCTGGTCAAGCAGAAGCGCTTGGCCAAGACCGCGCCCGTGCCGTGCGTCGTGCGCGAGGACGGCATTCCCGAGGAAGACAGTCTCGCCGAGAACGTCCAGCGCGCGCCGCTGCATCCGCTCGATCAGTTCCGGGCTTTTCTGGCGCTGCGTGACAAGGGCCAATCCGAGGAGGACATCGCCGCGGCCTTCTTCGTCGCCGTGTCGGTCGTCAAGCAGCGCCTCCGCCTCGCGTCCGTCTCGCCCAAGCTGCTCGACGTCTATGCCGACGACGGCATGACGCTGGACCAGCTCATGGCGTTCACTGTCAACGGCGATCATGAGCGCCAGGAGCAGGTGTTCGAGCGCCTGAGTCAGTCCTACTCAAAGGAGCCGCATGTCATCCGCCGGATGCTCACCGAGGGCGCCGTGCGGGCGTCTGACAAGCGCGCGCAATTTATCGGCCTCGACGCTTACACAGAGGCGGGCGGTGTGATTCTGCGCGATCTGTTCCAGGGCGACGATGGTGGCTGGCTGCAGGATGTCGGTCTCCTCGACATGCTGGTGGCCGAGAAGCTGCGCGGGCAGTCCGAGGCGATCCGCGCCGAAGGCTGGAAGTGGATCGATGTCGCGCCCGACTTCGCCTATGGCCACACCTATGGCCTGCGGCAATTGCGCGGCGAGCAGATTCCGCTCACCGAGGATGAGCAGGCGACGCGCGATGCGCTGCAAGCCGAATTGGACGGTCTGGAGGAGACCTACGCCGAAGCCGAGGAACTGCCCGACGAGGCCGATCAGCGGCTCGGCGAGATCGAGACGGCGCTTGGCCAGCTCGATGATCGCCCCCAGGCCTTCGATCCCGAGGAGGTCGCGCGCGCTGGCGCCTTCATCAGCATCGACGGTTCGGGTACGTTGCGCATCGAGCGCGGCTATGTCCGCCCCGAGGACGAACATCCGATCGCCCCGGAGAGCGACGCCGAGACCGATCCGGCCGACGAGCCGGCGATCGCGGCGCGAGCCGAGCATGACGGTACGAGCGTGGCCGCAGGCACGGAGCCTCCTGCGGATGAGCCCGAGGAAGACGATGGTATCAAGCCGATCCCCGACCGGCTGCTGACCGAGCTGACGTCCCATCGCACCCTCGCGCTTCGCCACGCGCTGGGCGAGAATCCCGACATCGCCTTCGTCGCCGGGCTTCACGCCCTGTGCCTCAAGGTGTTCTATCGCTATGCGCAGGACACCTGTCTGGAGCTCGATCTAAAGAGCGCCGGTTTCAGCGCTCAGGCGCCTGGCCTCGCGGACAGCACGCTCGCTGCCGCTTTCGACGCCCGGCATCAGGCCTGGCTCGCCGCCCTGCCCAAGGAACCGGCCGACCTGTGGGACGGGCTTATGACGTTCGACGGTGACAGCCGTCAGGCGCTCTTCGCTCATTGCGTCTCGCTGTCGGTCAACGCGATCTATGAGGCGTACAATCGCAAACC
>DATKFS010000057.1:0-4487 GCA_035511275.1 Novosphingobium sp.
GGCGATAATATGCTGGTTATATACCAATATTCATTTGACTATACAACCGCTCTGATGTGCCGAATGCGGCCATTCAAGCCGGTCGCTTTCGTCAGGTGAACAGTGCCGGACCCGACGATTTTTCCCGGTCGGCAATCCTGTATTGGGCGATGCCGAACGCCGATCCCCGGTCATCGTGATGCGGGCGAGATCGGGCGGCCGGAGCAGGACGAATGGGTATCTATCTGAAGCGCGGGGCGAGTGCCCAATCGAGGGCCGACGCGGATCGCAAGGTGCGCGACATCGTAGAGGCCGCGCTCGCGGACATCGAGGCGCGGGGCGACGCGGCGCTTCGGGAGATGAGCAACAAGTTCGACGGGTGGGACCGGGAAGACTATCGGCTCTCGCAGGCCGAGATCGATGCCTGCGTGGAATCGCTGTCGGCCCAGGAGCGCAAGGATATCGAGTTCGCGCAGGCGCAGGTGCGCAACTTCGCGCAGATCCAGCGCGCGAGCATGACCGACGTCGAAGTGGAAACGCTTCCCGGCGTCGTGCTCGGCCACAAGAACATTCCGCTCAATTCGGCCGGTTGCTACGTGCCGGGCGGGAAGTATCCGCTGCTGGCCTCGGCGCATATGTCGGTCATCACGGCGAAGGTCGCGGGCGTCGGCAGGGTCATCACCTGCGCGCCGCCGTTCCAGGGCAAGCCGGCGCGGGCGATCGTGGCGGCTCAGGCGATGGCGGGTGCCGATGCGATCTACGCACTGGGCGGTATCCAGGCGATCGGCGCGATGGCCATCGGCACGGAGACGATAGACCCGGTGGACATCCTCGTCGGCCCCGGCAATGCCTTCGTCGCCGAAGCCAAGCGGCAGTTGTTCGGACGCGTGGGGATCGACCTTTTCGCCGGTCCGACCGAAACGCTCATCATTGCCGACGAGATCGGCTGCGATCCTGAAATCGCCGCGACCGACATCCTCGGCCAGGTGGAACATGGTCCCGACAGCCCCGGCGTGCTGCTGACCAATTCCGAGAGCTTCGCGCGTGCAACCATGGCTGAGATCGCGCGGCTGCTGGAAATCCTTCCCACCGCCGACCATGCCCGCAAGGCCTGGGAGACGTTCGGCGAGGTGATCGTGGCGGAAAGCTACGAGGAGATGGTTCGCATCGCCGACGAACTCGCCTCCGAGCACGTCCAGGTCATGACCGCCGATCCGGACTACTTCCTGCGCAACATGACCAACTACGGGGCGCTGTTCCTGGGCAGCCGAACCAATGTCAGCTTCGGCGACAAGGTGATCGGCACCAACCACACCCTGCCGACCAAGAAGGCGGCGCGCTATACGGGTGGGCTCTGGGTGGGCAAGTTCCTGAAGACGTGTACGTATCAGCGCGTCACCACCGACGACGCCTCGGCGCTGATCGGCGAATACTGCAGTCGTCTCTGCGCGCTGGAGGGCTTTGCCGGCCACGGCGAGCAGGCCAACATCCGTGTACGCCGCTTCGGCGGCCGCGACGTCCCCTATGCCGGGCAGGCCGAGCCCACGGCTCTGACCGCCGCCTGACTCACATCATCTCCGGAGCGACGAGACGACCATGACCCTGCCCGTTACGCCCAGTATGCGTCTCGATGGCCGCCGTGCGATAGTGACCGGGGCAGGGCGGGGGATCGGCCTCGCCGCTGCCGCGGCGCTGGCGCAGGCGGGCGCGGACGTGACGCTGGTGGCCCGCACCGCATTGGAAATCGAGGCGGCCGCCGCCGCGATCGTGGAACAGGGGGGCAAGGCACGGGCGGCAACGCTGGACGTGTCGAACCTCGATGCCGTCGGCGCGTTCTTCGAGGAAAGACGCGCGTTTCATGTCCTCGTCAACAATGCCGGCACCAATCGCCCCAAGCCGATGTGGGAGGTGGCGGCCGAGGACTATGACGCCGTTTTCGACCTGAACGTGAAGAGCGCGTTCTTCGTCGCACAGGCCTGCGTCCGGCGGATGATGGCGGAAGGCACAGGCGGGAGCCTGATCCACATGGGATCGCAGATGGGCCATGTCGGCGGGCCGAACCGGTCGCTCTACTGCGGCTCGAAATGGGCGCTGGAAGGGATGAACAAGGCCATGGCGCTCGACCTTGCGAGCCACGGCATCCGGTCGAACACCATCGCGCCGACGTTCATCGAGACGCCGCTGACGAAGCCCTATTTCGAGGACGAGGCGTTCCGCGCCAGCGTGCTGTCCAAGATCAAGCTGGGACGGATCGGCCAGGTCGAGGACCTGATGGGAGCGGTGCTGTTCCTGGCGTCGGACGCGTCGGCGATGATGACCGGGACCAGCCTTGTCGTCGACGGGGGGTGGACGGCGGACTGACGATCCGACCGTCCCTTAGCCATTTTCGGGGGCCGCTCGACCGTCGGCTGCCGGGAACCAATCCGCTGCTCGACGATTGCAGGGGTTCGCGCAGACGCCGCGGGCCGCCTTCGGGTCGCCACGGTCCGGGCGTCATCAATCGACGGGGTCGATCCAGGATCGGCACGAATCCCGCCGCTGCCGGCCATGGCCGGCACGACAAAGCAGGATGACGAATACGCGATGAGCGTAAGCAACAGCACCCCCTCCGCCGCCAGGGCATCGGCCGGCAACGCAGCACGCGACGTTTCCGCGCAGGTCCACGATCTCTGGGCATCGACGCTGGCCTGGTTCGAGGCCTACTGGCTGCAGATCATCATAGCGGGTGTGATCGCGGTGACCATCGTCACCGCTCTCTACGCGCTCAGGCGACTGGGAACCAAGCTCTGCAGGCCGGGCCGCACGCGCGGCGATTGGCTGGTCGTGGTGGGAAGGGTGGTCTCCAAGACGACCAACTTCTTCATCATCATGGTCGCGATCCGGGCGGTGGACGGCTACGCGCAGACGCCGCCGACGCTGGACCGGTTCATAACCTTCTTCTTCACGCTCGCCGCCGTGGTGCAGGGCGCCATCTGGGCGCGTGAGTTCATTCTGGGCGCCATAGAGCACCGTACGTCGGCCGAACATTTCCAGGGAGAGGCCATCATCAACGCGATGGGCCTCATCCGCCTGCTGGTGAGCGTGGTGGTGTTCGCAGTGGCGGCGGTCGTGCTGCTGGACAACCTGGGCGTCAACGTGACGGGCCTCGTCGCCGGCCTCGGCGTGGGCGGCATAGCCATCGGCCTAGCCGCGCAGGGCATCTTCGCGGATCTCTTCGCGGCGCTGGCGATCATCTTCGATCGCCCGTTCAGCAAGGGCGACCAGATCAGCTTCGACAGCAGTTCGGGCACGATCGAGGCGATCGGCCTCAAGTCCACGCGCATTCGCGCCTATACCGGTGAACTGCGGATCATTGCGAACAAGAACCTGCTCGACAAGGAGATCCTCAACGTCAGCGGGCGCGACCATATCCGCCTGCCGTTCACCATCGGGGTCGCCTACGAGACCCCGTCCGAAGTTCTGGCGCGCGTGCCGGCGATCCTCACCGAACTGGTCGAGGCGGCGGGCGGCAAGGCCTCGCGCGCGGGGTTCGAATCCTTCGGCGCCAGCTCGCTCGATTTCTCGCTGCTGGTGGACGTTCCGGGGAAGGACTGGAGCATCGCGCATCCGCTGCGGGACAAGCTGATGGTGTCCATCGTCAAGCGCTTCGCGGAGGAGGGCATCTCGATCCCCTATCCCACGCAGACCACCTTCACCGCCGCGCCGGATGGCAGCATCATCATGCCCTATCCCGAACCCGCATCGGCGAAGGGCAGGGAGCCCGCCACGCGCGAGCCTGTCCACAGCTAGGCCGGGTTCAGGGCCGCCGCGCCTGCGCTTCGTGGATGCAACGAGGGCGCGAATCGTATAGCTGTGCGCGGCGATGGAGCTTTCAGGACACGTCATTGCCGATCCCCACGACCCGCCTGCGCCGGTAGGTGGCGGCGCGGCGGGTCCAGCGGTCGGCGCTCCGCCGCGCAAGTCACTCTGGAAGCGGATCAAGCTCGGCCTGGCGGTGGCGCTCCTCCTGCTCTTCGCAACGATCGGCTATCTCGCGGTGACGGCCCCGCTGTCCAAGTCGCTGCAGCCGATCGCGCCTCCCGAGATCACGCTGCTGGCAGCAGATGGCACCCCGATCGCGCGCAACGGCGCGATTACCGACGCGCCGGTAGACGTATCGACGCTGCCGCCGCACGTCGTCCACGCGTTTCTCGCGATCGAGGACCGGCGGTTCTACACCCACTGGGGCGTCGATCCGCGCGGCATCGCCCGCGCCGCCTGGAGCAACCTGACCGGCGGCAGTACGCAGGGCGGCAGCACGATCACGCAGCAGCTCGCCAAGTTCACGTTCCTCACCGCCGAACGCTCGATGACCCGCAAGGCGCGCGAACTGCTGATCGCGTTCTGGCTCGAGGCGTGGCTGACCAAGGACGAAATCCTCGAGCGCTACCTGTCCAACGCCTACTTCGGTGACAATACCTACGGCCTGCGCGCCGCCTCGATGCACTACTTCCACCGCCAGCCCGAGA
>DATKFS010000058.1:0-2514 GCA_035511275.1 Novosphingobium sp.
CCTCGCGCAAAGGAAGCGATGTCGTCAGTCTTTCGCCGAGAAGCGTACGCAGCGCGGCGATGGCTCCCGCCTTTTCGTCTGCGCCCGGGATTGCAGCAATTTCAGCCATGCGTTCCTCCGCCGGCCAGATTATCCTTCCCGTCACCAAGGAACAATGAGGAGGAGACGACATGCCGCCGGAGCCGTTCGAATGCGCGCCACGCAAGGTCGAAGCCCAATGGGTCGATCTCAACGGCCATATGAACATGGCCTATTATCACCTGCTCTTCGATGAATCGCTCGACGGCCTCTTCACCGCCCTCGGCATCGGCTGGGACTATACGCAATCGGGCGCCGGCTCGACCTTCACGGCCGAAGTGCATGTCTGCTATCTCGCCGAGCTGCTGAAGGGCGATCCGGTCCGCGTCACCTATCAATTGCTCGACTGGGACGCCAAGCGCATCCACGTCTTCGGGCGCATGTATCACGCGACCAAAGGCTATCTCGCCGCGACGTCCGAGCAGATGTGCGTCCATGTCGATATGAAGACACGGCGCGTCTCGCCCTTTCCCGAGATACAGCAGGCAAGGATCGCGGCGATGATGGACGCCCATCGCGCCTTGCCGCGGCCCGAACAGGCCGGCCGCGTGATCGGCATCAGGCCGAAGGCGGCGGAATAGGAAGTTCCGGCTCCTTGGCGACCTTCGCCTTCGCCGGCATGAAGTTCTTCGCCAGCGCGTGATAGACGCCTTCCTTGCAGACGAGGCGCGACGATCCTTGCGCGATCAGCGCCGTCAACATCAACGGCACGAGAAGTTCGTGGTTGTCGGTCATTTCGGCGACGATGACGAAGGCCGTGATCGGCGCCTGCACGACGCCCGTGAAATAACCGACCATGCCGAGCAGGACGAGGATGCCGACCGGCGTCTCCGGGAAGAAACGCGCGATGTCGGCGCCGAGCCCTGCACCGACCGACAGCGAGGGCGAGAAGATGCCGCCGGGAATACCGCTGATCGACGAAAAAGCCGTCGCGGCGAATTTCAGCGGCGCATAGCTGAAGGGCAGCATCTCCTGTCCATGGAGCGCCGCCCTCGCCTGCTCGTAGCCCGTGCCGTAGACGGCACCGCCCGAGAGCAATCCGCACAGCGCGACGGCAAGGCCGCAGGCGGCGGCAAAAGCGATCTTGTTGGCCTTTATCCATGCGCCCGCGCGTCCCGGCAGACCTGCGCCGAAGAGGATGAGCGTGCGCGAAAAGAGCCCGCCACCGAGGCCGCCGACCACGCCGCAAACCGGAACGGCAAGCCAGTCCTGCCAGCCGAGCAGGATGTCGCCCGTCGTGCCGAAATAGGTGTAGTTGCCGAGCAACGCCATCGAGGTGATGCCTGCGGCGACGATCGTGCCGATGACGAGACCGCTCGTCTTCACCTCGAAGGCCCGACTCATTTCCTCGATCGCAAAGACGATGCCCGCGAGCGGCGTGTTGAAGGCCGCCGCAACGCCTGCCGCCGAGCCCGCCAGAATGAGCCCCGGCTGGTAGCGGCGCGAAACGCGGCCGAGCGCGAACATCAGCGAGGCGCCGACCTGCACGGTGGGGCCCTCGCGGCCCGTCGAGGCGCCGACGAGCAGTCCCATCAGAGTCAGCAGGATCTTGCCGACGGCAATTCTGATCGAGACGAGACGCCCCCGTTCCTCCGTATCGGACAGCGCCCTGGCGGCGATCGCCTGGGGAATGCCGCTGCCGCCGGAATTCGGAAAATAGCGGTTGGCGAGATAGACCGTCGCCGCGAAGCCGAGCGGCGTCAGGATGAGGGGCCCCCAGGGCGCAAGCGCCAGAAAGCGGTGGAATTCGAGCTGGGCCCGGTCCGAGAGGATCGCCAGCAGCACGGCGACGGCACCCACGGCCAGGCCGCCCGCCACGAAGAGCAACCTGCGCTGCCAGCGCCGGGAATAGACGCGAAGCCGCCGGGCGCGGCGGGAGGTAATGAGGGACATGGGCGAAAGGGACATGGGGCGCCGATCCATCGCACTTGCAGGGAGGCTTCTGGCCTTCTATCTATCCGGGGCAGCGCGCGAAACCAAGCGGCGATGGCCCTTTTCGGTCCTCCCCGGGGCGAAGTACGCCACCCGTGCTATACTGCGCGAATCCACATTCCACCCCAGAGCAGCATGACCAGCGACCCCTTCGACCTTGGGTCTATTCCCGAAGAGACCACCGCGCGCTCGACCAGCGCCGCGGCGCTGGCGGGGATGCGCGCGCCCTATCTCGAAGGGCTCAATGACGAGCAGCGGGAGGCCGTCGAGGCGCTGGACGGTCCCGTTCTGGTACTGGCCGGCGCCGGCACCGGCAAGACGCGCGTGTTGACGACGCGGCTGGCGCACCTTCTTGCAACGCGCAGGGCCTGGCCCAATCAGGTTCTCGTGGTGACCTTCACCAACAAGGCCGCGCGCGAGATGAAGGAACGCATCGGGCGGCTCATCGGCGGCGTGGTCGAGGGCATGCAGTGGCTCGGCACCTTCCATGCGATCGGCGCGAAG
>DATKFS010000059.1:0-12517 GCA_035511275.1 Novosphingobium sp.
CCATCCCGCGCGAGCCCCAGAGCAGCATGTCGTGCGCGGCATGGCCGGCGGCAAGCCGCTCGACGTTGGTGACCACGCGCTCCTTCTGGGTGTCGATCCCGCGCAGCAGCGCCAGCGCGGGCGCATCGAGGCGATCGACGCCCCGCGCCGCGCTGCCGGTCCACACATAGGCCGGGCAGGCCAGCCAGTCGGCCTGCGCCGCGGCCGGGGGCGCGAGGCGTTCGAGCGCGTCGGCGATGCGGTGGAGGACCTGCGTGCGCTCGTCCGGGTTGGCGGTAGGGGCAGTCATTGCGCGCTTTTCCTTGGCTTTCTTCGCGCGCGGCTATAGCGGCGGGACATGGACCACGCCAGCCAGCCCGAGATGCTCGACAGCGGCCCCGGAGGCATTTCCGCCGCCGCCGCGCTGCTGCGCGCCGGGCGCCTCGTCGCGGTGCCGACCGAGACCGTCTACGGCCTCGCCGCCCGGGCCGACCGCGATGCGTCGGTCGCCGCGATCTACCGCGCCAAGGGCCGCCCCAGCTTCAACCCGCTGATCGTCCACGTCGCCGACCTCCCGTCCGCCCGCGCGCTGGCGCAGTTCGACGCGCGCGCCGAGAAGCTGGCCGAGGCGTTCTGGCCCGGTGCCCTGACCATGGTGCTGCCGCTGCGCACGGACGCACCGATCGCGGCGGCGGTGACGGCGGGGCTGCCGACGCTGGCGCTGCGCTGCCCCGCGCACCCGGTGATGCGCGCGGTGATCGCGGAGGCGGGCGTGCCGCTCGCCGCCCCTTCCGCCAACCGCAGCGGCGGGGTCAGCCCCACCGATGCCGCGCACGTCGTCGCCTCGCTCGGCGCCAACGTCGATGCGGTGATCGACGGCGGCGCCTGCGAGGCGGGGCTGGAATCGACGATCGTGGCGCTGCGCGGCGACGGGGGCTGGCAGATGCTGCGCCCCGGCCCGATCACCGAGGCGCGGATCGCCGCCCTGCTCGGCATGGCGAGCGCGCCGGTGACCACGCACGAGATCGAAGCGCCGGGCCAGCTCGCCAGCCACTACGCGCCCGGCAAGCCGGTGCGCCTCGGCGCGCTGGCGGCCGATGGCGACGAGTTCCACATCGGCTTCGGCCCGGTGGCGGGAGACATCACCCTGTCCGCTTCCGCGGACCTCGCCGAAGCGGCGGCGCGGCTCTACGCCGCACTGCACGCCGGCGCGGCGGCGCCGCAGCCGCGCATCGCGGTGGCGCCAATTCCCGAGAGCGAGATCGGCGCCGCCATCAACGACCGCCTGAGGCGCGCCGCGGCCTAGGCCGCCAGCTTGAGCACCCGCGCGGGCTTGGTCCTGGCATGGGTGGAGTACAGCATCAGCCCGGTGAAGGTGATGCCGCCGACCAGATTGCCCAGCACGGTCGGCACCTCGTTCCACCAGAAGTAGTCACCCACGGTGAAGTCCGCGCCCAGCATCAGGGCGGTCGGGAACAGGAACATGTTCACGATCGAGTGCTCGAACACCATGTAGAAGAACAGCATGATCGGCATCCACATGGCGATCACCTTGCCGGAAACCGTGGTCGAGATCTGTGCGCCGACGACGCCGGTGGAGACCATCCAGTTGCACAGCATCCCGCGCACGAAGATCGTCAGCCAGCCCGCCGCGCCGTATTCGGCGTAGCCCAGAGTGCGCGCGACGCCGGTCCCGGCGAGCTTGACGCCGACCTCGCTCGGCGGGGTGGAGAAGCCGTAGGTGAAATAGATCGCCATGAGCAGCGCGGTCGTCAGCGCGCCCGCGAAGTTGCCGCAGAACACCAGCCCCCAGTTGCGCAGCACGCCGCGCCAGGTGCAGCCCGGCCGCCGGTCCCACACCGCCAGCGGCGCGAGCACGAAGACGCCGGTGAGCAGGTCGTAGCCCAGCAGGTAGAGCATGCAGAAGCCGACCGGGAACAGCACCGCGCCGGCCAGCGGCTGCCCGGTCTGGACGTTGACGGTGACCGCGAAGGCCGCCGCCAGCGCCAGCGTGGCCCCGGCCATGTAGGAGCGGACCAGCGTGTCCTTGGTGGACATCATGATCTTGGATTCGCCGGAATCGATCAGCTTGGTGATGAATTCGGCAGGAGCGATGTAAGCCATTGCGGATACTCCCTTTCTTGGGGGTTGGATCAGTATGCGAATTCGAGGCTGAGCCAGAATTTCTCGACGTCGCCGCTCGCGGGGAAGCGCACCGCGTCGTAGCGGGCGTACTTGGCGAGCACCGCGAACTGGCTGAGCCTGAAGGTCACCTGCGCGTCCCATTCGGTGCCGTATTCGATGTCGCCCACGTCGCTGTCGAACTGGTGCCAGGTGACGTTGGCGGCGATGCCCTTGACCGCGCCGAGGTCGCCCACCTTGTAGCTGACGCTGGCGTAGGCATCCTCGAGGCCCTGCGCGGGCGTGGTGAGGAACAGGTCGGCGGTGCCGTTGAACTTGTGCAGCGTGGCGAGCGGGGTCTGGAGCGCAAAGCCGTTGTCGGCCCCCAGCTTCTCGTAGCCGCCCGCGAGACGCAGGCCCCTGAACGTCGCCCCGCCCTCACCCGCGACGTAGTCCGCCGCGTAGTCCTTCGCCGTGGTCTTCCAGTCGGACTGGCGGGCGTAGGAGGCGGTAAGGTCGAGCTTCACCGCCTTGCCCAGCGGGAAGGCGCCGGTCGCGCGCAGGCCATAGGTCTTGCTGGAACTGGCGACCTGCAGCGGGTCGTCATAGTCGAGGAGGTAGGCGAAGCCCTTCAAGGCCAGCGGACCGGCCTTCACTTCCGCGCCGCCGAAGAAGAAGTTGCCGTCGTAGGACTGGCGCGGACCGGCTTCCGAGCCGAAGATCGTGCGCTGGCTCCAGCTCCATGTGCCGTCGAGCGTGACCGGGCCGAGCTTCGCCTCGCCGCGCACGGCGTCGAAGGTCTGCTCGTCCTGCCGCCAGCCGACCGAGCCGACCCAGCGCTGGTCGTCGAGGTTGATGCGCTGGCGGCCAATGGTGACGCCCGTGCCGTTCACCTTGTAGGCGACCTGCAGGCGGTTGAGGCCCACGGTCTCGGGATCGGGCACCACCGAGCGGCCGGGGCGGTACTGGCGGCTCGCCGGGTTGGCGAAGGGGAAGGCGTTGTAGCCATCGCCGATGGCCAGCACGCCCTCCCCCTCGGCCAGCAGCGAGAGGTTGCGCAGCTTCAGTTCCGCGCCTGCCCGGACGCGCAGGGTGACGGCGTCGGCGTCGCGGTCGACGTCGGGCTGGTCTACCGATTCCCAGCGCAGGCGGGCATCGACGATCGGGTCGATGGTCAGGTCGTCGCCGATCCTGACCGGCGCGCCGGGCGCGGCAAGGACGGGGGTGGCGGCGACGGCCGCCGTGAATGCGGCAAGCGAAAGCGCGGTCTTCATGGGTTTGCCCTCCGAAACTGGATCGAAGGCAGACGCCGTTGCCCGCCGTTGTCATCGTTCACGCGTCGATCGACGGGCGCCCTTGCCCGCCGCCGCCCCTCACGAGCGCGCGCTTTGCCGGTCACTCGACTCCTTCAGGCAGCCTTTGCAGGCCCGTGGTCGTACTCCGCCAGGAAGTGCAGGACCTCCTGCCGGTACTGGTAGAACTTCGGGTCATCGAGCAGCGCCTTGCGGTCGCGCGGGCGCGGCAGGTCGACCTTGAGGACCTTGCCGATGGTGGCGTTGGGGCCGTTGGTCATCATCACCACGCGGTCGGCCAGCAGGATCGCCTCGTCCACGTCGTGCGTCACCATGATCGCGGTGACCTTGGTGCGGTTCCACGTCTCAACCAGCACGTCCTGCAGGTCCCAGCGCGTCAGGCTGTCGAGCATCCCGAAGGGCTCGTCGAGCAGCAGCAGGCGGGGCGAGAGCGCGAAGGCGCGCGCGATGCCGACGCGCTGGCGCATCCCGTTCGACATCTCCGCCGCCATCCTGTCCATGGAATCGCCCAGCCCGACCCGGCCGAGGTAGTAGTCCACGATGTCGCGCCTCTCGGCCTTGCTGGCGTGGGGGTAGACCCGCTCGACGCCGAGCGCCACGTTCTGCCGCGCGGTGAGCCAGGGCATCAGGCTCGGCGCCTGGAACACCACCGCCTTGTCGGGCCCGGCCACGTCGATCTCGCGGTTGTCGAGGACGATGCCCCCGGCGCTGATCGCGTTCAGCCCCGCCGCCATCGTCAGCACGGTGGACTTGCCGCAGCCCGAGTGGCCGATGAGCGAAACGAATTCGCCCTTGTCCATCAGGAGGTTGAAGTCCTCTACCACGGTCAGCGGCCCCTTGGGCGTCGGGTAGACCTTGTGCAGCCTGAAGAATTCGAGATAGCGCCGCTCCACCGCCGAGCGGCCCGCCGCGACGTAGGCCGCGGGCAACTCCGGTTCGCGGCGCCCGGCGAAGAGGTCGATCGGCGCGACTTCGGGCAGCGCCACCGCACTGTCGCCCGCGCCCGGCCCCTGCGTATTCAGCGCGCCGAGGTACTCGACGATGGCTTTGCGCAGCGCCTGGAAGTGCGCGTCGTCGTTCATGCCCTCGCGGTCGCGCGGGCGGGGTACGTCGACGGTGAACAGCCGCCCGATCGTGGCGCCGGGCGCCGGGGTCAGCACCGCCACCCGGTCGGCCAGCAGCAGCGCCTCGTCCACGTCGTTGGTGACGAGGATGATCGTGCGCCGCTCCTCGCGCCGGATCCGCTCGATCTCGTCCTGCAGCTTGGCGCGGGTGAGCGCGTCGAGCGCGGAGAGCGGCTCGTCCAGCAGCAGGATTTCGGGTTCCATCGCCAGCGCCCGCGCGACCGCGACGCGCTGCCTCATCCCGCCCGAAAGCTGCGAGGGCTTGCGGTCCATCGCATGACCGAGGCCGACCAGTTCGACCTTCTGCCGCACCAGCGCCGCGCGCTCGGCCCGGCTGCGGTCCTTGTGGACGGCATCGACCGCCAGCGCGACGTTGCGCTCCACCGTCAGCCAGGGGAACAGCGAGTAGGACTGGAACACCAGCCCCCGGTCCTTGCCCGGCCCGCTCACCGGCTCGCCGCGCAGGCGGATCGTCCCGGCATCGGGCTCGATCAGCCCGGCGATGGCCGAGATCAGCGTGGTCTTGCCGGCGCCGGAGAAGCCGAGGATGGCGATGAACTCGCCCTCCTCTACGTCGAGGTCGACGCCGCCCAGCACGCGCGTCTTCTCGCCCGAGGCGGCGGTGTAGTCCTTGGCGATGCCCTTGAGCGAAAGGATCGTGGCCATGGTCGCGGTTCCTTCGGTCAGACGGTGCGGTTGCGGCTGACGAGTGCCTGTAGGCTCATCATCACGCGATCGAGGAGGAAGCCGATCAGGCCGATGACGACGACCGCGAACATGATCCGCGCCAGCGACTGGCTCGACCCGTTCTGGAACTCGTCCCACACGAACTTGCCGAGGCCGGGGTTCTGCGCGAGCATTTCCGCCGCGATCAGCACCATCCAGCCCACGCCCAGCGACAGGCGCATTCCGGTGAAGATGAAGGGCAGCGCGCTCGGCAGCACCAGCCGCGTCAGCTTCTGGAACGCGCCGAGCCGGAGCACGCGGCCCACGTTCAACAGGTCCTTGTCGATCGAGGCGGCACCGATCGCGGTGTTGATGAGCGTCGGCCAGAGCGAGCAGAGCATGACGACGATGGCCGAGATCACGAAGCTCTTGGCCAGCACCGGGTCCGCGCTGGTCACCGTGGCCGAGACCACCATGGTGACGATCGGCAGCCATGCCAGCGGGCTGACCGGCTTCATGATCTGCACCAGCGGGTTGATCGCGGCGTTGAACAGCGGCGAGAGGCCCGCCGCCAGCCCGATCGGCACCGCGAAGACGGTCGCCAGCACGAAGCCCAGCGCCACGGTCTCGAGCGAGGTCGCCACCTGGTCGAGGAAGGTGGGCGAGCCCGCGTAGTCGAAGGCGATCGCCTGCGTGCCCGCCGCGATGCGCGCGTCCTGCTCGGCGTAGAACTGCGCCTTCGCCGCGTTCGAGGCCTGCCATTCCTCGAACAGCGCGCCGCCCTGCGCGGCGACTTCGACCGGCCCGGGCAGCGCGCCGAGCGAGGTCTGGACCGTCGGCGCGAGTGCCGCCCAGAGCCCGAGGAAGGCGACGATCCCCAGCAGCGGAGCCAGCAGCGCCTTGCCATGGCGAGCGAGCGCGCGTTGCAGCTTGCCCGGTGCGGCGGGTGCCGCTTTCGGGGCGGTCACGGTCGTCTCCGTGGCGGGCGGCGCCTGTTCCAGCGGCGCGACATCAGCAAATGCGGTTGCCATCGAAATTCTCCTCGGAGCGTCGTCGCGTCAGCCGCCGGTCACGCCGGAAGCGGTGACCTTCTGGCCCTGCTTCAGGCCGATCCGGAGCGACTGGATGTAGGCATTGGGCTTGTGCCCGTCGTAGGGAACGTGGTCGATGAAACCGGTGTCCACCGGCTTGAAACCATCGGTCTGCGGCAGAGCGGCGGCCGGGATGACTTTCTTCTCGACCAGCGCTTTCGCGGCGGCGAGGTAGAGGTCCGGGCGATAGACCGCCTTTGCCTGCGCGGCATACCAGGCATCCTCGTGGTCGGCAGAAATCTGCCCCCAGCGGCGCATCTGCGTCATCGTCCAGACCGCGTCGGAATAGAACGGATAGCCGGCGAACCTGTCGAAGAACACGTTGAAGCCCTTGGCCTCGCGCGTGTCGCCGGGGCCGAAGGTGAACTTGCCGGTCATCGAGGCGGCGATCACGTCGGCATCGGCGCCCACGTAGTTCGACCGGCTGAGGATCTGCACCGCTTCGGCGCGGTTTTTCCCGCCGTCCGCGTCGAGCCATTGCTGCGCCTTGATGATCGCGCGCAGCAGCGCGGCGGTGGTGCCGGGGTACTTCTCGGCGAAGTCCTTGCGCAGGCCGAGCACCTTTTCCGGATTGTCGTGCCAGATCTGGTCGTCGGTGATGACCGGCACGCCGATCTTCTTCTTCACCGCCGCCTGGCTCCACGGCTCGCCGACGCTGTAGCCCTCGATCGTGCCCGCCTCGAGCGTCGCGGGCATCTGCGGCGGCGGCGTCACCGAAAGCTGGACGTCCGCGCCGGTGGTGCCGCCGACGTCGCCCGGCAGATAGTAACCGGGGTTGAGCCCGCCCGCCGCCAGCCAGTAGCGCAGCTCGTAGTTGTGCGTCGAAACCGGGAAGACCATGCCCATCTTGAAGGGCTTGCCCTCCTGCCGGAACTTGCGGACCACCGGCTGCAGCACCGACGCGGAGATCGGGTGGACCGGCTTGCCGTCCGCGCCCTTGGGCAGCGTCGGCTCGATCATGCCCCAGACGCGATTGGAAAGCGTGATGGCGTTGCCGTTGAGGTCGAGGCTGATCGGCGCGATCATCTCCGCCTTGGTGCCCAGCCCCAGCGTCGCCGCGATCGGCTGCCCGGCCAGCATGTGCGCCCCGTCGAGCTGGCCGCCGATCACGCCGTCGAGCAGGACCTTCCAGTTCGCCTGCGGCTCCAGCGTGACGTTGAGCCCCTCCTCGGCGAAGAAGCCCTTTTCCTTGGCGATGGCGAGCGGGGCCATGTCGGTCAGCTTGATGAAACCGAGCTTGAGCGCGGGCTTCTCCACCCCGCCCGCCGCGACCCTGGCCGCTTCGCCCGGCGTGTCGCTCTTGCTGCCGCAACCGGCCAGCGCCACGCCTGCCATGAGCGCCATCAATGCCGCGCGCCGTGTGAAACCGTTCCCCCGAACCCTGCTCATCGAAACCAACCCCGCCTGAAGGCCAAACGCGAAAAAGCCGCCTCGACGCAAGTCCGGTTGGACTACATCGGGCGGCCACGTTGCCACTGTTCTTGAAAGCCACGGAACGGTGCTTGAGGGTTCCCTTCCTTGGGAGCCGACCGTTCTGCTTGCCCATGGTGTAAGCGATTCGCCGACTGGGCGTAAAGCTGTTTTTTGCAGCGCAGCACGTTCCGCGTCTCCGCGATGGTCTTGCCCAAGCGCCGAGACGCGGAGAACAAAGGGAAAATCGGTCCTACGTCGTCCCCGGGGACGCGGGGACCGCCGGGTACACGTGAGCAGGAGCCTGTCGGCAAGGCAGCGCCTGAAGACAGCCAGCGGCCGTCGCCCGCTCGCGGCCAACGGCAGCGCATTTTCCTACATCCCAAACCCCTGCTACCTTCGCGCAGGTTCTTTCCCATCGTCGTGACCGCGCCCGGGTTTGCCGCAAGGCACACCCCCCAAGCGCATGCACTTCATCAACAAACCGCGCCGTATCCTACTCCAACAGGCGGACCCCGGGATTAAATTCCGGTCATCGCCCGCCCTCAGGCCAGCCGCGAAAGATAGCCTTCGATGTCATGCGGATCGAACACCATCCCGTCGAAGAACGTGTTGGCCTCCAGCATCATCGCCCCCTGCTGCGTGCCCACGACGGTGCGCGCCGCAAGGCTCCCCTCGACCTTGGAACTGGCGCCCGGAAGCGGCTCCCCGGTGCCGAGCAGCGCCGCCCGGTAGACGTCGGGTCGGAATACCCGCGCCGCCTTCGCCGCGTCGGCAGGGTCGAAATCCATCGAATCCCAGCGCACCATCTGCGTGTAGAGCCACTCCGCCTGGCTGACCCAGGGGAAGTTCGCCGCCTCCCGGTACTGGAACATGAAGTCGGGATAATGGACCAGCGCCCCCCCGCGCGAAATCAGCAACTGGTCCGAGATCGCCCGGCGGATCAGTTCGGCCGACCCGTCGAGATACTCGCGCCGGGCAAGGATCGCCGCATTCTGCTCCCAGTTCGCCGGGTCCACGAAATGCGCCCCCGCCCGGCACAGCGCCCGGATCAGCGCCTCCACCGCCTCGCGCTTGTCGTCGAGCACGGGTTCGCGCAGGGCCAGCACCTTCTCCACCCCCCGCCGCCAGATCTGCGCGGTGGACAGCACGATCTCGCCGGCGCCCTGCTCCACCGCCACGCTGTTCCACGGCTCGCCCACGCAGATGCCGTCGACCTCGCCCTGGGCCAGCGCATCGGCGCAGAACGGCGGCGCCACGGTGGCGATCTCGACGTCGCGATCGGGCTGGATGCCGCACGCCGCAAGCCAGTAGCGCAGCATGTAGTTGTGGCTGGAATACCGGTGGACCACCCCGAAGCGCACCGGATTGCCGGCGGCCAGCCGCTCCTGCACGATCGTCCGCAGCGCCGCGCCCACCTGTGCCGCCGCGCCGATCCGTCCTTCCGGCCGGACCCGCTGCGCCAGCTCCGGCCGCAGGGTGATCGCATTGCCGTTCAGCCCCAGCACGAACGGAACCGCCAGCGGCTGGGCCGGCCGCCCCCGCCCCAGCGTCGTCGCGATCGCCAGCGGCGCGACGAGATGCGCGGCGTCGCTGTGGCCGTAGAGCAGCCGGTCGAGCACCGTCGCCCAGCTCATGTCCCTCACCAGACGCAGCGACACTCCGGCATCCTCCGCGAACCCGTGCTCATGCGCGAGGATCGGCAGGCAGGCATCGACCAGCGGCAGGAAGCCGATCGTCAGTTCGCTCGTCACGCGGCGTCTCCCCCGGCCCGGCGGCCGCTCCGGCGGTTGGGCATCACGCGCCTCCCATCAGCTTGTGTGCAGTCACGATCGCCTCGGCAATGTCGACGATGCGCTTTCCCTGGTTCATCGCCGCCTTGCGCATCTCGGCATAGGCCTTGGGTTCCGGCAATCCGCGCGTGTCCATCAGGATGCGCTTGGCCTTGTCGACCGCGTCCCGCTCCGCCAGTTTCCCCTTGGCCTCGGCAAGATCGCGCTGCAGCCGCGAGAAGGCATTGAAGCGCGTTACTGCAAGGTCGAGAATGGGTCGTATCCGGTTTGGAGCCAGTCCATCGACGACATAGCTGGACACACCCGCATCGACCGAGGCGACAATCGATTCGTCGTCGGATTCGTCCACGAACATCGCGATCGGCCGCTGCAGGGCCCGGCTCACCACGAAGTATTCCTCCAACACGTCGCGGGAGGGATTTCCGAGGTCCATCAATACGATATCGGGATCGAATCCCGCTATCCGCGCCAGCAGCCCCCGCCGATCGGTGACGACGAACAGCTCGCAGTCCTCCAGGGTCGCAAGACCCTCCTGGATGATCGAGGCGCGCGCGGCGCTTTCGTCGATGATGGCAATCCGCATGGAATTGCCCCTGTGCAGCGCAACATGGGGACGTGGCAAGTGTGGCGAGAGCGCAACGCCCGATCGGGCGGGCAGCGGGGAGATGCTCCAAACTGGCCCAATCTGCGAACCTGTTTTCGAAGCAGGCCCCTATGCTGAAGGGATGACGGAACAAGGCGACGGCAAGATCTGTATGGAAGCGAAGGTAGGCCGATACTCCGATAGGCGCGGATGGGCCCACGAAGCGACTCGAACGCATTTCACTGGCATAGGCCGCTTGCCGTGAAGCTGGAGCAAGTCCCGATGCGCGCGGGAAGTCGCGTCATCGTGCTCGGCGCAGGCATCGCCGGACTTGCCGCGGCGGACAAGCTGTCGCGCGAAGGCCATCAGGTCACCGTGATAGAGCGCGCGCAGAAAGCCGGAGGCACGCACCGGTCCCGTCAGATCGGACCGTACACCTTCGATGTAGGCTCGATCTTCTACGAGGAGAACGCGCGCATCCTGGATCTCGCACCTGGCCTGCGTGATCTCTGCCCCACGGTGAAGCGGACGCAACGCCGTATCGCACCGGATAATTCGGTACTCCACTACCCGCTCGAACCGCGCGAATTCCTTCGCAAGCCTCTGCTTCCGCTGACCAAGGCCTTTGTCGATCTCGCCTGGTCGCGCTTCGCGGTAAGGCGCAACGGCACTCTCGACGCGATCTCCCGCAAGCGGCTGGGCAGCGCCCTTTTCAAATCCACCGGATTGCAGAACTACATAACGCGCTTCCACCATGTCGCGCCGGAAGAGATCGACGAAGCCTTCTTCTTCCACCGCATGGCGTTCATCGAACGATCCACGCGCATTGGCATGCTGCTGAAATCAGCGTGGAAGGCATTGGTCATGCGCCGCACTGTCGCCAGCAAGACGCGCCGCTCCCTTCACGTCCGGCCCCGCGAAGGCTTCGATGCGATTTTCGACAGGATAGTGGCGCGGCTGCGTGGCGAAGGGGTGGGCTTCGCATTCGGCGAAGAACTGGTCTCGTTGCGCCGTGAAGCGGGCCAGTTCTGCGCGATAACGCAGGCTGGGAACGCTGTGGCCGACGTCGTCGTCAGTACCGTCCCACTGGACACGCTTCACCACGCGCTGTTCCAGAAGCGTAGCGGACTCGTCTCGCTGAACATGACAACGCTGTTCATCTCCGCAGGCCGTCTGGACCCTGGCGTGGGTAACGTCCTGTTCAATTTTCATGGAGATGGTCGATGGAAGCGTGCGACCATCTACTCGCGCATCTATCCAGACATTTCGACGCAGCGGGAGTTTTTCGCCGTAGAAATGACAATACAGCCTGGCGGAAAACATGACGCCGAGGCAGCCTTCGAAGATTTCCGTTCCCATATGACGGCACTGCATCTCGCCGACGATCTCATCCTGGAAGGACACGATTTCGTCGAGAACTGCTACCCGCTGTACAGTCCGGGCTCGACAGACCAGCTCAGCGCAATCATCGAGCGGATAGCCGGCGCGGGTGTCATCCTGGCCGGCCGCCAAGGCAGATTCGAATATCTGCCGACATCAAGCGGGGTAATCCGCAGGGTGGCGGAAGAGCTAGAAGCTGCGCGCATGGTCGCTCCCATGCCAAACCTCGGCCATTGATCCCGTGTTCTGCGTAGGACCTGGCACGCACGATCCGCAGGCTACCTCGCTCCTGCCAACAGCCGACACTCCAAGCGAGCTGGATTCCCTCCGCAAATATCCGCGACTGCGCCTCTTCAATGTCAAATACAGCCCCAACCTTGGCGATGGCCTTTTATCCGAATGCCTGGAGCAGGCACTCGTGGACTTGGGAGCACATCCCGATACGCAGTCTATCGACCTGGCTGCGCGCTCAAGCTTCGGAACCGCCTCGCGTAGTCGGTCGGCGCAGATGCGTTTGCTGGAAGCTCTGCCTGCCAAGGTGCGTCAGTTGGCTGTCCGCGTTCCGTTGGCGGTCGAAACGCGAAGACGCTGGCGTCCCCACTACCGTGCATCGCTCGTGGAAACCGATGCCATGGTGATAGGTGGCGGCAACCTGCTGGCAGACATCGATCTGAACTTCCCGACCAAGATCGCCATCGCCATCCAGGAAGCGGCGCTACGCCAAATCCCCGTCTACATCTACGGATGTGGAGTATCGCGGCACTGGTCCCGGCGCGGGCAGGACTTGCTCCGATCTGCGCTGGATCTGGGAATGGTCAAGCGAGTCTTCGTGCGCGACGAGCCCTCGAGGCTTGCGTGGAATAATGTGTTCGGCGCTGGGTCAGGCCTGCCAGCCCAGATCGTCCGCGACCCGGGCCTGCTGGCGATGGAGCGCTACCGCATAGCGTGCAGGCCCGCAACGGACCGACGACCAATGATCGGCCTGAACGTCACCAGTCAATTGGCGCTGCGTTATCACGGCGCCGATGTCCTCTCACGCGACCAGATGGACGCGTGG
>DATKFS010000060.1:0-17984 GCA_035511275.1 Novosphingobium sp.
TCGCGCTCGCCTCGACCGACCGCTTCGAAGCCGTGGTGCTGTGCGAGGCCGGCGTCGGGACCCGCCTGCTGACCGTCGCCCCCGACGCGACTTCTGCCAGCGCCCTGATCGACCTGCCGCACGCGACGTTCTGCATCGCCATCTCCCCCTCGCTCGACGGCGAGCAGGTCATGCTGGCCGATGTCGACGGCAACCAGACGCACCGTGTGGTGCTCTCGCGCACGGAGACGGGCCTTTCCGCCAGGCTGGACCCCGTCACCATCCCGATGCGCCGCTTCGGCGGACGGGCGCTGCTCGCGCAAGGGACCTATGTCGTCTACGACAGCGGCACGGTCGATCCGCTCTGGGTCCCCCTCCTCGCGCAGAAGCGGCAATCGTTCGCCGACGCCAACACGTTCCTCACCCCCCGCTTCGACAGCGACGCGCCGCAATGCGTGTGGGACCGCATTCGCCTCGACGGCTGCATCCCGCCGGGGACCTCGGTGACGATCGAGGCGCGCGCCTCCGACGATCTCGCGCTGATGGGCAGCGCGGCGGAGATCGGCTGGACCCTGCAACCACGCCCCTACCTCAACCGCGACGGGGGCGAACTGCCCGGCAAGCGCGCCATCGCGAAGCCGCGCACCGATGCGGGCACGGGCAGCGGATGCTGGGACCTGCTGCTGCAGGACGTGGTGGGCCGCTATCTCGAACTGCGCGTCACGCTGGCCGGCGACGGGCGCTTCACGCCGCACCTGCGCGCCCTGCGCGTCTGGTATCCGCGCTTCTCGTACCCCGAGAAGTTCCTCCCCGCCGTCTACCGCGAGGAACCCGGCCCCGCCTCCTTCATCGAGCGCTTCCTTGCCAGCATGGAAGGCATCAACACCGTCGTCGAGGACCGCATCGCCGCCGCGCAAGTGCTGTTCGATACCCGGACCGCCCCGGGCGAGGCGCTGGACTGGCTGGCGGGGTGGTACGACATGGCCCTCGACCCGCGCTGGGACGAGCGGCGCAAGCGCCTGTTCCTGCGCCACGCCGCGCGCTTCTTCGGATGGCGCGGCACGGTGCGCGGCATCAAGGCCGCCCTGCGCCTCGCCTTCGAGGACCGCCCCGGCGACGGGATCTTCGCGCTGGAGCAGCCCGGCTGCGAGCCCGCGCGCGGCATCCGCGTGGTCGAGGGGTTCTCCACCCGCCCGGCGCTGGCCCCTGTCCCGGATACGACGACCGCGACCGGCCTGCCGACGCAGGCACTGTCCGACGCGCGATGGTCGCCCGCCGAGGGCGCGGCCGGGCTCGCGCGGCGCTGGGCGATCGCCACCGAGGGCGCAGTGCCCGATGCTCTGCCCGAGACGATCGAACTCGACCCCGCCGCGCACGCGCAGGGCGACTTCGCCTCCTTCGCGCTCGCGCAGCTTGGCTTCGTGCCGTCGGTCGGGATCGTCGAGCGGGCGCGGTGGATCGCGTTCCAGCGCGGCTCGGGGGTGGCGACGCCCGTGCAGCAAACACCGCGCGGTTCGGTCGCCGATGCCGTGCGCGAGGGATGGAACGCCTTCTGCACCCAGCCTTCGCGCGAGCGCACCCTGTGGCGGCGCTACCTTGCCGAGACGCACCGGCAGATCGGCAAGCTCAACCTTGCGTGGAACACCGACTGGGACGACTTCGCGCAAGTCCCGCTTCCGGACCATGTGCCCGACACCCCGGCCGCGATCCGCGACTGGCTGGTGTTCGAGGGCCGGATCCTTCCCGTCGACCGCGCGGCGCACCGCTTCTCCATCCTGCTGCCGCGCCGGTCGGTGGACCAGGGGTTCGAGGCGGAACAGGACATGCTGGCCGTCGCCCGCCGCCTCGTCGCCATCGAGAAGCCCGCGCACACCGAGTTCGACGTGCGCTTCTACTGGGCCATGAACCGGCTGGGCGAAGCCCGCACCGGGCTGGACACGCAGCTCGGCCAGGGCAGCCGTGCGCCCGAACTGGTGCCGCCCGCCGTGATCGGCCGCGCCTGGCTCGGCGCCGGGTTCGTCGGCGGCGGGGCCACGGATACCGGCAGGAGTGTGCTCGCATGTTGACCACATCACACCCGCAGCCGGGGGAGCAATGACCATGGGATGCGACTGCACCTTCACCGCCACGCTCGGCGTCGCCCAGGCGGACCCAAGCCGCCACGTGAACTACGTCACCGGCATGGTGCTGGGCGTGGACGACTACGCGCAGGAGTTCGCCTATCACTCCGCCCGCGACAAGCGGATCGTGCGCGACTTCCTCGGCTACGGCACCCTGTCGGGCCTCGCGGTGGAGGTCGAGGACGGCGGCGACGGGCCGCGCGTGATGGTCTCGGCAGGCGCGGCGGCGGCACCGAGCGGTCAGTTGATCTGCGTGGGGCGCGACCAGTGCGGCGAGATCAACGCATGGCTCAGGCGGCCCGAGGTCAAGGCCGAGCTCGACGCCCGCGCGGGCGTCGCCAACACGCTCGGCCTCACCCTTCACCTGACCCTCTGCTACACGGACTGCGCGGTCGATGCGGTGCCGATCCCGGGCGAGCCCTGCCGCAGCGAGGAGAACCTGATGGCGCCCTCGCGCCGGGCGGACGACTATTGCCTGTCGTTCACCTTCGATCCGCCCCTGCAGACCGAAGCCCGGGCACTCGCGGCGGTCGAGGCATGGACCGCCGCCGCCGAGGCCGCGCTCGATCCCGGCGGGGAGGCGGACGAGGCGCAGTTCAGGCCGCTGCTGGCGCGGGCACGCGCCCAGATCCTGTCGGCGCTCGGCGTGACGACGGGCGCGATCGACCCCGCCGACCTCGCGCCCGTAGTGCTCGCGCCCGCGGCGTTCCCGTCCTTCGTGCTGGCGATGCGCAAGGCATGGATCACCCGGCTGCGGCCCGAAGTCATGGCGCAATCCTGCGTCGCGCCCGGGGTCCCCGCGAACGACTGCGTCCTCCTCGGCTCGCTCGCCTTCGAGGCAACGCGCGGCATCGTTCCCGACTGGTCGGCGCCCGCCATCGCCGACATCGCGCTGGACGAGCGGGAGCGGCCCTTCATGCTCTCGGCCATGGCCCTGCAGAGCCCGCTGGCCCCGCGCCTCGCGCCGCCCGCGACCCCGCTGACGCTCGCCTACTACACCGACGACAGCCCCGACCTCGCGCCCGCATGGCCGGTCTCCACGATCGTCGTCGCCAATGCCGCCGACCTGACGCTGACACTGCCGGTGGGCGGCGCCGGCCAGAACGCGGGCGATGCCCTGCTGCTGGTCCACGGCACGCCGCAGCCGCTCACGCTGACCAATGCGAAGCGCGACGCGCAGGACCCGGCCGTGCTCGACAAGCGGGGCCGCTACCGGCTCGCCTACAACGGCAGCGATGCGTGGCACGTCTCCGCGATCGCCGAGGAGGAAGGCTGATGGCCGACGTGCTTTCGCTGCAGCAGCCGGTGGGCGACGGCGGGATCGAGACCGTCAACTTCTTCAACGGCCGCCTGCTCACCGCCGCCGACATGGCCCGCGAACAGGAAGCGCGCCGCCAGGCGGACGCGCGCCTCGGCCTCGCGATGGGCGAGGGGGTGGCCTTCGGGCTCGAGGTCTCGCCCGCTACTCTGACCGACGAGGACGGCAGCTCGCCACTGCCCGCCGTCACCGTCGCGCCGGGCCTCGCGATCAACCGGGCGGGACAAGTGCTGCGGCTCGGCTATGCGGAGCAGGTGCGCCTCTCGCGCATAGGCTCGGCCACGGTGACTACGGCGGGATGCAGCTTTTCCGATTGCGCCCCGGTCGTCGGCGGGTCCTACGTCGCGGGCCAGGGGCTCTACGTACTGACCATCGCGCCGTCCGGGATCAGCGCAGGACGGGCGCCGACCAACGGGCTCTCGGGCGGAGCGGCCGCCTGCAACGTCGACAGGGTGATCGAGGCGGTGCAGTTCCGCCTGCTCGCCGTGCCGCGCCATCTCTACGCCGCGCTCGATCCCGCCGCGCCCGGCTATCGCAACAACGTCGCCCACGCCTGTTTCGGCAGCGGCGTGCGCGACGGGTGGGCGACGGCGCTGCTCGGCCGCACCGGGCGCGAGGACGGGCTCGTGGCCGCGATGCGCGGCTACGGCCTCACCGACCACGACGTGCCGCTCGCGGTCATGGCCTTCGCGGGCGCGGCGAGCATGGTCTTCCTCGACGACTGGGCGGTGCGGCGGCCGGTCAGTCCGCCCGATGCGCCGGTGGGCTCGCTGCCTTCGCTCGTCGCGCCGCGCCGGCTGGCGACGGGGCGGGCGATGTTCCACCAGTTCCAGGACCAGCTCGCACAGCTCGTCGGCGCGTCCGGAACGCTGGGAGCGGTGCGCGCGCGTAGCCATTTCCCGATGCTGCCCCCCGTCGGCATCCTGCCGCACTTCACGGTGGCGATGGCGGCGGAGTTCTTCGCGGGAATGGAGGCGCGCGGGCCGCAGCACATCAACAGCGCACAGCTCGAACCCCTGCTGCGCGAGAGCCTCGGTGCCCCTGCCTTTTCCTCGAACGCGCAGGAGGTGTTCTGGCTCTACGCCGTCGCCGACAACCGCATCGCCGCAGAGCTGGCATCCGCCGACGAAGAGGTGCCCGATCCCTATCTCGTCTTCTCGAGCGCCGCCCTCGCCTACCGCGCGGACGCGCGCTTCAACCTCCACCGCTGGGACTACGCCAACATCGCGCTGAGCGCCTGAACCGCAGCAAGGGCACAACCGCAGCAAAGGACCCGACCATGGCCGCCCCTACCCTCACCGAGATCATCGACGCCATCGGCGACCTCCTGCCCGAGGACCAGAAGGGACAGCTCGTCACCACGCTGCTCGACGGCCGGATACAGCAGGTGCGGCCGGGAGAACTCATCACCGCCGGGCTGTGCAACCAGATGCTGACCGACATCGCGGACCTCGCCGTGCGCGTCTCGGTGCTGGAGGGCGCGGGCGGCGGCCCCTTCATCACCGCGATCCAGCCCAAGAACGTCGAGATCACCATCAACTCGCTGCTCACCGTGCTCGGCACCGGGTTCGACAAGGTGCCCGAATACAACGTGGTCATGCTCGGCGGAAAGCAGATCACCCAGTTCAACGAAGCCTCCAGCCAGGACGCGCTGATCTTCCCGGTGCCGGACCTCTTCACCGGCCTGCCGCGCACGGTGGACCTCACCGTCGAGGCGGCCGGCAAGGTCTCCAACAAGTTCCCCGTCCGCCTCAAGGCGCAGCCGCGCCAGCAGCTCGGCGAACTGGTCGTCACCGAGGCGCTGATGCCCACGGGCACGCTCTCGGCCGATGCAGACGTGAGCTTCGGATGGGACGTCCTGGCCAGCACCACGCTGGAGGACAGCCTCGCGCTGTCGCTCGTCGTCACCGACGCGGCCCCGGCCGCCAGCGCCGCCCAGTGGATCGCCTCGGCGGCCAGCGGCTTTTCGCCGCCCTCTCCGCTGGCCATCAACCCGGGGCAGACCAGGCGCGTGAACCTCACCGTCCATGCGCCGGCGGGGGCCGTCTCGGCAAATCTCCAGCTCAAGGTCGTGGGCATCGACGGTCAGGTCCAGAAGTCCTCGCCGGTCATCCCGTGGCGCGCGGGCCAGTCGCTCGAACCGTCGAGCCCGAGCGCGATCGTGCTCGCCAGCGAAGTCGGCGACGACGCGCTGATGGACCTCGTCGACAACATGGAGACGGCGTCCGGCAGCACCTATCCGCAGGGCTTCACCTTCAAGGCGGGCGCGGCGAGCAGCATCGCCTTCGAGATCCGCGACCAGCGCGGCGCGGGCGCTCCCAACGCGACTTACGCCTGCAAGGCGGAACTGGTGGCGTCCGGCGGCGACTGGACGATCGGCAACCTGCTGGGCGCGAGCACCCCGTCCCTGCCCGCCGGCGAGGATTTCAGCTTCGTCATCTCCATCGACAACACGGCAGGCGCGGTGGGTACGGAATACCTGCTGCGCGTCGAGGCGCGGCAGACCGCCACCGCCCCCGGCCTGTCTCCCTACACGTCCTTCGCGATCCTACCCATCAAACTCACGGCCTGAACTAAGGAGGATTTCGCTATGAGCGAAATAGACACTCTGGTTTTCTGCGACGAAGACTTCGTGGGCAAGCTGCCCAAGGTCGATGGATTCTTCGACCTCGACTACATGATCACCGGCGAGACTCCGGAGAGCGGCTACCTCGGCGGGTGCGAACTCGTCATGGGCGCGGCGGGCATCGCGCCGATCGTGTTCCGCGGCATCCGCAATTCGACGACGAACCAGCTCGTCCTCGCCTTCATGTGCCGCTTCTCGCGCGAGTTCGCCGACAACAATGCCGTCGCGATCGTGCTCAAGCCCACTCATGGCGGCAGCCATGCAACGGCCCGCAAGATCATCGTCAGGCCCGTGCGCGACGGCATCGGTGCGGATACCGGTTCTGGCACCGGCTCCGCCCAGATCAAGACCGACAAGCCCGCCGCAGACGTCGATTTCTACAAGGGCACGGGCGCCTCGGGTTGGGACCCGTACTTCCCCGTTGTCGGCGATGCGATCAAGGTCCGGTCGTGGCTGCCCGTCGTTCCCTCGGGCGCGCCGCCGGAATCGGCATGGAGCGTGGAAGTCGCGCTGCCGATCGCACCGGGGGCCGGGGACCTGCTCGACGGGATCACGCTCTCGGACGATTTCGGATTCTACTTCAGTGTCGCGAAGATCATGCCGGTCAGCGGCGCTGCCATAGCGACGCAGTACTGGTTCCCTTCCAGTTCCGCGCAGCCGTCCAACATCCTGGAGACGTGGGCGCCCGCCGTAGCGGACTATGGCCACGGCATCATCCCGCACCAGCGCGGCCAGCAATTGCCGCCGAACATCTATCCCGGCGTGGGCTTCGACGGTGGCTGGATGGGCATCGGCTGTCGCCCCTCCGACGCCGCTGCGGGATCGCCGGTGAGCAGCACCATCAAGGGCAAGAACGCCCCGGCGGGCACGCCGGACAACCGCATCGTCGCCAAGCTGCGCAACAACGGCGCGACGCCGGCGGACGACATCACCTGCGAATTCCGGTTCCACCGCTATGGTCTCGGCCCGGCCGATCCCCTGCTCTGGAACGCCCCTGCGGGCCTCGATCCCAACCCCTCGCCGAACCGCGAGGGGCCCTCGCCGGAGCCGCCGGTCAACGTCGGCGCGGGCGAAACCAACAAGGAGATCACCGCCCTCTGGCCGATCACCGACCCCAGCCTCGCCGCGGTCGCCAGCTCGGACACCTGCATGTGGGCGCAGCTCACCGCCCGCACCCCGGTCAACTTCTTCCAGTCCAGCATCCGCCGCAACATGACTTTCGTGAACCTCTCCGAAACCGAGGGCGAGGCCGTGGTCAGCGGCGAGGGCTATGAGGAGCCACCCGAGGGTGCGGCCGATCACGACTTCATCATCGAGACCTTCTGCCGCCGGGTGGTCGTGCAGGAACTCGTCGAAAAGACCGAATACATCGATCCCGCATTGCTGCCGATCGTGGCGCGGTCGCTGGCCGGGACCAAGCAGGGACTGGCGGAGGGCGGCATCAAGATGCTCGCCGTGTCCGGCAACGGCCCCTCGTACAAGGACAGCGTGATCTACGTCTGGCAGAACTTCGGCTACCGCGTCACGGCGGACACGATCACCATCGGCGGAACCACATATCCGCTGGTGGACAACGGCTCGGGCACGTTCGGCAGCGTCGCCCACCACACCGGCGTGCAGGACAACTTCGGGTGGACCTTCGAGGGCGACGGCATGGTGCGCTACGCGCCCGGCGTCTACGGGATCAAGGTGCCGCACAAGGGCGAGACGGTCATCAAATTCCGCCTCGTCGCCGACCGAGAGGCTCCGCGCGGGGACGATTCGATCAAGCTGCCGCCCGGCCGCTTCACGCCCCCCAAGCCGCGCGACGGCTCCGGCCCCGTCAAGCCCGGCGGCTCGGGACCCAGGGGCTGCCTCCCGGTCGGCGCCGCCATCTTCGCGATCCTCGCGGCGATCTTCGCGCTGGTAAAGTCGGGCTGAGCGATGGCCCCGGCGCTTCCTCTCGCTGCGGACGGCCTCACCGTCTCCCGCGCTCGCCTCGGCGGGCCGGGTGCGAACCGTTCGCTGCTGGAAGACGCGCTGGGAGCCGTGGCGATGGACGGACTCGGCCTGGCTCCGGGGGAGGTTCTCTACATCCCCCGCCTGCGCCCGCCCGGACGGCTGCGCGCCGGGCAGGTCGCCCCGTTTGCCCACGGCATCGCCTTGCGCCTCGGGGAACTTGCCCGCAGCGCGCAGCGGGACCCGGCGGGGTCGAGCGCGGCCGATCGGCCCTGCCGCTTCAGCACCCGCGCCGCGTTCGCCGCATGGCTCATCGGCTGCGTCGTCGAGACGCGAGGTGGAGCCGCCCGCGAGATCGTCCGCGCCGCCACAAGGCATGGCGCGCCGGACGCATGGTGGCGCGGCGAGGTGCTGGGCGACGGCGCGCTCCTCGTGCCGGTCATCGCGAGGCTTTCGCAGGCGCGCATGGCCGCGCGCTGGGTGGCGAGCCTGCCACCGTCCGACGTGAAAGATGCGCTCGCGACAGTTGCGCAGCATTACGCCCTGTCGCCCGTTATTGCGGTGCCGCAATGCATAGAATTGCGCGGCGATGCTGCGCCGCATCAAGGGGCGAGATCCTCCTCGCCTGCGGTCAGTAGGTCCGCGCGCGATACCGCGCACAGCGTGGTGCTCGACGCGTTTGACGGGATAGTCAGTCGGGAAGAGGAGTGGTCCCGGCTCGCCATGCCCGCCCGGCAACTCCTGCTGGCCGCCATCACGCTCGCCACGACACCTTCGCTTCCGCGCGCGCAACTCGCCACGGCGATCGCCGAAACGCTCGCGGCACCGGGTCTTTCCGAGGGGCCGGCAGACGTGCCGGAACAAGCGCCAAGAGCGGGCGGGGCCGCACGGGCAAACTCGCCGCAAGCGCCCCATCGGCAGGACCCGCGCAGCGCGTCGCCGCTTGCAAGCCGACCGTTGATCGAGCAGCACGGCGCAAAGCGTTCTGGCACTGTACGCGGACAAAACTATCGTCCCATTGCGCGCGCGATCGACACTCGGCGGACCGAAGGCGCTTCCCCGCCGGCCGCCGCTTCTCCCCGGGATTCCGGGCATCGCCCGACTATCGCCGACGAGGCGTCGCCGCAGACCGTTGCCCTGCCCGGCGCCCGGACCGCGTTCGACAGCGGCTTCGGCGGGCTCGCGTTTCTGCTCAATGCCTTCCGCGAGCTGGGCTTCCATCCCGACTTCACGCGGCCGCGGGATCCGGCTCTGGATATCTCGCCGCTGCACCTCGCCGACCGGCTGGGGCTGCACTGGTTCGGTGCCGCGTATCGCCGCGATCCGCTTCACCGGTGGATCGTCGAATCCGGACCGCGCGCCACGCCGCCGAGTCGCTGGCAGGTCGAGCGTGACTGGCTCACTCCCTTCGCCGAGGGCTTCGCCCACTACGAACGCGGCGTCCTGTGGCACTCGGCGGGATTCCCGCTGGCATCGCCCGGAGGACCGATCTCGGCGCGGCGGGCGGCCCGACGACTGGGACTGCAAACCATGCCCATGCCGGCGACCGCGCATGGCGCTTGCCCGCCGGACTGGAGCGCCAGCCTCGCGCTGTTCCTTTCCGCGCGGTTCCGGCAGACCACCGTGCAGGGCGACCTGACGCCCCGGGCACTCGCCATCCCCGCGCGTTGCGTGCCGTCCGAAGGCCGTCTCGACGTCCACTTCGCACTGGCCCGGCTGCCCCTTTCGCTGCGCATTGCCGGCCTGGATCGCGACCCCGGATGGTCTCCCGCAGAGGGCCGCGACATCAGGTTCCATTTCGCATGAGCGCGCGCGGTCCCTTCCCCGCCCCCCTCGATCCCGCGGCGCATTTCCGCCTGCTCGTGTTCGAGGCCGTGCTGCACCTTGCAGACGAGCGGCACGCCGAACTGCCGTTCGTCGCCGCTTATCGGGCCGAGGCCGCGAGGCTCGCCGGAATGACCACGCCGCCGCGAGCGTTGGAGTGGGGTGCCGCGCTGGATGCGGCGACGCAGGGCGCGGCGCTGCCGTTTCCGCGCCTCGCCCGCTCCGGTTTCGGCGCACTCGGCTGCCGCCTCCTCGCCAGCGTCGCGATGGTGGAGGAGGACCCCGCACTCGCCCTGCTGATCGAGGCCGAGGGCGGGTTTCCGACCATCGGCGGGCTGGTCGCCCAATGGCGCGACGGTCCCGATGGAGACCGCGCGCAGGCGGTGCGCGACCTGCTGCTGGACCTGGAAGCGGCCGGTCTCGTCGAAGCGGTCGATCCCGCCGCGATGCGCATGGAGCGTCGGCTGCGCGTGCCGGGTCCGGTGCTCGACGTATTGTCGGGGGCACCGCCGCGCCTCGAGGCAATGCGCTTCGAACCATCGGCATCGCTCCCATCGGCGGCGGAGTGGATCGCGCCCCGGGCCGCTGCCATCGCTCCCGACCGGCTCGGCGCATTGCTGCGCAGCGATCCGGCCCGGCTGGTGCTGGTGCGGGGGCCGGGATCCAACGGCCGCCGAATGTTGCTGGGCGCCGCGGCGCGCGAGGCGGGGCTCGGCGTGCTGCATGTGTCGCCCGCCGCACTGGCCGATCCGGCGCAGTGGCGAATGGCAGGCGCCCTTGCCCACCTGTCCGGCGCGATGCTCGTGGGCGAGGCCGTTCCCGCGCCCGGCGAGACCGTCACCCTGCCGCCGCAGCGCCTCTTCGCAGGCCCGATCGGCATCGCCATAGGCACGAGCGGGGGCGTGCGGTGCGAGGGAGCGCTGCCGGTCCTGGCGATCGACCTTCCCTTGCCCGACCTCGCCGCCCGCACGCGCCAGTGGCAGGGCAGCGGGGCCGGAGCGCTGGCCGACGACCTCGCGACGATGACGATGACGCTGGGCAACGTGGCGCGTGCCGCCCGGGGCGCGGCGGCCATCGCCGAACTCTCCGACCGCGCGGGCAAGCCGACGCGCGCCGACGTTCGCGTCGCCGCCCGTGCCCTGCGCGATGCCCGGCTCGACGCGCTCGCCACGCCGGTCGACCACGAACGCACGCCCGAGCCGCTGTTCCTCGACGCGCGCGAACAGGGCGAATTCGACGCGCTCATGCTGCGCGCCCGCCATCGCGAGCGGCTGGGCAGCGATCTCGGCCACGGACGCGGCGTGCGCGCGCTCTTCGCGGGGCCGAGCGGGACCGGCAAGACGCTGGCGGCGCGCCACGTCGCCGACCGGCTCGGCAAGGACCTCTATCGCATCGACCTCGCGGCCACGGTCAGCAAGTACATCGGCGAGACCGAAAAATGCCTCGAACGCGCGCTTGGGGCAGCGGAGGAACTCGATGTCGTATTGCTGCTCGATGAGGGCGACGCACTGATGGCCCGGCGCACCGATATCGGCAGTTCAAACGACCGCTATGCCAATCTCGAGACGAACTTCCTGCTGCAGCGGATCGAGAGCTTCGAGGGCGTGATCCTCGTCACCTCCAACGATGCCGAGCGCATCGACCCGGCCTTCGCGCGCAGGCTCGATGCCGTGCTGACGTTCCGGCCGCCCGATGCCGTGATGCGGAGCGAGATCCTCGCCAGCCAGCTTGGCGACCATGCGGTGAGCGCGGCCATGCTGGACGACATTGCCTGCCGCTGCGCCCTGACCGGTGGCCAGTTGCGCAACGTGGCGCTCCACGCGAGGCTGCTGGCTATGGATGGCGGCGGCGAGCCTGATGACCGGACGCTGCGCGCCGCGATCGAGCGCGAATACCGCAAGGCGGGCGCGTTTTCCCCGCTCAAGCCCGCGCTCGCCGCGACCGGCTAGGCCATGGCGGGAGCAGCCTCCAGTGCGCCGCGCGTGCCTGTCGAGGGAGAACGCGCGGCCGAAAGCGCCACGGCACGCAAGCCCGAGGCGCGGCGCGACACAAGGGCTGCGCGGCGCAAGGCGAAAGTGCTGCAGGCGCCGCTGAGCGATCCCCGCCGCTCCGCCCTGCTCGAACGCACGGGGATCCAACCCGCCTTGCTGATTTCCCAGCCGGGAGACGCTTCCGAACACGAGGCCGATAGGGTCGCCGCCCGCGTGATGGCGATGAAGGACCCCGAGCCTGCGGGACAGCTCCAGCGCAGCGCCCTGGTCGTGCAGCGCGCTCCGGCAAGGGCGGCCCCGCCCACCCCGGCGCCGGTCCGCGAGGACGTTGCCGACGGCGCGACCGAGGCGGCGGTGAAGGAGCAGTTGTCCGGCGGCTCGCCGATGGCGGCGGACGTCGCAGGGTTCTTCGGCCGCCGCTTCGGCGCGGACTTCTCGGACGTGCGCATCCACACCGACGCGCGCGCCGCGAACCTCTCGACCCGGCTTGGCGCACGGGCTTTCACCTATGGGCGCCATGTCTTCTTCAACGCCGGGCAGTACAACCCCGATAGCGAGGACGGCGCGAAGCTCATCGCGCACGAGTTGACGCACACGATCCAGCAGCAGGCGGTGATCCAGCTCAAGGAAGACCCGGGCGCGGCCCCGCGCGTCACCGGCCGCTCGGGCCCGAAGGCGCAGCGCGGGATCGTCAGCCGCCCGCTCAACTGGGTGGCCGACAAGGCCAACTACATCCCCGGATACCGCCTGTTCACCATCGTCATCGGCCTCAACCCGATCAACATGTCGAAGGTGGAGCGCTCGGGCGCGAACATCCTGCGCGCGCTGATCGAGTTCATTCCCGGCGGCGGCCTTATCGTCGATGCCCTCAACAACCACGGCATCTTCGAGAAGGGCGGCAAGTTCATCGAGGACCAGTTCCGCTCGCTCGGCATGGTCGGCTCGGCCTTCCGCGACGCGCTGATGGAGTTCATCGACTCGCTGGGCTGGAGCGACATCTTCCACCTCGGCGACGTGTGGGACCGCGCCAAGCGCATCTTCACCGATCCGGTCGACAAGCTCATCAGCTTCGGCAAGGGGCTGGTGATCGGCATTGCCAGGATCGTCAAGGACGCGATCCTCAAGCCGCTCGGCCGCTATGCCGCCGGCATCATTCCCAAGTGGGACCTGCTGGCCGGCGTCTTCGGTCGGAATCCCATCACCGACGACGGGGCATCGCCGGCCGAGACGCTCATCGGCGGGTTCATGCGCCTGATCGGGCAGGAGGAGATCTGGACCAACATCCAGAAGAGCGGCGCTGCGGGCAAGGCCTGGAAGTGGTTCCAGACCACGCTGTCAGAGGCGCTGGGCTTCGTCCGCTCGATCCCCGGTCGCTTCATGGAGACGCTGCGCAGCCTGACGATCGTGGACATCGTCACCATCGTCGGCGCCTGGGTGAAGTTCGCCAAGCTGTTCGCCTCGTTCGTGATCGACTTCACCAAATGGGCCGGCAGCAAGGTGCTGCGCCTGCTGGAGATCATCCTCGAGGTCGTGGCGCCGAGCGTCATCCCCTACCTCAAGAAGGCGGGCGCGGCGTTCAATACGATCATCAAGGCGCCGGGGCGCTTCATCGGCTTCCTGGTGCAGGCGGCGAAGAACGGGTTCAACCTGTTCAAGAAGAACATCCTGGTCCACCTGCGGCGCGGCATCCTCGACTGGCTGCTCGGCTCGCTGGCCGGCGCGAACCTCTACATCCCCAAAAGCTTCGCGCTGCCCGAACTGCTCAAGTTCGGCCTCTCGGTGATAGGCGCGACCTGGGAGAACGTGCGCGCCAAGCTGGTCGCCGCAGTGGGCGAGACGACCGTGAAGGTGCTGGAGACCACGTTCGACATCGTCAAGACACTCGTCACCGAGGGCCCTGCGGCGGCGTGGGAGCAGTTGCTGGAGACGCTGTCCAACCTCAAGTCCATGGTGATGGACGCGGTCATGGACTACGTGAAGGGCAAGGTGATCGAGGCCGCCGTCGAGCAGATGCTGACGGTGTTCAACCCGGCCGGCGCCTTCATCCTGGCGCTGAAGGCGATCTACAAGACCGTCACCTTCATCGTCACCAAGCTGCAGCAGATCGGCGCCCTCGTGGCCGCGATCATCGATTCCATCGCGGCGATCGCGGCGGGCAACATCGGCCCGGCCGCCGCCAAGGTGGAGAGCGTGCTGGCGCGCGGGCTCTCGGTCGCGATCTCGTTCCTCGCCAACTTCATCGGGCTGGGGGACGTCAGCAAGAAGGTCATCCAGATCGTCGACAAGATCCGCAAGCCCGTGGACAAGGCGCTCGACAAACTGGTCACCTGGCTGGTCGACAAGGCCAGGAAGGCCGGGAAGATGGCCGTCGCCGGGGCCAAATCGCTGTTCCAGTGGTGGAAGGCGCGCGCCGCGTTCAAGCTGGCTAATGGAGAACAGCACACGCTGTACTTCTCGGGCGAGGAGAACGCCGCCAGGCTGATGATGGCCAGCAAGCCGCGCAGCATTCCGCAGGTCCTGAACGATCCCAAGCTGGAGAAGAAGATCAAGAACCGCCCGGCCCTCATCGCCGCGTACCAGAAGATCGAGGATCTCATCGCCAGCAACCGGGGCATCGGCAAGAAATCGCAGGCGGAGCAGCAGGCCCACCAGGCGAAGGTCAAGGCGATGGTCGACGACCTCGCCGCGAAGCTCGCGCTGTACATGAAGGGCGACAAGAGCTTCAGCGTCTCGGTGGTGACCTTCGGGTCGAGCAAGAACCGCGCGTCCTTCGCGCTGGCCCAGCCGCTGACACCCAATCCCGGCAACACCACCGGCGCCGCCGCCAAGGGCGTGCTGGACACCGAGGGCTACCGCTACGTCACCGCGCTCGTCCCCAAGAAGGCCGCGAAGCCGAGCACCAACCGCTACGGCGACGCGATCAGGGTGAAGATGCAACCGCTGCGGCAGGCGCACCTGCTCAACGCCCACATGCACGGGCCGTTCTCCGCGCAGAACATCGCGCTTGCCGACGGATCGCTGAACACCACCATGAGCGTCGCCGAGAACAAGGCCAAGAAGCACATGGCCGACGGCGAGCTGAAGTACCAGGTCAAGGTCGCCTACCACAACGACACGCCGCCGCCCCCGCTCGGCAAGAAGAGCGAGCTTCCCGAGCCGGACGTGATCCGGGGCTGGGTGGGCTATTTCATCGCCAGTTCCATCAGTGTCACCGCCATCGAGTGGGACGATGCGAAGCCCGGCAAGGAAGTCGCCACCGTGAGCGCCAAGGGCGGCATCCCCAAGGTCAGCAACGAGGTGATCGAAACCGCGATCGCCAAGGCGAGGAAGATCCTCAACGCCCACAAGACCAAGGAGAAGGACGTCCACGGCCGGGTCGCCACGTCACTCAACCTGCAGCAGCTGGCCGACCAGATGGACCTCAACCAGAACCAGGCCAAGGAACTGTCGATCGCCCTGCGCAACGACGGGTACGAAATCGGCCTCGGCCGCTACGGCGTCATCTGGACGAAGAAGAAATGACCCTCAGCGCGGCGCCCTGCGGCCCTTCATGGAAAGCCGCCAGTCGGGCGGGAACAGCGCGTCGTTGTCCTTGACCGCGTTGGCGAGGCCTTTCTCGAACGTCCCGGCATCGACGCCGATGCCGCCTTCCTCGTCGGGGCGCACCATCGGCAGCATCGATTCCAGCCAGGCCGACATGACCGAGCCCATGTACTCGCCCTGCTGCTGCTTGAAGACCTCGAAGAACATCTTCTGCATGACCACCGTATCGACCGGACGGTTGCGCGCGCAGGACAGCGCATACTTCATCGTCTCCGCCTCCAGCGCATCGCGGGGCACCACCGAGTTGACGAAGTGCAGCTCCTTCATCTCCCGCGCGGTGAAGGGGCGGCCGGTGAAGACCATCTCCATGAAAGGCCTCAGACCCATCATCAGCGCCCACTGCCACATCCGCGCCGCCCAGCCGACGTAGCGGAACGCCGAATGGCCGAACAGCGCGTCGTCCGAGGCGACCACCATGTCGGCATCGGCGCACTGGTAGAAGTGCCAGCCGTAGCAATAGCCCTTGGCCTCGACGATCGAGATCTTCTTGAAGTCCTGCAGGCTGCGCAGCCCGGCGTTGGTGTTGGCGTAGAGGTTGGTGACGTTGGCCAGGTAGCGGAACGAACCACGCGGCGGGTACTTCACCCCCTCGTCCTCGGCGATGCGGAACTCGGGCAGCACCGAATAGTCCTCGTCGCCGTTGAACATGCCCGCCATCTCGGGAAGGTCCGCCCCGCTGCCGAGATGATCGCCGACCCCGCGCACGATCAGCACCTTCACCTCGTCGTCCACGTTGGCGCGCGTCACGAGGTCCGCGAAACGCTGGCGGGCTGCGATGGTCGGCGCATTGAGCGCTTCGGGACGGTCCAGCGTGATGACCGCGATACGGGTCAAGGGGTCCTTCTCGTAGCGGACGATCTCCTCGGCTGCGGGTTGCTCGGCCATGCCTTCGTTCCTTCCGGTCCTGCGATGTCCGAGCGGACTATCGGTCGCCCGGGGCCATTGCCATTGCCGGTCGGGGCAAGTCTTGGAACGATCAGCGGACACGTTCTCGCAAGACCGCTCCTTGCACCGCCCGGGTCATGCGTACACACTCGCCTGAAAAAGCCGTGCGGGCCGGAACGGCACCGGCACGGCAGGAGAGAGGACCAGCCATGATGACCATGCCCGCGGATTCCGCAGCGCTGCGCCCACCCGTTCCCGTCATCCTCGACCCCGCGCGGCCGATCGTCCGGCCCGGCCCCGGCGATTCCGGCCCCGGCCAGTCTCCCGCCTTCAACCAGCGCTTCCGCCGCTCGACCATCCTTGCCACGATCCGCCAGATGCTCGCCGAGGAAGGGCTGGAAGGCATCACCGTGCGCCGCATCGCCGAGCGGTCGGGCCATGCGGTGCAGACGATCTACAACCTCGTCGGCCCGCGCGACCTCGCGATCACCGAGGCGATCAGCGAATACTCGCAATACGTGAACCTCACCGGCGCCCCTGACCCCTGCGATCCCGACGCGCCCGCCGCCATCGTCTGCCGCGAACTCGCATCGATCCGCATCAATCCCGATTTCTGCCGCAACGTCTGCCTGATCTTCTTCACCGGATCGCGCGGCATCTTCTACGACTTCCGCGACCGGCAGGTGAAGGCGCTCCACCGCTTCCTGCTCCAGCAGCAGCGCTCGGGCGTGCTGCGCCGCGAAGTCAACGCGCTGGGGCTGGCGGAGCAGATCATGTTCTTCCTCGGCGCGCTGTGCATCGAGTGGGCTGACGGGCGCATGGACTTCGAATCCCTGTGCGACCGCATCTTCGACGGATACGAGAACCTGATGGTCGGCGCGCTGGTAAGGCCCGATTTCCGGCTCGACCGCAGCGCTTCGCTCGGCATCGAGGCGCTGGCCTGCTGACGAGCATGGAACAGCCGCCGGGATCGTTCTCGCATTGCACGGCAGGCGGCCCGGCCACCGATTGAGGGCCGTGCGGGCACGGTGTTAGGCCGGTGTTGCCGCCAGACGCAACACGAGGTCCACCATGCACGTCCCTTCGAGCCGCCCCCGTCGATGAGCGCGGAATATCGCTTCGACGGGCAGGTCGCCGTGGTCACCGGCGCGGGCGGCAATCCCAGCCTCGGGCGCGCCCATGCCATGCTGCTGGCGGCGCGCGGGGCCAGCGTCGTCGTCAACGACATCGGCCGCGATCCGGAATCGCCGGGCTATGTGGGGAGCGCCTCGGCCGAAGCCGTCGCTGCGGAAATCCGCGCCGCCGGCGGCCATGCCATCGCCAGCACGGCCTCGGTCGCGACGGAACGGGGCGCGGCGCAGATCGTCGGCGCCGCCATCGATGCCTTCGGCCGGATCGACGTGCTGGTGAACAATGCCGGCATCTCGATCACCGCACCCTTCGACGTGCTGAGCGTGCGCGATTTCAGCCGCCACATCGAGATCAACCTCATGGGCACCTATCATTGCTGCCACGCCGCCTGGCCGCAGATGAAGGCGCAGGGCCATGGCCGCATCGTCAACGTCACCTCCGCCTCGATGACCGGCTATGCGGACCAGTCGGCCTATGCCGCGAGCAAGGGCGGGATATGGGCGCTGACCCGCGCGCTGGCGGCGGAGGGCCTCGCCCACGGCATCCACGTCAACGCGCTGAGCCCCGGC
>DATKFS010000061.1:0-18795 GCA_035511275.1 Novosphingobium sp.
TCGCCATCCGGGCGGCGGGGAACCTCGCGCGCCGGGCTCGTGCCGGGCCTGATGGACACCGTCCTCAATCTCGGCCTCAACGACGAGACCGTGGAGGGTCTCGCCAAGACATCGGGCGACGAGCGTTTCGCCTGGGATTCCTATCGCCGCTTCATCCAGATGTATTCGGACGTCGTCCTGGGTGTCGAGCATCACCTCTTCGAGGAAGCGCTCGAGATCGCCAAGGAAGACAACGGCTACGACAACGACGTCGAGATGTCGGCGGCGGACTGGCGCAAGATCGTCACCCAGTACAAGGCCATCGTCGATAGCGAACTCGGCCACCCGTTCCCGCAGGACGTCCAGGAACAGCTCTGGGGTGCGATCCAGGCCGTGTTCGACAGCTGGGATTCCGACCGCGCGAAGGTCTACCGGCGCCTCAACGACATTCCCGGTGACTGGGGCACGGCCGTCAACGTGCAGGCCATGGTCTTCGGCAACATGGGCGATACCTCGGCCACCGGCGTCGCCTTCACCCGCGACCCCGCGACGGGCGAAAAGGCCTATTACGGCGAGTGGCTGGTCAATGCGCAGGGTGAGGACGTCGTCGCCGGCATCCGCACCCCGCAGTACCTGACCAAGTTCGCCCGCGAGCGCGCCGGCGCCAAGCCGCTGTCGATGGAAGAGGCAATGCCAGAGGCATACGCCGAACTCGCCGCCGTGTTCGAGCTGCTCGAAAAGCACTACCGCGACATGCAGGACATCGAGTTCACGGTAGAGCGCAACAAGCTGTGGATGCTGCAGACCCGTTCGGGCAAGCGCACCGCGAAGGCCGCGCTCAAGATGGCCGTCGACATGGTCGAGGAAGGCCTGATCGACGAGGCCACCGCCATCAAGCGCATCGATCCGATGGCGCTCGACCAGCTGCTGCACCCGACGCTCGACCCCAAGGCTTCGCGCGACGTGCTCGGCAAGGGCCTGCCTGCTTCGCCGGGTGCGGCTTCGGGCGCGATCGTGCTCGATGCCGACACTGCCGAGAAGCGCGCCGAGCGCGGCGATGCCGTCGTTCTGGTGCGCGTGGAAACCTCGCCTGAGGACATCCACGGCATGCACGCGGCCAAGGGCATCCTCACCGCACGCGGCGGGATGACCAGCCACGCGGCCGTCGTGGCGCGCGGCATGGGCCGCCCTTGCGTATCGGGCGCATCGGGCCTGTCGATCGACATGAAGACCCGCACCCTGCGCATGGGCACCCGCGAGCTGAAGGAGGGCGACATCATCACCCTCGACGGATCGACCGGCGAGATCATGGCAGGTCTCGTCCCGACCATCGAACCCGAACTGGCCGGCGACTTCGCGACGCTCATGGTCTGGGCCGACAAGCATCGCCGCATGAAGGTGCGCACCAACGCCGAAACGCCCGCCGACTGCAAGATGGCTCGCCAGTTCGGCGCCGAGGGCATCGGCCTGTGCCGCACCGAGCACATGTTCTTCGATGCGGGCCGCATCTCGGCCGTGCGCCAGATGATCCTCGCCGAGGACGAAGCGGGCCGTCGCGCCGCCCTCGCCAAGCTGCTGCCCGAACAGCGCGCGGACTTCCAGTCGATCTTCGAGGTGATGGCGGGCCTGCCCGTCACCATCCGCCTGCTCGACCCGCCGCTGCACGAGTTCCTGCCGCACAGCGACGCGGAATTCGCCGAGCTTTCGGACACCATCGGCATCGGCGTCGATACGCTCAAGCGCCGCGCGGACGAACTCCACGAGTTCAACCCGATGCTCGGCCACCGCGGCTGCCGTCTCGGCATCACTTTCCCCGAGATCTACGAGATGCAGGCCCGCGCCATCTTCGAGGCTGCCTGCGACGTTGCGGCGGCATCGGGTGAGGCGATCGTGCCGGAAGTGATGATCCCGCTGGTCGCCACCAGGCGCGAACTGCAGATCCTCAAGAAGCTGGTGGACGAGACCGCCGCCAAGGTCTTTGCCGAGAAGGGGCGGACGCTGGAATACCTCGTCGGGACCATGATCGAGCTGCCGCGCGCAGCGCTGATGGCGGGCGAGATCGCGGAAGAAGCGAAGTTCTTTTCCTTCGGCACCAATGACTTGACGCAGACCACGCTGGGCGTTTCGCGCGACGATGCCGCGCGCTTCCTCAGCCCCTACGTCGAGAAGGGCATCTACCCGCGCGACCCGTTCGTCAGCCTCGATATCGAGGGTGTCGGCCAGCTCGTGCAGCTTGCGGCAGAGCGCGGCCGGGCCACCTATCCCGAGATCAAGCTGGGCATCTGCGGTGAGCATGGCGGCGATCCCGCCTCGATCGCGTTCTGCGAGAAGGTCGGCCTCGACTACGTCAGCGCCTCGCCCTACCGCGTGCCGATTGCGCGGCTCGCGGCGGCCCAGGCAGCCTTGGGGTAAGCATTCGCGACGGGCTGGAAACCTAGTGTTTCCAGCCCGATAGCGTTAAAATCTCGAACCGTTCCACCGTACGGCCGCCTTCGCCGGCGGCCGCAAACGCATCGTGCGCCCGCGCCAGCGCGGCCTTGTCGAGGGCCGGCCCGGGGTCTGCCAGCACGTTGCTCAGGCCTTGCGCCCGCAGGTCCCCGACCAGCCTCTTGAAGGTCCGGAACCCGACGTTGACGGGACGTTGGTCGATCACGGGGTCGGCGAAAAGGGTTCGTTGGAGGAGCTGGCCGCCCGCCCGAACATCGACCGAGGGGTGCACGCGCGGAGCGGGGCGTTCGCCGTCCGCTGCCAGCATGACCTCGCGCAGCATGGGCAGGCTGCCGGAGGACAGGAAGCTTGCGATCATCATTCCGCCGGGGTTGAGCGCCTTGCGAATGTGGACGAGCGCGCCGGGGAGGTCGTTGACGGTATCGAGGGTGCCGAGGCTGGCGATCAGGTCGAAGCCCTCGAACGGATAGGGCTGCTCTTCCGCGAAGCCTTCGGCCGGTTCCGCTTCCGTCACGTCCACCCCGGCGGCCGACAAGGTCCGGGCGAGGGCGCCGGAGTAGTCGCCGATGACCAGCGCCGTCCTGGGTTCGAAGCGCAGGAACGACAGGCGCTCGAGCACGTCCTCCACCATGTCGTCGATGAGGTAGCGCGCCGGGTCCGGCCGTCGCTGCAGCGCGAGCATTCGCCGGCGGGCGGCGATGCGGCGGTGGGGGGAGAAGATGCGGGGGGGAGCCTTGCTTGCCATGAATGCTCCCCTGCCGCTTCGGTTAAAACCTTGCAACCGCCGTCATCGCCGGTTGCGATATTGCATCTCCCCAGGGATCGTGCGGAGATGACGCTCGGGCAGGCGCTGCTACCGCTCATCGACCTGATCTTTCCGCCGCGCTGCCCCTTGTGCGGTGACGGGATCGGCGCGCAGACGGGGCTGTGCACCGCCTGCTGGGCGACTTTGGCGATACCGGGCGAGCCGTGCTGTGCCCGCTGCAGCCGTCCTTTCGGCGACGCCATGCCCGACGGGGGAACTTGCGCGCCCTGCCTTGCCGATCCGCCGCGCCATTCGGGCATTGCCTCTGCCACGCTCTACAACGAGGCGTCGCGAAAGTTGGTGCTGGCCTTCAAGCATGGCAGCAAGCTGGGGCTGGCGCCGATGATGGCCGGAATGATCCTGTCGCGGATCCCGTTCGTCGATGGCGAGTGGCTGGTGGTTCCGGTGCCGCTGCATCGCTGGCGCCTGTGGAAGCGCGGCTACAACCAGGCGGCCGAGCTGGGTCGCGAACTGGCGCGGCTCACGGGCGGGCGGCTCTGCGTCGATGGGCTGGAGCGGCGCAAGGCCACGCCCTCCCTCGGCGGGCTCGGCAAGCTGGCGCGCAAGCGGGCGCTGTCGGGCGTGATCGGCGTCAATCGCCGCCGTTCCGCTCTGCTGAAGGGCCGGAAGGTCCTGCTGGTGGACGACGTCCTGACCAGCGGCGCCACCAGCAACGCCTGCGTTTCGGCCCTGCGGCGGGCGGGGGCGGAGCGGGTGGTGATCGCCTGCTTCGCCCGTGTGCTGGACGAAGCGCTCGACGTCACGTGATCGCTTCCCAAACGAAAACGCCCGGAACCGAAGTTCCGGGCGTCCTCGTGACGAAACTGCTGGACCCTGCTTTCGCAGTTCGGCTGTGCCCCTGAACACGCCTGGCCCGATCCCTCATGAACGCATTCCCTGAACCGTGGCGCTTTCCTGTAGGTTCGTGTCTTTTCAGACACTTGCCTGCGAGCGACCTGTAGGTCAGAAGCAGCCCCCCAGCTGCCTGCTCAAAATTCATCGAATCGCCTTATTTTGAAAGAGGATTCGGCGGGTAATATGGATTTTGACGGTCTGCTGTGGTTATCCTGCAACAATAGTTCTTCCCAAGGCAGGTATTAGGAAATGTCCGATATGTCAGATATTACCGCCGCCGAACGCGAACTGGGAACGACGTTCCTGCCGCGCTTCGATGGGCAGGGCCTGCTGATCGCCATCGCGGTGGACGCCTCGACCCGCGAGATCCTCATGGTGGCCTACATGGACGCCGAGGCGCTGCAGAAGACGCGCGAGACCGGCCTTGCGCATTTCCACTCGCGATCGCGCGGGAAGCTGTGGCTCAAGGGCGAGACTTCGGGACATTTCCTGCGCGTGGAAGAGATGCGCGTGGATTGCGACCAGGATGCGCTGGAACTGATCGTGCGCCCGGAAGGCCCCGCGTGCCACACCGGCGCGCGCAGCTGCTTCTACCGGCGGCTCGACGGCGACGAACTGGCGAGGATCGAGGACTGATCCCTCGCCACGCCGGTCCATCGCCGCTGTCTCAGCGGTTCTCCAGCACTTCGTCGAACAGCGAGAGCATCGCTGCCCATGACTGGCGGTCGGCGCTGGCGTCATAGCCCAGCGCCGCCATGCCCCGCTCATCGCTGCCGGGCTCGGTGAAGCCGTGGCGCACGCCGCTGTAGGCGTGGAAATGCCAGCTGGCGCCGGCCCGGTCCATTTCGTCCCAGAATCCGATGACCTGGTCTCGCGGGGCGAGCGGATCGGCGTCGCCATGGCAGACGAGGATACGGGCCTTGACCGCGCCGGGCTGTGCCGGAAGCTGCGTGGACAGCACGCCGTGGAAGCTCACCACGGCGAGGAGGTCCTCGCCGCCGCGCGCCGCTTCCAGCGCCGCCTGGCCGCCCATGCAGTAACCGATCGCCAGCATCGGCAGGCCCCTGGCCTCGGGAAGCGCACGAAGCGTTTCCACGGCGGCGGCGATGCGGGCGCGGTAATGCGTGAAGTCGGCGCGCAGTTTCTCGGCGAGCGGGAACGACGCCTCGAAGCTCGGCACCGGCTCGCCGTAGAAGTCGGCGATCATGGCGAGGTAGCCGAGGTCCGCCAGCATCCGTGCGCGCCGCTCCATCGCGGCGTTGGCATTGGCGATGGTCGGCAGCACCAGCACGGCCGCCCTGGGCGTGCCCTTGGGACGGGCGAGCCAGCCGGTGAGGGCCGTCTCGCCGTGCGCATAGGCGATGGTTTCGAGCGTCATTCGGGGAGGAAGTCCGGGACCGAGAGATACCGCTCGCCGGTGTCGTAGTTGAAGCCGAGGACGCGGCTGCCGGCGGGCAGTTCCTTCAGCTTCTGGGCGATGGCGGCCAGCGTCGCGCCGGAGCTGATGCCCACCAGCATGCCTTCTTCCGTGGCGCTGCGGCGGGCCCATTCCTTGGCGTCCGCAGGATCGACCTGGATGGCACCGTCGATCGCCTTGGTATGGAGGTTGCCGGGAATGAAACCGGCGCCGATGCCCTGGATCGGGTGCGGACCCGGCTGGCCGCCCGAGATGACGGGCGAGAGCGTCGGTTCGACGGCATAGGCCTTGAGGTCGGGCCACGAGGCCTTGAGCGTCTCGGCGCAGCCGGTGAGGTGGCCGCCGGTGCCGACGCCGGTGATGAGCACGTCGATCGGGGTGTCGGCGAAGTCGGTCAGGATTTCCTGCGCGGTGGTTTTCACGTGGATGGAGATGTTGGCCGGATTGTCGAACTGCTGCGGCATCCACGAGCCGGGGGTGGCCTCGATCAGCTCGCGCGCCCGCTCGATCGCGCCCTTCATGCCCTTTTCACGCGGGGTCAGGTCGAACTGGGCGCCATAGGCGAGCATCAGGCGGCGGCGCTCTATCGACATCGATTCGGGCATGACGAGGATGAGCTTGTAGCCCTTCACCGCCGCCGCCATGGCGAGGCCGATGCCGGTGTTGCCCGAAGTCGGCTCGATGATGGTGCCGCCGGGCTGGAGGCTGCCTTCCGCTTCCGCCGCCTCGATCATGGCGAGGCCGATGCGGTCCTTGATCGAGCCGCCGGGGTTCGCGCGCTCGGCCTTCACCCAGACCTCGTGGCCGGGGAACAGCCGGGAGAGCCGGATGTGCGGGGTGTTGCCGATCGTGGCGAGGATGCTGTCGGCCTTCATGGTTTCTGCTCCCAACGGGGTTCGAAGGTTCGGGCCCGGCGGATTTCCGGGAAGAGCCAGGCCCAGGCAAGGGTGATGACTATGGCAGCGCTGCCGCCGAAAACAACCGCTCCGGTCGCACCCAGGAGCGCGGCGGCGAAGCCCGACTGGAACTCGCCCAGTTCGTTCGAGGCGGAGATGGCGAGGCCAGAGATCGCGGAAACGCGGCCCCGGACGTCATCTGGCGTGCGCAACTGGACGAGCGAACTGCGGATGAACACCGAGATCATGTCCGCCGCTCCCAGCAGGGAGAGGAAGACCAGCGAGAGGAGGAAATGGCGCGAGAGCCCGAAGGCCACGGTCATCGCCCCGTAGCCGACCACCGCGACCAGCATCTTGACGCCGACGTTGGAGCGCAGCGGGCGAAACGAGAGCCACAGCGCCACGATGGCCGCGCCCGCCGCCGTCGCCGCGCGCATCTGGCCGAGGCCCTCGGGTCCGACGTGGAGGATGTCGCGCGCGAAGACCGGCATCAGCGCGGTGGCGCCGCCGAGCAGCACCGCGAAGAGGTCGAGCGTCAGGCAGCCGAGGAGGAAGCGCTCGCGCCAGACGAAGTGGAAGCCCTCGACGATCTGGCGGATCGGGTGGGCCTTCCTCGCGTCCGGGCGCGGCGGCGGGACGTTGCGGATCGACTGGATCGCGATCGACGCGCCGAGAGTGAACACCGCCGAGGACCAGTAGGGCAGGGCGTGGTCGGCGGCGAACATGAAGCCATAGGCGGCCGGACCGATGATCGTGCCCGCCTGCATCGCGATCGAGTTGAAGCCAATGGCGCGGGGGATCAGGCGGGCCGGGACGATGTTGGGCGCGATCGCCGCCATCGACGGGCTGATGAAGACGCGCACGGTGCCGTGCACGACCGCGAAGACGTACAGCACCGGCAGGCTGCGCAGCTCCAACGCGGTCGTCACGCCGAGGCCGAGCGCCACGCACATGTCGAGCAGCGAGGCGATGCCGGCAACCTTGCGCCGGTCGAACCGGTCGGCGACGACGCCCGCGACCGGGGTCAGCAGGAACACCGGCAGGAATTGCGCGAAGCCCAGCAGGCCGAGCTGGAACGCCGCTTCCGGGATCGACATGGCATAGTCGGTCCGGGCGACGTCGTAGAGCTGGTAGCCGATGATGACGACCGTGCCGGTCGTCGCCAGCACCGCGAAGAAGCGGGCAAGCCAGAACCGGCGGTAGTCGGGGATGGCCAGCGGCGAGCTGGGCTCGTCCAGTGGCGCGGATGCGGGCGGGGAAGGGGGGAGACTCACGCCACGCTGCATGGCAGCGCAGTCTCCCCTTGCCAAGATGTCCCGCGTGTTTCCGTCAGTAGGTGAACTTTGCCGTCAGGCGCACGTCGCGCCCGGCGATCGGCACGAAGTCCCGCGTGAACGAGGCCGAGCGACGCCCGACGACATCGAACAGGTTGTCCGCCGAGAGCATGAGCGTTACCGGGCCGTCGTCACCCATCGGGTGCCAGTCGGCGCTGAGGTTGACGAGGGTGAAGGCCGAGGTCGGGTTCTCGTAGTCGCCGACGCGGTCCTGCTTGGCGTTCCACTCGACCTCGCCGCGCAGGCGCACGTCGCCCATCGTGACCGCGCTGCCACCGCGCAGGCGCAGCGGCGGGATGCGGGGGACGGGGCCCATGCCCTTGATCTGGGCATGGGTATAGTCCGCCGCGCCGTCGAAGCGAAGCTCGCCGCCGTCCCAGGCGACCGCCTGGAAGCTGCCGGCCGCCTCGAAGCCCTTGAAGCGCGCTTCGACGCCCGTGTAGCGGTAGACGGGCTGGCCGTCCTGCTCGTCACCGGTGGCGAGCGGGGTGATGTAGTTGTCGAAGTTCGTCAGGTATCCGGTCAGCGAGAAGTCGACGGTGGGCGTGTTGTAGCGGACATAGGCCTCGAAGCCGTTGCTCTTCTCGATCCCCAGCGTGCGATCGCCGATCTCGTAGGACTGCGTCGCGATGTGGACGCCGTCGCTCAGCAGTTCCTCGGGCGAGGGGGCGCGCTCACCGTGGACGAAGTTGGCGCCGAGGTTGAAGCCGTTGCCCGACTTCCAGCTCGCGCCGACCGCGCCCGACCACAAGTCGAACTGCTTGCGGAACGCCGAGCCCTGCGATTTGACGCGCGAACTGTCGTAGCGGCCCGAAGCGTCGAGCGAGAAGCCGGTGGTGCCGATCTCGTAGGACTGGAGGGTGAACACGCCGATGCGCTCCACCTCGTAGTCGGGGATCAGCGCTTCGGCGCCGGTGGTGGTCAGGCTGCGCCAGAGGTACTGGACGCCGCTGCGGCCGCGCCAGCCGCCGTGGTTGGCCTGGACCAGATCGGCGCGGGTCTCGATGCCCTCGCCCTCGAACACGGTGCCGACCTCGTCGCCCTCGAACTCGGTGTGCTCATAGTCGGCATAGGCGCCGCGCACCTGCACGCTGTCGAGGAAGCCGCCGAGCTTCAGTTCGCCGCGCAGGTCGAAGCGGTCCTGCTTGAGGCCGATGGTGACCGGGCCTTCGCCGTGGTCGTGGCCGCCTTCTTCCTCTTCTTCGTGGCCGTGGCCGGTCTCGGGACGCTCGGGCACGCCGTAGGAGGTGTCGTAGTGCTGGTAGGAGATGCCAAGGCTGCCCCCGGCGTCGATGAAGGCGAGGCCGGCGCCGACCGTGGTCGTGCGGGCGGCGGAGTTGGGCAGGCGGTCCTTGCGCCCGGCTTCGGTGGTGAGTTCGGCGGCTTCGTCCGCTTCACCGTCCTCGGCAAGGTGCTCGGCGGCGTGGAGCATGTCGCCGCGCAGTTCCTTGGAATAGACGTGGCCGCCCACGCGAAGGTCGTCGCTCTTGCGCCATGACGCGTCGACATGGGCGACGAAGCGGTCGCCCAGCGGCGCGTCGATGGCGCCGCTCACCGCGCGCTCGTCGGCGGCGGTCGCGTAGCTGCCGATGCCGGTCGCGGTGATGTGGTCGGGAACCTGTCGGGGGATTCGCTTGTCGATCGCGTTGACCGCGCCGCCGATCGCATTGCCGCCGAACAGCAACACCGAAGGGCCGTGGAAGACGTCGATGTGGTCCACCGTCAGCGCATCGAAGACGACCGCGTGATCGACCGAGACGTTGGAGGCGTCGAGTGAGCCGATGCCGTCGGTCAGGACGCTGACGCGGTCCCCGCTGAAGCCGCGAAGCACGGGCCGCGAAGCACCCGGGGAAAAGCTGGTGGAGGAAACACCGGGGAGCGAATTGAGGATCTCGCCGATCTGGCCACGCGTCTCGGCGACGAGCGCGTCTCCGGCAAGGCTGGCGGTGGCGGCGAGCAGCCCATAGTCGGTCGGCGGGTGGCCGACGACGACGATGTCCTTGCCGTCATCCCCGTCGTCGGAATGGGCGGGTGCATGGGGCGTGGCGGTGGTGCGCGCGGCCGTAGCGGTCGCCGTGGCGTCCTGCGCATGCGCTTGTCCCGGCAGGGCCGCCGAAGCGAAAGTCGTGAGGAAACCGGCGACAGCCAGCAAGGCGATTCGGGAGGTCTGCGTGTCCATGCGCCACCCGCTAATTGTGATGTTATACTATATCAATATAGAGATTTGCACTTCCGTCGAAACGAGCTGTGCGTGCGATGAACTGATGGGAGCGGGCGCGAATGCCCCGGACTCAGCGGCGGGGACGCAGCCGGGGGTTGGGCTGCAGGGTGTCCACCAGCTTGAGGAAATCGTCGACGCGGATGATGCGCTCGAACTGGAAGCCGGAGCGGCCTTCGTGCGCCCAGATCATGTGCGCTTCGATCCGCCCGATCACGGGAAGGCGCATGACCACCCGCTCGCCGCGCTCGATCCCCGGCTCGCCCTGCGCCATGAAGCCCTGTGCGGAGACGTTGACGATGTGCAGTTCCATGTCACCGAGCTGGCGATGCTCGGCGATCACCGTGTAGTCGACCGGATGGCGCGCGGCGCGCCGCTTGTCGGTTACAGTGAGCTGCGCTCCTGCACTCATGGTTGCATGCCTTTGTTCTTGACCGTGGAGAAGGCCATAAATGCAAATGGCAAACAATCGGTAAATCCCCCCGGACCGCGTCGGCGCCGTCCGGAGGGCAAGGTGCGATCAGACGCCCTTGAGGATACCGTGCTTCTTCTTGCCGAGGCTGAGCTTGCGGCTCTCCCCGGGCGCGACGCGGATCAGCTCTGCGGGATCGGTGACGGGCTGGTCGTCGAGCCGCACTGCGCCTTCGGCGATCTTGCGCTTGGCCTCGCCGTTGGAAGCGACGAAGCCGAGCGCCGTGCAGGCGGCGCCGAGGCGGACGCCCTCGGCATCGACTTCGAGCGTCGGCAGGTCCTCGCCCATGCCGCCCCCTGCGAAGGTCGCCTCGGCGGTGGCGGAAGCCGCGACGGCGGCGTCCTCGCCCCGGCACAGCTTGGTGACCTCGTTGGCGAGCACCACCTTGGCGTCGTTGATCGCCGCGCCTTCCAGCGACTCGAGACGGGCGATCTCGTCGAGCGGCAGGTCGGTGAACAGGCGCAGGAACTTGCCCACGTCCCGGTCGTCGCAATTGCGCCAGTACTGCCAGAAGTCGTAGGCGGGCAGCATGTCCTCGTTGAGCCAGACCGCGCCGGCCGCGCTCTTGCCCATTTTGGCACCGTCGGCGGTGGTGAGCAGCGGCGTGGTGACGCCGAAGACCTCGCGCTGGTCCATGCGCCGCGTCAGCTCGACGCCGTTGATGATGTTGCCCCACTGGTCGGAGCCGCCCATCTGCAGCGCCACGCCCTTCTCGCGCGACAGGTGCCGGAAGTCGTAGCCCTGCAGGATCATGTAGTTGAATTCGAGGAAGGTCATCGGCTGCTCGCGCTCGAGCCGCAGCTTCACCGAATCGAACGACAGCATGCGGTTCACGGTGAAGTGGGTGCCCACTTCCTGCAGGACCTGGATGTAGCCGAGCTGGCCCAGCCAGTCCTGGTTGTTGACCATGACCGCGTCGGTCGGCCCGTCGCCGAACGTGAGCAGGCGGGAGAAGATCGAGAAGATCCCGGTGATGTTGGCCTGGATCGTCTCGTCCGAGAGCATCTTGCGGCTCTCGTCGCGCCCGGTGGGATCGCCGATGCGCGTGGTGCCGCCGCCCATCAGCACGATCGGCTTGTGGCCGGTCTGCTGGAGGCGGCGCAGCATCATGATCTGCACCAGGCTGCCGATATGCAGAGAAGGCGCGGTCGCGTCGAAGCCGATATATCCCGGCACCACCTGCTTCGCGGCGAGAGCGTCGAGGCCCTCGGGATCGGTCATCTGGTGGATGTAGCCACGCTCGTCGAGCAGGCGGAGCAGGGAGGAAGTGTAGGTCATCGTCTCGCTTCGGCGTTGAAATGAGCGGCGCGACTAGCACGGCAATGAGCGGATTACGATACCCGCCCGGACTGAGGGTTCGTCCTGACGAATCCGGATTGCCACCGCCGGGACGCAGCCCCTACCGTGATCCGCATGGCTGACCTTCTCTATCATCCGGCACATCCGCCGCTGGCGGTGCGCAGCGTCGAGGCGCGGATCATCGGCTTCGACGCGACATGGTTGCGCGCGCGCTGGAAGATCCTCGGCGCGGGCGAGCTGGTCGTCCCCGCCTTCGCCGGCAAGGGGCGGGCCGACGGGCTGTGGCAGACGACCTGCTTCGAACTGTTCCTCCAGCCCGGGGAAGGGCCGGGCTACACCGAGCTGAACCTGTCCCCGTCCGAGCGCTGGAACGTGTACGACTTCACCGCGAGGCGCGAGGGGATGAGCGAGCGGCCGATGCCGCGCGAGCCGGACTGCGCCTTGCGGCTCGGCACCGACATGGCGATCTTCGATGCCGCGATCCCGGCGGCGGGCCTGCCCGAAGCGCCCTGGCGCTGTGGCTTCACGGCGGTGCTGGAGGAGGAGGGCGGGCACAAGAGCTACTGGTCCCTCGCCCATACCGGGGCGGCGCCGGACTTTCACGATCCGGCTTGCTTCCTCGGGGAGGTTGCGGCACCGAGCGCTGCATGAAGTTCGGTATCGACCGCCTGCTGGCGTTTCCCGCCCTGCGCCAACCCCTCGAGGGGCGGCGCGTTTCCCTGATCGCCCACCCTGCCTCCGTCACCGAGGACCTGGTCCATTCGCTCGACGCGCTGGTCGGCGCGGGCATCAACGTGACCAGCGCCTTCGGGCCGCAGCACGGCCTCAAGGGCGACAAGCAGGACAACATGGTCGAGACGCTGGACGAGACCGATCCGGTCCACGGCATCCCGGTGTTCAGCCTCTACGGCGAGGTGCGTCGTCCCACGCCCGAGATGATGGCGACCGCCGACGTGTTCCTGTTCGACCTGCAGGACCTCGGCTGCCGTATCTATACCTTCGTGACCACGCTGCTCTACCTGCTGGAAGAGGCGGCGGCGCAGGGCAAGAGCGTGTGGGTTCTCGACCGGCCCAATCCCGCCGGCCGCCCGGTCGAGGGCACGACGCTGGTGCCCGGGCAGGAGAGCTTCGTCGGCGCCGGGCCGATGCCCATGCGCCATGGCCTGACGATGGGCGAGATGGGCCACTGGTTCATCCGCCGCTTCAACCTCGACGTCGACTACCGCGTCATCGCCATGGAAGGCTGGCGGCCCGAGGACGAGTCCGGCTTCGGCTGGCCGGTGGACCGGGTCTGGATCAATCCCAGCCCCAACGCGGCCAACCTCAACATGGCGCGCGCCTATGCCGGGACGGTCATGATCGAGGGCGCGACGGTGTCCGAAGGGCGCGGCACCACGCGGCCGCTCGAAGTCCTGTTCGGCGCGCCCGACATCGACGCGAAGGCCGTGCTGGCGCAGATGACGGCCTTCGCGCCCGAGTGGCTCGCCGGCTGCAAGCTGCGCGAATGCTGGTTCGAGCCGACTTTCCACAAGCACGCCGGAACCTTGTGCAACGGCCTCATGATCCACGCCGAAGGCCCGTTCTACGACCATCAGGCGTTCCGCCCATGGCGGCTGCAGGCGCTGGCGTTCAAGGCGATCCGCCGGTTGTACCCCGACTACCCGCTCTGGCGCGACTTCCCCTACGAGTACGAGTTCGACCGCCTCGCGATCGACGTCATCAACGGCGGCCCGGCCCTGCGCGAGTGGGTGGACGATCCTTCGTCGACGCCGGGCGACCTCGAAGCGATCGCCGGCGCCGACGAAGCGACGTGGCGGGCCGAGATCGCCGATCTGCTGCTTTACTGAAGCCAATCCTCCCCATCGCTGCGCGGCAGGGAGGATTTACCCCTTCTTCCGCGTCAGTTCCCGCATCGCCTTGTCGAGACCGTCCAGCGTCAGCGGGAACATCGCGCCGCCCACGAGATCGCGGATCATCCGCGTCGAACTGGAATAGTCCCACTGCCGCTCGGGAGTGGGGTTGAGCCAGACCGTCGCCGGGTAGGTCTGCACGACGCGTTGCATCCACACCGCGCCGGCCTCCTCGTTCATGTGCTCGACCGAGCCGCCCGGATGGCTGATCTCGTAGGGGCTCATCGCCGCGTCGCCGACGAAGATCACCTTGTAGTCATGCCCGTACTTGTGGAGCAGGTCCCAGGTCTTCGTCCGCTGCGACCAGCGGCGCTTGTTGTCCTTCCACACGCCTTCGTAGAGGCAGTTGTGGAAGTAGAAGAACTCCATGTTCTTGAACTCGCCGGTGGCGGCGCTGAACAGTTCCTCCATCAGCTTGATGAACGGGTCCATCGAGCCGCCGACGTCGAGGAACAGCAGCACCTTGACTGCATTGTGCCGCTCGGGCCGCATGACCACGTCGAGCCAGCCCTGCTTGGCGGTGCCCGCGATCGTGGCGTCGAGGTCCAGCTCGTCCGCCGCGCCTTCGCGGGCGAAGCGGCGCAGGCGGCGCAGCGCCACCTTGATGTTGCGGGTGCCCAGTTCCCTGGTGTTGTCGAGGTTCGCGAACTCGCGCTTTTCCCAGACTTTCACCGCGCGGCCGTGCTGTCCCTCGCCGCCGATGCGGATGCCTTCGGGGTTGTAGCCGGAGTGGCCGAAGGGCGAGGTGCCGTTGGTGCCGACCCATTTGTTGCCGCCGGAGTGGCGCTTCTGCTGTTCCTCGAGCCGCTTCTTGAGCGTCTCCATGATCTCGTCCCAGGAGCCGAGCGCCTTGACCTTCTCCATCTCCTCGGCGGAGAAGTATCGCTCGGCCATCTTCTTGAGCCAGTCTTCGGGGATTTCCACCGGCTGCTGGCCGTAGTCGGTCAGGATGCCCTTGAAGACCTTCTGGAATACCTGGTCGAACCGGTCGAGAAGTCCCTCATCCTTCACGAACGTGGCGCGGCTGAGGTAATAGAAGGCCTTTGGCGTCTGTTCTATGACGCCCTTGTCCAGCGCTTCGAGCAACACGAGGTGCTCCTTGAGCGACGCCGGGATGCCCGCGGCGCGCAGTTCGTCGATGAAGTTGAGGAACATGCCGTCAGTCCTTCGGCGGCGCGGGCGGGGGCGGCTGGCGCGGCCAGCTTGCCAGCTCCGGATCGATCACCGCCCAGGCCGGCGCCTCGTCGGTCCAGATCGCCATCTCGGGCCGCAGTCCGTGGCCTTCGTCGAGCAGGCCGAGGCGGATCGTGCGGAACTGCGGGCGCGCGTTCGTGCGGCCCAGCACCGGAGTGCCGCAGCTCGGGCAGAATTCGTGGGTGAGCACGTTCCCGCTCGCGGCGACATAGGCGTGGTCGGCGCGCCCACCGGTGATCGTCACGGCCTCGGTCGGGAACATCGCGTTGTTAGTCGGCCCGCCCGCCGCGACGCGCTGGCACTGGCGGCACCAGCACTGGCGCGTCGCCACCGGTTCCGCAGAGATGGTGACGCTGACCGCGCCGCAGTTGCAGCTTCCGGAATAGGGCGCGGGCATGTCAGCTTCCCCGCCGCGTCATGAAGGCCAGCCGTTCGAACAGCATCACGTCCTGCTCGTTCTTCAGCAGCGCGCCGTGAAGCGGCGGGATCGCTTTGGTCGGGTCCTGGTTCTGGAGGACTTCCAGCGGCATGTCCTCGTTCAGCAGCAGCTTCAGCCAGTCGAGCAGTTCGCTGGTGGAGGGCTTCTTCTTGAGCCCGGGGACGTCGCGCAACTCGTAGAAGATCTCCATCGCCTTGCGCACCAGCGTCTTCTGGATGCCGGGGAAGTGCACGTCGACGATGGCCTCCATCGTCTCGCGGTCGGGGAACTTGATGTAATGGAAGAAGCAGCGGCGCAGGAACGCGTCGGGCAGGTCCTTCTCGTTGTTCGAGGTGATGACCACGATCGGACGTTCGACCGCGGCGATGTGCTCGCCGGTCTCGTAGACGTCGAAGGCCATGCGATCGAGTTCGGCGAGGAGGTCGTTCGGGAACTCGATGTCCGCCTTGTCGATCTCGTCGATCAGCAGGACGGGAAGCTCGGGCGCGGTGAAGGCTTCCCACAGCTTGCCCTTGCGGATGTAGTTGCCGATGTCGTGGACGCGCTCGTCGCCGAGTTGTCCGTCGCGCAGGCGGGCGACGGCGTCGTATTCATACAGCCCCTGATGCGCCTTGGTGGTGGACTTGACGTTCCATGTGATGAGCGGCGCGCCGAGCGCGGCGGCGATCTGCTCTGCGAGCACGGTCTTGCCCGTGCCGGGCTCGCCCTTGACCAGCAGCGGCCGGCGCAGCAGCACGGCGGCATTCACCGCAACCTTGAGATCGTCCGTGGCGACGTAGTTGCTGGTGCCTTCGAAGCGCTGCATGGGCCATCCTGTTCGTATTAACTATGCGATTAAGTTCTATGGGGCGCGTCGCGGCAACGCAAGATTGTTCCCCGCCCGGCGCGCGGCGCGATGGACAACCCCGCCTCGGCGTTGCACAGCACCGCCATGGGGGCTGATTTCCTGAGGAGGATGGACTGGCTGGGCGCCGCGCGCGTGCGCGGATACCTGCGCCTGCTGGCCTTGCTCAACGCGGCGATGCTGGCGTTCCTCGTGCTCACGGCGCAAGGCGGCGTCGATCGCAACGGGTTCCTGCTCGGCAGCGACTTCGTCAGCTTCTGGACGGTCGGGCACATGCTCCATTCTGGCGTCGATCCCTATGACGGCGCCGCCCATATCGCCGCCCAGCGCAGCTTCTTCGCCTCTGACACGGGCTATACCGCGTTCTTCTACCCCCCTTCGTTCCTGCCGTTCTGCTGGCCGCTGGGGCTGCTGGGGTACTTCCCGGCGCTGGCGGCATGGCTCCTCGCCACGGGCGCCGTCTACGCGGCCGCGGTGCGGGCATGGTGGGGCGAAGTGGGCAAGGCCATGCCAGCGTGGCTGCCCCTGGCGGCATTCCCTGCCGTGCCGATCGTCGTCACGCACGGACAGACCGCGTTTCTCGTCGCCGGCCTGCTGGGGCTCGGCGCATGGCTGGTGCCGTCCCGGCCGGTGCTGGCGGGCGTGCTGTTCGGGCTGGCGACGATCAAGCCGCAGTTCGGACTGCTCTTGCCGGTGGCGCTGCTGCTCACGCGCGAGTGGAAAGTCATCGCCGCCGCCACGCTGACCGCGCTGGCCCTGGCCGCCTTTTCGGCGCTCGCCTTCGGGCACGGGGTCTGGCCCGAGTGGCTGGCGGCGAGCGCCCGGGCGCAGGACGCCATGGCGGCCGGCGCGGTGGGCCATGCCAAGATGACGAGCCCTTTCGCCGCGCTCAAGCTGCTCGGTGCACCGACGACGCTGGCATACGGGGCGCAGGCGCTGGTGTCCGTGGCGCTCGCCGGGCTGGTCGCCAGCGCCGCGTGGCGTCGGCGCTGGTCGCCCGGACTGGCTGCGCTCGTGCTTGCCGCAGCGCCCTTGGCGACGCCATTCGTGCTCGACTACGACATGGTGCTGCTGGCCTTCCCGCTTGTATGGCTGGCGGGAGAGGGCCTGCGCCACGGTTTCCGGGACTGGGAGAAGCTGGCCATCCTCGCGGCCTTCGCCGCCCCGGCCTTCGCGCGGCCGCTGGCGATGAACACCGGCGTGCCGGTGATGCCGCTCGTCCTCGCCGGCCTGCTGGCGTGCCTGTGGCGGCGTGCCGGGCCTGCCGGTCAGGGCCGGTCGAGCCAGTCCTGACCGACGCTGGCCGAGTGCGCGTCAGGCGTCGATCAGTTCCGGGTCGATCTCGCCGGCGCGGTTCTGGATGAACTGGAAGCGGTGTTCCGGGTTGCGGCCCATGAGGCGGTCGACGAGGTCCTTCACCGCCGCGCGGTCCTCGTACTCGGGCGGCAGGGTGATGCGGATGAGCGAGCGGGTGAGGGGGCTCATCGTCGTCTCGCGCAACTGCTGCGGGTTCATCTCGCCAAGGCCCTTGAAGCGCCCGACCTCGACCTTCTTGCCCTTGAACTGCGTCGCTTCCAGTTCGGCCCGGTGGGCGTCGTCGCGCGCGTAGGCGGACGTGGAGCCCGCGACCAGTCGGTACAGCGGCGGCTGGGCGAGGTAGAGGTGGCCCCGCTTCACGATGTCCGGCATCTCCTGGAAGAAGAAGGTCATCAGCAGCGTGGCGATGTGCGCGCCATCGACGTCGGCGTCGGTCATGATGACCACGCGGTCGTAACGCAGGTTGTCGGCGTTGCAGTCCTTGCGCGTGCCGCAGCCGAGCGCGAGGCCGAGGTCGGCGATTTCCTGGTTGGCGCGGATCTTGTCCGCCGTGGCGCTGGCGACGTTGAGGATCTTGCCGCGGATCGGCAGGATCGCCTGCGTCTTGCGGTCGCGCGCCTGCTTGGCCGAGCCGCCTGCCGAATCGCCCTCGACGATGAACAGTTCGGTCTCGCCGCCGCCTTCGCCCGAGCAGTCGGTCAGCTTCCCCGGGAGGCGCAGTTTGCGGGCGTTGGTCGCGGTCTTGCGCTTGACCTCGCGCTCCGCTTTTCTGCGAAGCCGGTCGTCCATGCGCTCCATCACCGCGCCCAGCAGCGCCTTGCCGCGATCGAGGTTGTCGGTGAGGAAGTGGTCGAAGTGATCGCGTATCGCCGCCTCGACCATGCGCGCCGCTTCCGGGCTGGTCAGGCGATCCTTGGTCTGGCTCTGGAACTGCGGATCGCGGATGAAGACCGAGAGCATGACCTCGCTGCCGGTGATCACGTCGTCCGGAGTGATGTCCTTCGCCTTCTTCGCCTGCCCCACGAGATCGGCGAAAGCGCGGATGCCCTTGGTCAGCGCGGCGCGCAGGCCCTGCTCGTGGGTGCCGCCATCGGGCGTCGGAATGGTGTTGCAGTACCAGGAATAGGCGCCGTCCGAATAGAGCGGCCAGGCAATCGCCCATTCGACGCGGCCCTGCTCGGACCCGTCCTCACCCTTCGGAAAGTCCTGCGAGCCCGAGAAGGACTGCGAGGTCACGCATTCGCGGCTGCCGATCTGCTCCGCGAGGTGATCGGCAAGGCCGCCGGGGAACTGGAACGTCGCCTCCGCCGGAACCCCGTCCACCGCGAGCGAGGGCGCGCATTTCCAGCGAATCTCGACCCCCGCGAA
>DATKFS010000062.1:0-13059 GCA_035511275.1 Novosphingobium sp.
CGAAGAACGCCTGCGCGACGGCACGGTCGATTTCTACATCGGTCCCGACGGCGGCGCGCAGCCGGTCCCGCAATTGAGCCGGGAGGTGCTGTTCCACAATCGCCGCATCGTCCTGTGCCGGGCCGGCCATCCATTGGCGGCGGCGACCTCTTTGCGCGAAGTCGCCCCAGCCGGTACCCTGCGCGCCCATGATCCCGACGATCTCGCTGCCCGGCATCGCCAGCGCATCGTCCATACGCATGATCTCGTCGATCGCGCGGTAGGACGTGAGCACGGGACCGATCACGCTCATGGCGAGCCACGGATGCCGCGCCCGTGCCGCTGCGAGGAAGGGGGTGGGATCATCCGCGAAGGCCTGGGTTTCGACCGGCAGGTGGAACAGGTCGAGGCTGTCTATGCTCTGTGCAGGCGTGGTCATGGGGTGCTCTCTCCTCGCGCCGACGGTCTTTCACGGGACTCGTCGGTCATTTGCCAGTCAGTCTACCTGCAAATGATCCATCGTCAATCATAACGATGATGTCGCCACGGCGATGAACGGGCCTCTGGCCTATCTAGATAGTCCGTACTATCAAATGAACGCGAGTCTCCGCCGGGACGGGGACCGAAGGAGAGGCGCGATGCTGGAACTGGATGGGCTGGGCTACAGGGGGAAGACGGTCGTCGTCACCGGCGGCGCCTCGGGTATGGGCGAGCAGGTGGCGCGCATCCTCGGCGAGTTGGGCGCGCGAGTGCACATCGTGGACATCCGCGAACCCTCGGTGCCGCACGCGAGCTACCATGCCTGCGACCTGTCCGACTTCGCGGCCGTGGGCGCCACGGCGCAGGCGCTGTCCGCGCTGGCGCCGATCGACTTCGTGTTCCCCTGCGCCGGCCTGCCGCCGACCGTGAAGGGGCCGCTGCACTGCATGAAGGTCAACTACATCGGCACGCGCCATTTCGTGGAGCAGTTGCTGCCGGCGCTGGCGGACGGCGCCGGGATCGCGCTGATCTCGTCCGACGCGGCGCTCGGCTGGCAGAAGAACCTCGCGCAGAGCCTCGAGATGCTGGCGATCGCCGATCCCGACGAAGCACTGGCGTGGTGCGAGGCGGACCCGGCCACGCGGGTGCGCGATGGCTACACCTCGTCCAAGGAGATGCTGGTGGTCTGGGTCCAGAACGCCGCCGTGCGCCTCGGCAACGAGCGGCGCATCCGCCTCAACGCGATCGGCCCGTGCCCCACCCGGACGGCGTTCATGGACGAGCAGGGGCCGCACCTGCCCGAAGGCTTCCTCGACGCCTGGCCCTATCCCTCGCTCGGCCGGATGGCGACGGCGGAGGAGCAGGCCTGGCCGCTGGTGCTGCTCAACAGCCGCCTCAACGCGGCGGTGACGGGGGCTTTCCTGCTCACCGACCAGGGCTTCGCGAGCGGCGTCTACACCGGCGCCATCGACCCTTCGTTCATGACCGGCGGCCGCTGAGGAGTGTCCATCATGCAGATCGAACCCACCATCCTCCCGTACCTGACCGACCTCGAACGCGCGGTCGACAATCTCAAGGACACCTGGCGGCCGGACGATCCCGCCTATCGCGCCGACGTCTACCGCCAGACGATGACCAGCCTGTCCTACGCCTATTTCATGTACTTCCACGCCGATGCCGAGCATCCGGACTGGGCGCCGCTGTGGAACCCGGTCTACACCCTGCAGCCTAATCCGGACGACATCTACGTCCAGTCGCCGATCCGGGGCGATTTGACCTACCGCGTCTCGGGCAACCGGGGCACCTGCCGCATCCTCTCGTTCACCACGCAGGCCGCGCTGTCGGGCACGGTGGACGAGATGCCGCGCCCCAACGGCCACAACGAACTCGACACAAACGACCTCGGCATTGCCCTTGGCGAGGATTTCTCGATCATCTTCAGCGCCGTGCGGCCCGAGGGGTACGAGGGCCACTGGGCACCGATCGACCCATCCGCGCGCGGCATGTACCTGCGCTATCGCATGTACGACTGGGCGGGGGAAACCGACCCGGTGCTCTCGATCGAATGCCTCGACCCGGTGCCGCCCAAGCCGCGCCTCTCGCCCGAGGAGATCCTCCACCGCCTCCGCGAGATGGCGAAGTTCCCCGCGCGCAAGACCGACCTCTACTACCAGATGCAGAACGGCGTGAAGGAGCGCGTCGGCTTCAACGTCTTCGAGCCGGTGCGCTACCCCGGCGCGCTGGTGAAGCAGACCTACTGGCCCGCCTGCTTCCAGCTGGAGGAGGACGAAGCGCTCATCATCGAGACCGACATCCCGGAGCGCGCGCCCTACTGGAACATCCAGCTCAACGACCCGTACTTCAACGCGCTGGAATACGTCTATCGCCTGAGCAGCACGAACGGGGCGATGGCCACGCTGTCGAGCGACGGGAAGTACCGCGGCGTCATCGCGCTCACCGATCCGGGCGTGCCGAACTGGCTCGACCCGGCGGGCTACACCGAAGGCGGCATCTACGGGCGCTGGTACGATTGCGACAGCGAGCCGGTGCCGACGATCACCCGCGTCAGGTTGGCGGACCTGCGGGCGCATCTGCCGGCCGACACACCCGTGGTCAGCCCCGAGCAGCGCGCCGAGGAAATCCGCCGCCGCGTCGTCGCCTGCCAGCGGCGGCGGCGGTGGTGACCGGTCGGGGCACGCGGAGGCGCGCAGAGACGCAGGAACGCAGAGATGTCGTTTAGCGCAGGCTCATTCCCTCTATCCACGTGGCGGCACTCGCAGCGCCGATACGAGAGCGGCTTCGCCGCAAGCGCGACACCTCTGCGCCTTTGCGTCTCTGCGTGATCCCGCCCTTTTCTTCTCCGCGTCTCCGCGTGAAACCAGTCTTCTGACCCAAGGATATCCATGGACCTGAGCTACGACCCGCCCGAAGCGTTCCGCACCGCGCTCGGCCAGTTGCACGAGATCGTCGCCGCCGAGGTGGGCTCGGACGACTTCGGTCCGCGTGACTACCTTCCCGGCCTTACCGTGCTGCTGCAGTCGATGGACTACGACGCGCGCTTCTCCGAGGTCGGGCGGCGCGCGGCGTGGGGCATGGTGGTGGGCGTGCTGCGCGGGCGGGCGCAGGCGATCGCCTCGATGAAGGCCCACCCCGGTTTCGATGCCCGCGCGGTGCTCTCGCCGGTGGTCATCACCGGGGTGCCGCGCACCGGGACCACCGCGCTGCACCGGCTGCTGGCGGTGGACCCGCGTTTCCAGGGCCTGCAGACCTGGCTGCTCGACAGCCCGATGCCGCGCCCGCCGATGGAGGACTGGGGCGAGTACCCGCAGTACCGCAAGACCGTCGCCGCGCTCGATGCGCAGTATGCGGCGACGCCGGATGCCAAGGCCGCGCATTTCCGCGCCGCCGAGGAAGTCCACGAATGTTGCATGGTGCTGCGCCAGTCGTTCGTCTCGAACCTGTGGTCGTGCGGCTGGTCGGCGGCGACTTACGACGCGTGGTGGCAGTGCCAGGACGAGGCGGCGGCCTACGCGCATTTCGCCAAGTGCGTGCAACTGATCGGCATGAACGATCCCGGCAAGCGCTGGCTGCTCAAGAACCCCGGGCACATCGAGCATCTCGACCTGCTCTTCGCGGTGTTCCCCGATGCGCGGGTGATCCAGACGCACCGCGATCCGGGCAAGGCGGTGCCGAGCCTCGTCTCGCTGCTGATGAACCTCAACGGCGTGATGGAGCCCGAGCGCCGCGAGCAGCGCGCGCAGAACCTGCTGCGCCGCGAGGTCGCCAAGTGGGCCCACGCGGCGGGGAAGGCGGAAGTGGTGAAGGCGCGCCATCCGGGACAGGTGCTCGACGTCGTCCACGCCGATTTCCACGCGCGGCCGATGGAGACGGTGGAGGCGATCTACCGCTTCATCGGCATGGACATTCCCGATGACACCCGCGCCGCGCTGGTCCGCCGGATCGAGGAGAAGCCGGAACTGGCGCACGGCGTCCACCGCTATTCGATCGCCGACTACGGCATGAGCGTCGAGGAAGCGCGCGAACCGTTCGCGGACTATATCGAGCGCTACGATCTTCTGGAGAAACGCGCATGAAGGCGGCGATCTATCGGGGGCAGGGGCGGCCCATCGTCATCGAGGACATCGCCGATCCCGTCCCGGGCGACGGCGACCTGCTGATCCGCGTCGATCGCTGCGGCATCTGCGGCACCGATCTGTCGATGGCGAAAGGCGGCGCCTGGGACTTCGGCTCGGGCGTGCAGTTCGGACACGAATATGCCGGGACGGTGGTCGATGTGGGCAAGGGCGTCAGTGGCTGGAAGGCGGGCGACCGCCTCGCCGTCCTGCCCTCGGTCGCCTGCGGTTCGTGCGAGACCTGCCGTGCGCACGGCAACAACGTCTTGTGCAGGGAGAGCCCGGGTCAGGCCTCGGTCGGCTTCGCGGAACTGGCGAAAGTGCCGGTGAGCGTCGCGACGCGCTTGCCCGACACGCTGTCGATGGCCGACGGCGCGCTGATCGAGCCGATGGCGATCAGCCTCTATGGCACGCAGATGGCAGGCATTCGCGCGGGCGATCGGGTGCTGGTGCTCGGCGGCGGGACGGTGGCGCTTTACGCGATCTACTGGGCGCGACGGCTGGGTGCGGGCCGTGTCGTTGCCATGTCGCGTTCGGTGCGGCGTAGGGACCTGTGCCTGGCCATGGGCGCGGACGCCTTCGTGGCCTTCGGCGACAGCGAGGTGGGCGAGGTCGTGGAGGCGCTGGGAGGACCTCCACAGGTCGTGCTCGAATGCGTGGGGGCGGAAGGAATGCTGCACAAGTCCGTGATGCACGCCGCGCCGTTCGGGCGGATCGTCAGCCTCGGCTTCTGCACCTCGCCGGATCCGGTGATCCCCGGCATGGCAAGCTACAAGTGCGTTTCCATGCACTTCGCGGTGGGATATTCGATGAAGGAGTTCCTCCACATCGCGCAAATGCTCGACCGCGACCGCATCCACGGCGGCGGCCACGTCGATCCCAAGGCGATCGTCACCGGCAGCGTGGGCCTTGCCGGCCTGCCAGCCATGTTCGAGCGGCTGCGCGGCCCGAATGAGGAAACCAAGGTTCACGTCCGCTGCAACTGACCCGGCGCCCCGGCAGGGCCGGGGATGCCGTCAGGCGGCGAGCGGTTCTCCCAGCGCTTCCTCTTCCGCCTCGCCCGGCGCTCGCCGTAGCATCAGCAGCAGCAGCGAGCCGACCAGAACCGAGGTCCCGGTGATGACGAGGAACATGTTGAAGTTGCCGGTGCGGGCCATCGTCAGGCTCAGCAGAGCCGCGCCCGAGGCCGCTGCCAGCGAGCAGACGCCCGTCAGCAGCCCCAGCACGCTCGAATAGATCGCCGACCGGAAATGCCGCGCGACGAGGAAGGCCAGGATGTCCCCCTCGGCGCCCACCGCGAAGCCGAGGCTGAAGATGGCGGCCATGACGACGCCGTGGGCATCGTAGCTGGTCGCCAGAACGTAGAGGCCGACGCCCGGCAGTCCCAGCGTGAAGAACGACACCACGTTCGGCGCGAAACGGTCGAGCGCGACGCCGGTGATGAAGCGGCCAAGCAGCATTCCCAGCGCCAGCGCGGTGAACATGATCGACGCGCCTTCGCCGGTGATCCCGTTGTCGAGCACGAGCATCTTGAGCTGCACGAGGATCAGCGTCAGCGGCAGGTTGCACAGGTACATCGACGCCAGCAGGATCCAGAACGCCGGCTCGCGGAAGACTTCGGGATAGTCGTCGCGCGCGCGGCGCTTGGGCGCGGTCACGGCAAGGGCGTGCGTCCGGCCCGTCGAGGGGATGAGCAGGAAGGTGACGATCCCGGTGAAGGTCACGAACAGCGCCAGCACGCGATAGGTCGCGACCCAGCCGTTCGCCTCGACGTATTCGTTGAGGATCGGCCCGCCCACGGCGCTGAAAAGCGCCGGCCCGCAGGCGACGATCGCCAATGCCAGCCCTCGGGCGTGGACGATGTGCTGGACCACGAGGCGTGTGTAGACGGTGGCCGTGGTGGTTACGCAGACCACGCTCTGGAAGACGAATACGGCGAGATAGACCTTGAAAGAGCCGCCGTTGAGGCTGAAGCCCAGGAACGCCAGCGGCATGGCGACGATGCCGATGAGCGCCGTCAGCTTCACCCCCAGCACGTCGGCGAGGCGGCCGATGAAGGGCATCGCCAGCGCGGTCAGCAGGCCCAGGGTGCCGACCATCGCAAAGTCGGACTTGGCCCAGCCCGCGTCGGAGACGAGAGTGGGAGCAACGGCGCTGGTGACGGTGCCGATGATCGACATGCCCGTGCCCATCCCCAGCGTGGCGGCCAGCAAGGGCCGCCACGCGGCTGCGATTTCCGATAGATAGCGCAAGGTCTCGTCTCTCCCGGGAGTTCGTCTCCCTTTGGCGGGGACCTTGCCAGTTGCACTGCCGGTGCAAAAGCGTCGCACCGGCAGGCACGGCCGTTTTCACGCCGAGGCAACCGGAAATCGCCCGGGCGGTGCGGTGCCGGGCAAGACCGCGCAGCGCGTCAGGCATACAACCAAGCGCTTGCTACATATCGTCGATCCGCCTATCCTCCGCCACCTACAGCCGTGCAGGAACGGCGATCGAGAGGGAGAGGGCGATGTTTGCAACGCAGGTATTCGAGGGCGTTCGCGTTCTGGAACTGGCGCAGTTCGTATTCGTGCCTGCTGCCGGCGCGGTGCTGGCGGATCTGGGCGCGGACGTCATCAAGATCGAGATGACCGAGGGTGACCCCTATCGCCGGCTCAAGATCACCGACGGCCGCCAGACCGCCTCCGCGAACCTCGCGATGGAACTCAACAACCGCGGCAAGCGGTCGGTCGCGCTCGACCTCAAGACCGACGAGGGGCGGGAACTGCTGTTCCGGCTGGTCGAGACCGCCGACGTCTTCCTCACGTCGATCCGGCCCGCAGCGCTGCGGCGCCTAGGCCTTACGCTGGACGTCCTGCGCGCCCGCAATCCGCGCCTGATCTACGCCCATGGCAACGGCCTTGGCTTCCGGGGCGAGCAGGCGGACCGCGCGGGCTACGACGCGTCGTGTTTCTGGGCGCGGGGCGGCTTCGCGCACATGCTCTCGACCCCCGGCCAGCGCCCGACCCGTCCGCGCCCCGCGCTCGGCGACCATGCCGGCGCGATGAACATCGCCTTCGGGCTCGCCAGCGCGCTGTTCCACCGCGAGCGTACCGGCGAGGCGACGACGGTCGAGGTTTCGCTGCTGTCCTCGGCGATGTGGATCCTGTCGGCCGACGTCACGATGGGCGCCGCCCTGTCCGACACGCAACTGGCGCATCTGGCCAATCCCGGCCGCCACGCGCTGACGAGCGCCTACGAGACCGCGGACGGGCGCTACCTGCAACTGATGTTCCTGGACCCCGAGCGCTACTGGCCGGAACTGTGCCGTCGCATCGGGCGCGAGGACCTGCTGGCCGATCCCCGCTTTGCCTCGGTCGACAGCCGCGTCGAACATGGCGAGGCACTCATCGCCGCGCTGGACGATGCATTCGCGGGCCGGACGCTAGACGAATGGCGCGAAGCCTTCGCCGAATGGGATGCACCGTGGGAAGTGGTCCAGAACCTGCGCGAACTGGTTACCGACCCGCAGGGCTTGGCGAACGATTCGCTGTTCGACGTGGTGGTCGAGGACGGCACGCCGGTCACCATCGTGTCCGGCCCGGTGTCCTTCGGCGGCAGCCCTTTGCCACCGCGACCGCGCTGCGCACCCTCGATGGGCCGGGACACTGCCGAAATCCTGCGCGAAATCGGCTTGAACGAGGCGCAGATCACCGGATGCGCGGCGCGAGGAGTGGTGGCCGGACTCGGCTGAAAGCGCCAGTGCTGAAGACAATCATGCCGCGCACCTGAGGGGGTTTCCGGGGAGGGCGTTGGGCGGCTGGGCAACGACCTGTTGGTAAACGGATGCCATGAGCAACGTTCACCACACCCGCATGGCCTCGACCTGCATTCGCCCGCTTGCCGCTGGGTTCGCCCTTGCGGCAGGTCTCGTCCTCGCTCCCGGCGCTGCTTCGGCGGCGACGGTCACCGATACGATGGCGGTGACTGCGACCGTGCAGTCGTCCTGCATCGTGTCGGCCGGGCCCTTGGCCTTCGGCACGTACAATCCGGTCGCCGGGACCAACCTGGATGCTACGGCAACGCTCAACGTCACCTGCACGCAGGGCACCGCCTACAACGTCGGCCTCAACGCGGGCGGCGGCGCGGGCGCGACCACCACGGTTCGCAAGCTGACCAGCAGCGGGCACACGCTCAACTACGCGCTCTATTCGGATTCCGGCCGCACCACCAACTGGGGCAACACCGTCTCGACCGATACCGTCCCCGGAACCGCCGGTCTCACGGCGACCGCCTATACCGTCTACGGCCGTATCCCCGCCAACCAGAACACCACGGCCGGAGCCTATACCGACTCGGTCACCGTCACCGTCACCTACTGAGATGGACGCGCGCCGCGCATCCGGCCTGACGGCGATCCTGCTCGGCTTCCTGGCACTGCTCGGCTCCGCCGTCGCCGTGCCGGCATGGGCCGGATCGCTGAGCGTCATGCCGGTGCGCGTCGACGTGGCGGCGGGTCGACGCTTCTGCTCGGTGACGCTCGGCAACGACACTGACCGCCCGATGACCGTACAGGTCCGCGCCTTCGCGTGGACCCGCGACGAGAATGGCGCGGATATTCTGGGGCCGGACGGCGGCCTCGTCGTCAACCCCTCGATCGCGACGATCGCGCCCGGCACCACCCGGCTCGTGCGCTGCAGCCTGCCCGCCGGGGACCCCGCCGCGCAGGCCGAGCAGCAGTGGCGCCTGATCGTCGACCAGTTGCCCGACCCCGACTTCAGCGAGCCCGGGACCGTGCAGACGCTCCTGCGCATCTCGCTCCCCGTGTTCCGCGCCGGCGACAAGGCGGCGCCGCGACTCTCCGCGACGGTGTCGCAGGGGACCCTGCGTCTTTCCAACGCCGGTACGCGCCATGTGAAAGCGCTCGCACTCACCCTTCGCGGCGTCGGCGGCGATGCCGTCACCATCGATCGCGCCTTCTATCTTCTGGCGGGCGGCGCCCAGAACATTCCCATCGAGCGCTTCCCGCGCGGCGGGATCGTTTCCGTGCATGTACGGGCCGAGGAGGGCGAGTTCGAAGCCGCTCTCTCCCCCGTGAACTGATGGGTTCGGCCAGTGCCGACTGCGCCCCGCCGCGTGACGGCCGCCCTCGTGGCCTTCCTTGCCCTGTCGTCGAGCCTCATGTTCGGCGCGGCAGGCGCGCACGCGCAGGAAATCGCATCGGCGACCGAGATTCCCGTCGGCGTCGTCGTCAACGGACAGCCGATCGCGGAGCCCGGCCTGGTGGTCGTCCGCGAAGGCCGGATCCTTGCCCGCCGCAGCGACCTTGAGGTCTGGGGACTGACCGCCAAGGCGATCACCGCCACCGAACTGCTCCAGGGCGAAAGCTACGTCGCGCTCGACCGCGTGAAGGGCCTCGTCGCGCGTCTCGACGCCGATGGCGGCACGCTTCATGTGCAGGCCGACGCGGCCCTTTTCCCGCGCCTCGCGATCGATCCGGATCGCCGCGCCGTCCCGGTGGCGGCCGCGGTTCCGGCGCAGTTTCTGGACTACGACCTGACGCTGTCCGACTGGAACGGCAGGACGCAGGTGACAGGCCTGGTCGATGCCGGATTTTCGGGCGCATGGGGCGTCGCAACCTCGAGCTTCCTGGTGGACAGCGGCGGCGGCCAGTCGAGCCGGGGCGCGGTGCGCCTCGACACCGCGCTGCGCCGCGATTTTCCCGACCGCCGGATGCGGCTGATGGTGGGCGATGCCGTGGGCAGCGGCGCCCCGTGGAGCCGACCGGTGCGCTACGGGGGCCTGTTCCTCGGCACCGACTTCTCGCTGGACCCGCAGGCCATCAATTTCCCGTTGCCGGTGATCTCCGGCAGCGCGGTCACGCCCTCGACCATCGAACTGCTCTCCGAATCCTCGCGACGCTCGCTGGAAGTGGGCCCGGGAGCCTTCGACCTCTCGCTGCAGCCTCGCCTCACCGGCGCCGGGCAGGTGACGATGAGCGTGCGCGATCTTGCCGGGAACATCCGGCAGGTGACGCGCAATTTCTACGCCAGCCCCAACCTGCTGCGCCCCGGCCTCTCCGAATTCGCGATCGAGGCGGGCGCGCTTCGGCGGGGCTTCGGGTTCGACAGTTTCGGCTACGGCCCGCTCTTCGCGGCCGCCGGCCTGCGCCGGGGCATCACCCGCACGTTGACCATGGAAGGCCGCATCGAAATGAGCGGCGCGACGCGCATGGCGGGGCTGGGCGCTTCGATGGTGATCGAGCCGATTGCCGAATTCTCGGTATCGGGCGCGGTGTCGCAAGGCAGCGCCGGGACCGGCACGCTGGTGCGCGCCTCGGCGCAGCGGATCACGCCGATCTATACCCTCAGCGCCAGCTACGAGCGCGCCGACGCGCAGTTCCGGCAGGTAGGAGAGAGCCGTTTCAACGGCGGCGGGCGGAGTGAAATGGTGATTGCGGGCGGCCTCTCGCTCGGCGACTTGGGCAGCGTCAACGCCAGCTATGCGCGGCTTCGGCAGGGCACGGGCGGAGAAGCGCCGACCCGCTTCGACCTCGCTTCCGCTTATTATTCCACCAACCTCCGGGGTGGTTACCTTTCCGTTGGTGTCCAGTACACCGGCCGACGTTTCGAGGAGGGGGGCGGAAGCAGCGCCGCGAAGGGAAGCCGGAACGTAGGGCTGTTCGGCTCCCTGACCATCCCGCTGGGACCGCGCCGCCATGTCAGCGCCATCGCCGAGCAGGGCCGTGCCGCCGTTACGTTCGACCAGAACCTGCCCGAGGACACCGGGATGGGTATGCGCGCGCTCGCCGGTGTCGACCGGGGCTCGGCATGGCTGGAGGGCGGGGTTTCGTACCGTACCGCGGCGGGCGACCTGCGCATCGACGCTGCGCAGCGGCAGGGCCGCCAGGGCGTGCAGGTCAACGCGCGCGGAGGCCTGCTGCGGATCGACAAGGCACTCATGGCCACGCAGCACATCGACGAAGGTTTCGCTCTCGTGGACGTCGCCAGCGACACGCCGGTCACGGTGCTGGTCGAGAACCGTCCCAAGCCGCGCAAGGCGGGGCAGGGCCACCGGGTGATCGTGACCGGGCTGCAGCCTTACGCGGAAAACCATGTTGCCGTCGACGCTGCCGACCTTTCGATTGAGGCAGGGCTCGATGCACAGGCGCAGGTGGTCGCGCCCGGCTGGAGACAGGCAGTGCGCGTGGCCTTCGGCAGCGCCGGACGTCAGGGCGCGCGCTTGCGCCTGGTCGATGTGCGGGGCAATCCGGTCCAGACCGGATCGAGCTTCGCTTGGACGGGCGGGTCGGGGATCGTAGGATACGATGGCGAGATCTGGATCGAGGACTATGCCGGAGGCGGCGCGGTGCTTAGGGTTTCGGGCGCCAATGGTGCCTGCCGCGTGGTCGTGCCGCAACTGGCCGGCGAGGCGCGCCTTGCGGCAGCGGCGCCAGTCACCTGCGTGCCTGAAAACGAGTGGGTGAAGGCGGATCATGCAGGCCAGAGCGCAATGGCGCTCGCCGACAAGGAGCCACGCCCATGAACCGCACCGCCCTGATCCGCTGCATTCTCTGCTTCGTTGCGCTGGCGGGTGGCTTGGCGCCCCCGTCGCCCGCGGGCGCGGCCGGCTGCATCGTCTGCATCTGCACCGTCTCGACCACCGCGCTGAGCTTCGGCACCTACAACCCCGGCAACTCGACGCCGACCACGGCGACGGCGACTGTGAATGCCAGTTGCATCTCGGTCAGCGTTCCGATGAACGCCACTGTCGACCTCAGCCTCAGCGCGGGCAACTCGGGCAATGCGGCCGCGCGCCAGATGGCCAACGGCACCGCGCGGCTGGACTACAACATCTACCAGGACAGCGGCTACTCCACCATCTGGGGCAATGGCAGCAACGGGGGGCAGTTGCAGACCATGGTGATCGCCAACCTGCTCACCTTCAACGCCTCGAAGACCGCCTATGGCCGCATCCCCGCGCGGAGCTTTCCCAAGCCGGGAGCCTATACCGACTCCATCGTCGTGACCTTCACATTCTAGGCTCGGGCCGGGGGAAGAGCGTTTTCCTTGCCGTGATGAGGAGCTTGGGCCAAACCACGCGGAGCATGGCAGCCTCCACACCGCCCCGCGCTCCGCGCCCAGCCGGCAAGCCCACCATCGCGCGCATCCGTGCGGCGGCACGGCAAGTGTTCTACGACAAGGGCTTCTTCCCCGCATCGGTAGAGGAAATCGCGGCACATGCCGGCGTCAGCCGCGCCACGGTATATCTCTACTATCGCAGCAAGGACGAGATGCTGCTGGACCTGATGCGGCAGGATCTCGCGTATCAGCTGGAAATCTACGCGGAACTGGTCACGCTCAAGCGCGTCAGCCTTGCGGGAGTGCGCAAATGGCTGGTGCGCCTGCGCGGCGAGCAGGACGAGAGGCGCAATTCGCTCAACCTGTTCTGGGCCGGAGCCAACCTGCAGACCAACGCGCTCGACCCGGTGTATCGTCACCATGACAACATCATCGCCACGCTGGGCCGGCGCTTCCCGGGCTTCGATCTCGGTTCCCAGGCACGCGGCGAGCGTGAGGCGCTGCGCACCCGCTGCTACATGATGCTGTTCATGATCGAGGGCACCACGGTGCAGATCAACGAGGGCGGTCCCGGGCCGAGCGTGAAGGCGGCGCTGGATCAACTGGCCCGGACGCTCGTCCACTTCCTCGACCACGGCGAAGTCATGACCTCGCCGCCGGGCTGACCCGGGTTAGAAGATCGGCCAGGCCTTCCACACGCTGAACAGGCTGGTCGCGATCAGCACGATCGAAACCGCCACGAGCAGCGTCCGCGCCTTGATGCGCTTGGCGAAAAGGGCGCCGAACGGGGCAGCCACGACGCCGCCGATGATGAGGCCGACCGTGGCGAGAGTGAAGGCCGAGAGTCCGATCGTGGCGATGAACGCGGTCGAGATCGAGGCGGTGAGCAGGAACTCCGCCGTGTTGACGGT
>DATKFS010000063.1:0-5366 GCA_035511275.1 Novosphingobium sp.
ACTTTCGCGCCCCATTCCTCCGCAGCCGCGAAGCTGACGCCGTCGCCGAGGCCCTCCTTCGAATAGACCTGGCTCAGCGCGATCGAGCGGACGCCCGCCAGCGCTCCTTCGAGCGCGGCCGAGACCGTGCCGGAATAGGTCACGTCATCGCCAAGGTTGGCGCCGCGGTTGACGCCCGAGAGGATCAGGTCGGGCGGGCCGGGAAGGACCTTCTTGAGCCCCATCGTCACCGAATCGGTCGGCGTGCCCGTCACCGAGAAGCGGCGCTCGGCATGCTGGCGCATCCGTACCGGGCGGGTGAGGGTCAGAGAGTGGCCCGCGCCCGACTGTTCCTCGCTAGGCGCGCAGATCCAGATATCGTCCGAAAGCTGCGCGGCGATCTTCTCCAGCACGTAGAGGCCGGGGGCGTTGATGCCGTCGTCGTTGGTGAGGAGGATGCGCATGACTTGCCTTTAACCATATGCGGGCGGGCGCGTCGCGGAAAAATCTGACGTCGCCGTGGATGCTTCGACACGCTCGGCATGAGCGGAGGAATGGGGATGGGAAGAGGGACACTGATCCGCCCGCAAGGCTGTTATCCCTGCGCCTCCAGCCGCTCGATCCCGCCCATCCATGGCTTGAGCACGTCCGGCACCGTGACCGAACCGTCCTCCTGCTGGTAGTTCTCCAGAACCGCCACCAGCGTGCGCCCGACCGCGAGGCCCGAGCCGTTGAGGGTGTGGACGAACTCGGTCTTCTTCGCGCCTTCGGGCTTGTAGCGGGCGTTCATGCGGCGCGCCTGATAGTCGCCGCAGTTCGAGATCGAGCTGATCTCGCGGTAGGCCTGCTGGCCGGGCAGCCACACTTCGAGGTCGTAGGTGATGCGCGCGGTCGCGCCCATGTCGCCTGCGCAGAGCAGGACCTTGCGATAGGGCAGGCCCAGCGCCTGCAGGATCGATTCGGCGGCGGCGACCATCTTTTCATGCTCGCCCTCGCTGTCCTCGGGGCGGCAGACGATGACGAGTTCGACCTTCTCGAACTGGTGCTGACGGATGAACCCGCGCGTATCGCGCCCCGCCGCGCCCGCTTCCGAGCGGAAGCAGGGGGTGAGCGCGGTCATCCGCAAGGGCAGCGCGGCGGGGTCTAGGATTTCGCCCGCGACGGCATTTGTCAGGCTGACTTCGGCGGTTGGTATCAGCCAGCGGCCGTCGGTGGTGCGGAACAGGTCTTCCGAGAACTTGGGAAGCTGCCCGGTGCCGAAGACCGCATCGTCGCGCACCAGCAGTGGCACGTTGCATTCCATGAAACCGTTCTGCGCGGTCTGCGTGTCCAGCATGAACTGCGCGAGCGCGCGGTGGAGGCGGGCCATCTGGCCTTTAAGGAACGTGAAGCGCGCGCCCGACAGCTTCGCCCCGGTCTCGAAATCGAGGCCGAGCGCGGGGCCGATGTCGGCGTGTTCCTTTGGCGTGAAGGCAAAGTCGCGCGGGGTGCCCCAGCGGGACACCTCGACGTTCTGCGCCTCGTCCTCGCCATCGGGCACGCTGTCGAGCGGGATGTTGGGCAGGCCTGCGAGCAGGTCGTTGAGCTTTGCGGCGACCTCCTTCTCCTCGGCCTCGAGCGCGGGGAGGCTGTCCTTGAGCCCGGCGACTTCGGCCTTGAGCGCATCGGCGGTGGCGGTGTCGCCCTGGCCCATGGCCTTGCCGATCGCCTTCGAAGCCTCGTTCCGGCGGTTCTGGCTCTCCTGCGCCCGGGTGGCGACTACGCGGCGCTGCTCGTCGAGCGCGACGATCTGGGCGGAGACGGGGGCGACCCCGCGGCGGGCGAGGCCGGCGTCGAAGGCTTCGGGGTTTTCGCGGATCTGGCGGATATCGTGCATGGTCGCGCGCTATGCCGAACAGCCGCGAGGCCCGCAAGACGCTGCGAGGAATATGCCGCCGATGTCGAGGTAATCCGCCGATCTGTCGCTACCATCCCGGAGGGGATGGTGGGCGCGGCAGGGATTGAACCTGCGACCCCACCCGTGTGAAGGGTGTGCTCTACCACTGAGCTACGCGCCCGCTATCAGTGCGGAAGCGGCCCCCTAGACAACTCGGATCGAATTGACAAGCGCCGATCTGCATCTAAACGCACGGGCATGACCGAAGAGACCCCCACGCCCGTCCAGAGCGGCCCCGACGTGCCGCCCGATCACCTCGCGATCAACCCGCGCAGCCCCTTCTTCGACCAGGAGAAGCTGCAGCGCGGCATCGGTATCCGCTTCAAGGGCACCGTGCGCACCAACGTCGAGGAATACTCGATTTCCGAAGGCTGGATTCGCGTTCAGGCCGGCAAGTCGATGGATCGCCACGGCCAACCGCTGACCATCAAGCTCTCCGGCCCGGTCGAGGCCTGGTACGAGGATATCGGCGACGACGCGCCGGTGGCGAAGAAGGACTGACTTCACGAAGCGCCGCTTCCGCAAAGGAGGCGGCGCTTTTTGTGTTGGGCGGCGCTTGTGGGCTATCCCTCCATCCGCCAACTCCGCTCATCTGAGAGTTTGTCGAAGGATGCGAACCTCGCACCACGTCGAGGGTGCCTCGACAGGCTCAGCCTGGGCGGAGTTGCGGCCCGAGCGGGCTTGCGGATGTCTCAGTAAGTGCCCGCGATGATCGCGCCGATCGGGTCGGCGTGGCGCGTGCTTTTCGCGGCCTTCGATGCGGTCGCGGAGGCGAGGCGGGCCGTGCCGGTGTCGCGCACCGTGCCTGGCTTGGCGTTGTAGATGAAGCCCGCGACGGGCCAGTGCGTGGTGCCGAGGCCGCGGCTCGGCGCGTACCAGATGCGCACCTGGCTCCAGTCGTTTTCCGGCGAGACGTCCAGCGCCGTGACGTTGCGCTCGATCTGGCCGGGTGACGACCAGTTGGCGTGACTCAGCAGGATCGTGCGCGAATCGACGATCCGGCTGACCGTCGCCACATGGCCCAGCCTCGAATTGTTGAAGGGCCGGATCGCCATGACCGCCCCGACGCGCGGCGCCCGACCGGTGGCGTAGCGATCCTTCGCCTGCCCCCACCAGGTATGTGCATCGCCGTAGATCTGGATGCCGGAGGTGGACCGTGCATAGGGCACGCATTCCAGGTGGCCCGGTGCCTTGGGAACCGTGAGGGCCGACCCAGCCCCGGCATCGCTGGACGATGCCCCGCCAATAGCGGCATCGATGGCCGTGCGGGCATGAGCCGGCGTCATGCACGCGGCGGCGAGCCCCAGGATGATGACTTTACGGTAAACCCTCATGCCCGCCCTTGTGCCTTGGGAAGGTTATCGGCTGTCTGCCGAGTCTGGTTAATCCTGGCGCAAGGTTTTGTTCCGAACTGCGCGTTGAAATCGCTCGAGATTACAGGCAATCGTTTGTAACTTCGCAGCGTTCGGCTGTGCCCAATAATCCAGGTCGCGTATAATGGGGCAACAGCGGGCCCCGCGCGCTCGGGGGCGCCGCGCCGACGTGCAATGGCGGTAATCCGTCGAATCGAGCGCAAAGCTTGCCAAAACGGCAGGAAATCCCCATGCGCTGGGAATCATGCTTCCCCAAGTCATCATCATCGGCCGACCCAACGTCGGCAAGTCCACGCTGTGGAACCGGCTCGTCGGCAAGAAGCTCGCGCTGGTCGACGACCAGCCCGGCGTCACCCGCGACCGCCGTTTCGGCGACGCCGAACTGCTCGGCCTGAAATTCCAGATCGTCGACACCGCCGGTTGGGAAGACGACGAGGCGGAAACGCTGCCCGGCCGGATGCGCAAGCAGACCGAAGCCTCGCTGGAAACCGCCGACGTCGCGCTCTTCGTGGTCGACGCGCGCGCAGGGCTGACCCCGCTCGACGAGGAGATCGGCCAGTGGCTGCGCGCCTCGCCAGTGCCGGTGATCGTGCTCGCCAACAAGGCCGAGGGCCGCGCGGGCGAACATGGCGTGCTGGAGGCGTACTCGCTGGGGCTGGGCGATCCGATCGCGGTCTCGGCCGAGCATGGCGTCGGCATGGCCGACCTGTTCGAGGCGCTGCTGTCGCACCTTGAGCCGCTCCAGCCCGAGGAGCCCGAGTTCGAAGAGGAAGAGGACGAGGAAGCGATGCTTCTGCGTCCGCTCAAACTCGCCATCGTCGGGCGCCCGAACGCGGGCAAGTCGACCCTCATCAACCGTATCCTCGGCGAAGATCGCCTGCTCACCGGGCCCGAGGCGGGGATCACCCGCGATTCGATCACGATCGACTGGGAATGGACCGACCCCAAGACGCAGGACGTCCGGCAGGTCCAGTTGATCGACACCGCCGGGATGCGCAAGCGCGCCAACGTGACCGAGAAGCTGGAGCGCATGGCCGTCGCCGACGCGCGCCACGCGATCGACTTCGCCGAAGTCGTGGTGCTGCTGCTCGACGCCACGCGTGGGCTGGAGCACCAGGACCTGACGATCGCATCCAAGGTGCTGGAGGAAGGCCGCGCGCTTATCATCGCGGTGAACAAGTGGGACGTGGCCGAGGGCGCCTCGGCGCTGTTCAACGGCATCCGCGCCGCGCTCGACGATGGGCTGGCGCAAGTGCGCGGCGTGCCGCTGCTGACGGTTTCGGCGCGCACGGGGCGCGGCCTCGACGAGTTGATCGCCACCGGCTTCTCGATCCGCGAAGCGTGGAGCAAGCGCGTGCCGACCTCGGCGCTCAACCGCTGGTTCGACGACGCGCTCGCGGCCAATCCACCGCCGGCGCCGGGCGGCAAGCGCATCAAGCTGCGCTACATCACGCAGGCCAAGACCCGCCCGCCGGGCTTCGTGATCTTCGGCACCCGCCTCGACCTGCTGCCCGAGAGCTACAAGCGTTATCTGGTGAACGGCATGCGCCGCGAACTCGGCTTCGATGCGGTGCCGATCCGCCTCAACCTGCGCAGCGCCAAGAACCCGTTCGCGAAGGATTGAGCGCCGGTATGTCGTCCCCGGCCGGGCCGGGGACGACGCAGGACGATCACGAAGGGTGCGCGACGGCTTCCTCGGCGGCCTTTTCCGCGCTGGCCTGGGTCTGCACGGGAAGGCCGGTACGGTCGCTTTCGAGCTTCGCCTGACGCTGGTCGCGATGCTGGTTCCAGACCGCGATGAACAGCGCGGCGATGACCGGGCCGATGATGAAGCCGTTGAGGCCGAACAGTTCGAGGCCGGAAAGCGTGGCGATCAGCACCACGAAGTCGGGCAGTCGGGTGTCGCGGCCGACCAGGATCGGGCGCAGCACATTGTCGACCATGCCGATGACGAATACGCCGCAGAACACCACGATCGCGGCCTTGCCGGTATCGCCCGTGGCGAAAAGGTAGATCGCGACGGGCACCCAGATGATGCCGGTGCCGACGGCGGGCAGCAGCGAGAAGAAGCCCATCAG
>DATKFS010000064.1:0-10808 GCA_035511275.1 Novosphingobium sp.
GCCGTGCTCGAAGGGGCCGAAGTCCACGCCGCCGAGCCGCGCCGCGCGGCCTGGGACGCGGCGCGCGCGCAGGGGGTCGCCTCCATCGTCGCCGACATTCGCGAACTGGCGCCGCTGGGGCTCGACCTCGTGGTCGATTTCGCGGGCTTCGGCGACACCACTTCGGGCGCGATCGCGGCAGTGCGCCCCGGCGGGACGGTGGTTCAGGTGGGCCTCGGCCGGACGCAGGCGCTGATCTCGACGATGGAACTCGTGGGCAAGTCCGTCACCCTGCGCGGATCGGGCGGCGGTACGCCGGCCGACACGGCGGCTGTGCTCGCCCACATGGCGCGCGGCGACCTTGCCATCGAGGCGACGACGACCGATTTCGAGGGTATCCCAGAGGGGCTGGGCAGGCTCGCGACGGGAGGCGTCGTCGGCCGCATCGTCGCGCTGATCTGACAGGCGGCGACGCGGCGGCGGCTCAGCGCGCGAAGGCCTTCAGCTCGGCCAGGCGGATCGCCTTGCCCTCGCTCGGCGTCATGGTCACGCGGATGCGCTCGGCTTCCACGGCGGGCCACGTCACTTGCGTGATGCCGTTGGCGCGCGGGACGATCCCGGCCGCGACCTTGCGCCAGCGTCCACCGCGCGACACTTCGACCACCACCGTTCGCGGTGCCGCGAAGCTCTTGCCGTCGGCCAAGAAGGCGAGTTCGGCCCGGCCGAGCGCCAGGGTCTTGCCGAAGTCCACCGCATACCACTGCGGCTGCGCGGAAGGAGCGGAATCCCAGCCGTTCGGCAGTTCGGGGTAGAACCATGCGCGGCCGTCGATGCCGTCGTGGAGCTTCTCGGCCTCGGTCCCGGACGAAGCGGTGGGCTTCGGGTACGATCCGCGCACCAGCTGCACGGCAAGGTTCTCCTCCCGCGCGACGGGGGCATTGGCCTTGCGCGCCAGCGGCACCTCGATCCGGCCCAGCGTGTTCCGGTGCGCCAGTTCCACCCCGTCGGCCGCCACCGTCAGGCCCTTGCGCCCGTAGTGCGCGCCGTCCGCGTCCCAGGTCACCGAGACGAGGTGGCCGTGGTAGGGCACGCGCTCGATGCGGAACCAGCCAAGCGCTTGCGCGTCGCTCGCGGCGGGTAGCAGCGGGTTGACCTCCAGCACGTCGTCCGCGCGCGGGCGGATGCCGACGAGGCCGGTCAGGATCAGGTCGAGGTAGCCCGAGTGGAAATAGTGGTGGCTGCGGTCCAGCCCGACGATCGGCTTGCCGGTCTCGGGGTGGTAGTCCTCCTCGAGATCGAGCCTGTCGCCCTGGAAGTGCATCTGCGTGTACTTGCGCAGCTCCGCCATCCACGCGCTGCGGGTGACCGGACCGCGCTGGTCGTAGTGATCGAGCAGATTGGCCATGCCGGTCAGGACCTGCGTGGTCTGGTAAGGCCAGATCGGCCCGTTCCACTGGCACTCGGGCGCGGTGCCGAGGTAGCGGTACTGGCGCATGTAGTACTCGTAGGTCTTCTCGACGGTCCGCATTCCCGCTTTCCCTGCGAGCGACTGCGGGTCGAGCAGGTGCGTCCAGGCCCTGGAATACTTCGCCTCGTCCGGCACGAGATCGAACATCCACGGCAGGTAGCCGACCAGTTCGCGGTTGCGGATCGGGTCCCAGTACCTGACGTGCTCGTTGGTCAACTGGTGCCGGTCGGTGAAGTGTTCGAGCTTCGGGTTCCACAGATCGGCCAGCACCCGCGTGCGCAGCGCCTCGGCGCGGTCGGCGTATTCCTTCGCCATCGCCGTGTCGCCCGCCATGGCCGCCATGCGCGAGAGAGCGCGGGCATTGGCGAACATGTAGCTGTTGACCGAAGGCCGGAACGCATCCCCACCCCGGAACCCGTCCTTCCCGCCCGAAGCGTCGATCGAGGACACGGTGTACTCGGTCGCGTCCAGCAGGGGCTCGACGAAGTAGAGACCCTTGTCGAAGTCGAACTTCTCGTCCCACAAGCGGTAGACGTGGCGCATGACCTTGAGGTGCGCGAGCACCGCCTCGCGGTCGCCGTCCACAAGGTAGCGGCCCCAGACCGAGTCCGCCATGTGGTCGGTAAAGTGGCGGTCGTTGCCGCCTTCGTACATGAAGTTGATGTAGTCGTCGGTGAAGCGGCGGTCGTTCAGCCAGCGCCCCTCGGCGATGTGGAAACCGCTGGCGTCGTTGAGGCTGGCGAAGGGATGGCGCTGCCAGTCGACGTCGTCGGCGAACTCGGTGGTGATGTAGCCCTGCGCGCCAAGGTCACGCTGGTGCGCGCGGAACAGACCCCAGCGGTAGTAGTAGACCGCATCGATCTTCGCGTCGGAGGATTCGAAGAAGGGAATGCGCGACTCGTACCATTCGGCATCGTTGCCGAAGCGGGCCTCGGCGATGGCATGGGTATCGAGCGCGGGGGTGTCGCGCGAAGAGGCGGTGGACTGCGGACTGGCCCCTCCCGCAAGGAGCGCTGCCAGGGGAAGCGCCGCGAGAGCCAGGATTTTCCGCAATGTCATCCCCTTGTGTTCAGAAAGGAACAGCGCGGCCGCTCCCGCCGGGTGTTGGGAGAGGAAGGAGCCCCGGCAGGAGCAGCCGCGCTGAGCTGGCCGCGACGGAATGGCGATACCGTCGCGGCCGGCCGGATCAGAACTTGAAGCGGGCGCCCACTTCGAAAGTGCGATCGTAGGTACGGGTATCGCGCGGGGTGCTCGAATAGTCACCCGTGAGCGAGTTCAGGCCCTTGAAGCGATCCTGGTAGGTACGGTCGGTGATGTTGGTGGCATCGAAGGTGACCGTGAAGGCAGGCGTCACGTCGTAGCTCATCGAGAAGTCGAGCTGGCCGGTCGGATCGGCGACGATGGTGCTCGCCTGGGTGCCGCCCGAGTTGTAGCTGTCGACGAAGCTCGAACGCCAGTTGTAGGCGAGGCGAGCCGAGACGCCGTACTTCTCGTAGATCGCGACGAGGTTGTACGAGTACTTCGACACGTTCACGAGGCGCTGGGTGCCGCCGTTGATCGGATCGTCGTTCTCGCCCTCGATGTAGGTGCCGTTGATCTGGGCACCGAAGCCGCTGAGCGCACCGGGCAGGAAGTCGAAGAACTGCTGGTAGGCCAGTTCGACGCCCTTCAGCGTACCCTTCACGCCGCGCGGACGGCTGACCAGCCAGGTCTGGCCCTCGTACTGCTCGGGCGCCGAGTAGGTCTGGATGTAACCGTCGAACTTGCGGTAGAACGCCGCCGCGGTGATCGAGGCGTTGTTGCTGATGTAGTATTCCAGCGTCGCGTCGTAGGCGTCGGACTTGATCGGCGCGAGGTCGGGGTTGCCGCCGCTGCCGGTGCCCGCATAACCCTGGTTGCCGGTCGAGCCGCTGGGCACGTACGTGACGAGCGGGTTGAGGTCGGCGAAGTTCGGGCGGGTGATGGTCTTGCCGGCGGCGAGGCGCAGCTTGAGGTTGTCGGCGAGGCCGAAGCGGATGTTGATGCTCGGCAGGACGTCGACGTAGTTCTGCTTGCTCTCCACGCCGTTGCCGGCGAGGTTCTGGACCGTGTTGACCACGCGGGCGCCGATGACGCCGTCAACCGGCATCGAACCGATGTCGAAGCGATAGGCGGCCTGACCGTAGAACGCGTAGGTCTTCTCGACGTCGGAGAACGCGAGGTTGGGCTCGTAGGGACGGTCGCCCGCCGCCTGGCCGAACCAGCCACGGACGGTGTCGCTGTTGCCCAGCAGGTAGTCGCCGTTGGCGTCGAGGAACTGGCCGATGCCGGCCTTGCCCTTGACGAGGCCGTTGGGCGACAGGTCCCAGAAGTCCGTCGGCAGGGTGCTGACGAGGACCGGGTCGGTCGCCGCGATCGGCACCGATGCGGTCGCCTGCGAGTCGACGTGGCGGTTGGTGTAGCGGGCACCGATCTTGAAGGCCGAGATGAACCCGTCGTCGAAGCGGTGCTCGAGGTCCGCGCGCCATGCCCACTGCTTGCTGATCGCGACGCTGTGGTTGTCGAACAGGGTGCGCAGCGTGAAGTTGGCCGGATCGGTCAGGTCGACGCCCTGGATGTCGATGTTCGGCGTGCCGCCGACGTCGAACTGGTACACCGCCGTCGGGGCGTTGAACGAGGTGTCGACGATCATGTTGCGATTGGCGATCTTGCTGCGGTTATACGTCAGCTCGGTCGTGATCGTGGTGTGGTCGTCGGCGTCGTACTTGAGACCGCCATTCACCTGGTAGGTGGTGGTCTTGTCCTTGTACGCCTGGTTGCTGGTGATCGTGTAGGCGTTCTCGACCGTCACGCCGTCGGCGAGCCAGGGGTAGTCGGCATTCGGCGTGACCGAGGTGACGTTGCCCGCCTTGGGCAGGCCGACGAAGAAGTCGGTGTCGTAGCGGTTCTTGTACTGGGTGTAGAGGCCGTCGACGTAGACTTCGAGGTTCGAGGCCGGACGCCACTGGAACGAACCGTTGTACGCCATGCGCTTGCGGTCGCCGTTGGTGTAGAGGCCGCCCACGGTGTCGGGAACGCCGACCATGTTGCCGGTCGCCGGGTCGGCGATCGGGTTCGAGACGAAGTCGAACGCGGTGTTGTCCTCGAAGCGGCGACGGTTGTACGAGGCCGAGAGCATCAGGCCCATCTCGCCGATGCCGGTTTCCCAGCGGTCGGCGACGAGGAGGTTGCCGAGGTAGCCCCACTTGTCCGACTGGTCGGAGTAGACCGCACGGCCGCCACCGGCGACCTCGAGGCCGTTGAAGTCGAACGGACGGCGCAGGCGCACGTCGATGACACCGGCGACGCCGCCTTCGACGAGGTCGGGGGTGCTGGTCTTGTAAACGTCGACGCCGGCCAGCAGTTCGGCCGGGATGTCCTGCAGGGCGACGCCGCGCGCGGTGCCGGTGAAGGCTTCGCGGCCGTTCAGCAGGGTGGCGGTGTTGGGCAGGCCGCGGATCAGCACGGTGCCGGCTTCACCCGCGCCGCGCGTCACCTGGACGCCGGTCACGCGCTGCAGCGCGTCGGACACGGTGTTGTCGGGCAGCTTGCCGATGTCCTGAGCGACGATCGAGTCGACGATCTGGACGGAGTTTTCCTTGATCCGCTGCGCGCTGGCGAGCGAGGCGCGGACGCCCGTGACGATGATTTCCTCGGTCGAGGCGGTCTCGTCGGCGGGAGCAGCGGCGTCGGCGGCTGCGGTGTCCTGCGCGTTGGCGACAGTGGCCAGGCTGAGCGCGAAGACGGATGCGGTGCAGAATGCGAATGGCTTGAGTGCCATGTATCAACCCTCCCAATGGGGCTGGCCCATACCATGCCCCTCCAATTACCCGGCCTAGTTATTAGTCGGACTAATTCGTTGCAAGCGGAAAAACGTCGGACCTTTCAAAAACCTGTCACGGGTGTGGCAGAAGGGTCGCAAACCCGCCAGAAACCGGGAGATTTCTGGCGGGTTCCGCTAGGCGTCGGCGTCAGCCCGGCAGCCACGCAGCGGCCGGATCGGCGGCATCCGCGAGTCGCACGTTGTCGGAGGAATGGGCGAGCGCCTTGCCCGCCTGGGCCTTCGACACGAAGCGCACCGCGCCGCCCGATGCGCTCTCGCGGACGAACAGGTCGGCGCCCGGCGCCGCGCCGGTCGCGGAGCGCGGGGCGAGCGTGACCGAACCGTCGGCCGCGGCGACGAGGCATTTGTCCGGCATCATGATCGGCGAGAGCTGCACCGCGCCATCGGCGGCGGGCAGCGAGCGGAACTGGGTCCGCTCGATCGGCGCTGCGCCCAGCTTCACCGCATCGCCGTCCTGCACCAGGTTGACCTGACGCCGCACGGCGGGTGCGAAGCGCTCGGGCAGCGGGCCGTTGCCGACCGGCACGCCGAAGTCGGGCTGGCCCTTCGCGTCGAAGTAGAGGCGCTGGATGCGGGTGTGGCGGTCGGGGTTGAACAGCGGGTCGCCCTCGATCTTCTCGTAGTCGCGGCCGTGGTAGACGAGGATGTCGTTGCCCTTCTCGTCCACCGTGAAGCTGTTGTGGCCGGGGCCGTAGACCGAAGTCTCGCGGCAGGTGACGAAGACCGGCTCGGGCGACTTGGTCCAGGCGCGCGGGTCCATGATGTTGGCGTTCTCGTCCACGCTCAGCAGCCCGAGGCAGTAGCGCGCGTCGGTGGCGCTGGCCGAGTAGGTCATGAACAGGCGGCCGTGGCGATTGATGAAGGCCGAGCCCTCGTTCACCTTGTAGCCGCGCACTTCCCAGTCGAGCGTCGGCACCGTCAGGCGCGCGGGCTCGGCGGCGAGCGTCAGCGCATCCTTCATCGGGGCGATGTAGACGTTGGAATTGGTGTCGATCCCCGGCTCGCGCTGCGCCCACGAGAAGTAGCGCACGCCCTTGTGGGTGAAGATCGTGGAATCGAGGTTGAAGCTGTCCCACGGCGCCTTGAATTCGCCGAGGACCTTCCAGTTGCCCGTCATCGGGTCCGGCCCGTCGCAGACCACGGCATAAGTGCGGATGCGGAACACGTCCTCGCCGCCGCCGCTCGGGCCTGCCGCGAAGTAGACGATCCACTTGCCGTCGACGTAGTGCAGCTCGGGAGCCCAGAGGAAGCCGGACATCGGGCCGGTCTTCTCGTGACGCCAGAGCACGCGCTCCTCTGCCGTCGCGAGCCCTTCGAGGGTCTTGGCGCGGCGCAGGGCAAGGCGGTCGTACTCCGGAACCGAGCCCATCAGATAGTACCAGCCATCGGTGTGCAGGAAGATCTGCGTGTCCGCGCGCTGCTTGACGAGCGGGTTCGACGGGACCGCCACGGCCTTGGCGGCATCCTCGCCACCCTTGACGGCGTCACCCGCCTTGGAGCAGGCGATCGGGGCGAGAGCAGCGGCGGCGGCGAATGCGCGGCGCGAAAGCGAAAGGTTCATGTCGTCCTCTCCGGTTTTCAAAGGCTTGGGGCAGCCGTTCTGCCCGGTCAAAAAGGACGCCCCGGCACGAGGCCGGGGCGCCGTCAGGTGGGTCTCAGTATTCGGCGACGGGCCAGCCGTCCGCCTCCCAGCGCACCGGCGCGATGCGCAGCTTGGGCGCGCCGTCGGCCTGCTTGTCGTAGGCGTGGTAGACGACGTAGGTCTGACCGTCCTTGTCGGTGAAGGCGCCGGCATGGCCGGGGCCGCGGAAGCGCTGCTGCTCCTGCAGGTCGGCGCGCAGGAAGATCGTGCCGCCGCCCTGCATCATGTCGCTGCCGTCCTTGCCGAGGTACGGCCCGGTGATCTTCTTCGAGCGGCCGACCACGGTATAGTAGGTGCTGTTCACGCCCTTGCAGCAGTAGTCGTAGGACGCGAGCAGGTAGTACCATCCGCCGTGCGGGATGATGAACGGCGCTTCGACCGGAGCGGGTCCGCCGGCCGGGGCGGGACGACGGGCGATGGAATAGGGCTCCGCGCCCGGCGCGACCTTGCCGGTCTTCGGGTCAAGCGGGAACAGCTTCAGTCCCGTCCAGAAACTGCCGAGCGACAGCCACTGGCGGCCCTGCGCATCGACCACGAAGTTCGGGTCGATGGCGTTGAAGTCATCGTCCTTCGTCGACATGACGACGAGGCCCTGGTCCTTCCACTTCGCCTTCGCGCCCAGCGTCGGGCTGGTGGCGAGGCCGATGGCGGAGCGGTTCGAGCCGAAGGTGGAGACCGAGTAGTAGAGCCGGTACTCGCCGTTGACGAAACTGATGTCGGGCGCCCAGATACCCTCGGTGCCGGGGATCGCTTCCCTGGCCCATGCCGGAATCTCGGAGAAGACCGCGCCCGCGTCCTTCCAGGTCTTGAGGTCGGTCGAGGTCCTGATGCCGATGTACTTGCCCACGGTGCTGAACACGTAATACGTGTCGCCCTCGCGGATGATGACCGGATCGTGGACGACGAGGTCGCCGGAAAGCTGGGAATTCAGCGTCCCGGCGCCCTTCTCGCCGACCTGCTGCGCCTCGGCGGCACCGGCGAACGCCAGCGCCGCAAGGCCGATCAGGGCCGCCCTCATCAGTTCAGTTCCAGCACGACGACCGACTTGGCCGGCAGGGTGACGACGAGGTTGCCGCCCTGCACGCTCGCACCGGTGAAGGCGGCGGGCTTGACCACTTCGGGCGCCTCGAAGGTGTTGTGCGAGTTGATCGCCGAGGCCGTCAGGATGCGGCCCGTGACGCCCGAGGCCGTTACGCCGTCCAGCTTGATCGTCACCGTATTGGGCTGGTTCGGATCGAGGTTCGAGAGGGCGACGTGGACCTTGCCATCCTTCGCCTTCACCGCCGATCCGCTGACGGCGGGCATGGTGAACTCGTCCTTGCCGTACCAGGGCGACTTGATCTCGATCGGCAGCACCGTCGCGTCCTGCCAGGGCTTGTACATCTCGAAGACGTGGTAGGTGGGGGTCAGCACCATCTTGCCGCCCTCGGTGAAGATCATCGCCTGGAGCACGTTCACCATCTGCGCGATGGCGGTCATGCGCACGCGGTCGGCGTGCTTGGCGAAGATGTCGAGGTGGATCGAGGCGATCAGCGCGTCGCGCAGGGTGTTCTGCTGGCGCAGGAAGCCGGGGTGCGTGCCCTCGTCCTGCGCGTACCACGAACCCCACTCGTCGACCGCGAGGAAGACGCGCTTCTCGGGATCGTACTTGTCCATGATCGCCGAGTGCCTGGTGATCAGGTCATCCATGCGGCGGGCACCGGCGAGCGCGTCGGCCCAGCCATGCTCGTCGAAGTCGACCGCGGGCGCGCGCGGCGGCCAGCCACCGGCGGGGTGGACGTAGTAGTGCAGCGAGACGCCGTCGAGCTGGTTCGCCGCGACGCGCATCATCGTCTCGGTCCAGTTGTAGTCGTCGACGTTGGCGCCGGCTGCCACCTTCAGGATCCTGGTCCCGGCGGGCGGCTTGATGAAGGTGGCATAACGGCGCGTCTCGTCGGCCGCGAACTCCGGCCGCATGTTGCCGCCGCAGCCCCACAGCTCGTTGCCGACGCCGAAGTACTTGACCTTCCAAGGTTCCTTGTGGCCGTTGCGGGCACGCTCGTCCGCCAGCGACCCGGCGGGCGAGGTCATGTATTCGACCCATTCGGCCATCTCGCGCGGGGTGCCGTTGCCGACGTTGCCTGCGACGTAGGCTTCCGCGCCGACCTGGCGGACCAGTTCGAAGAACTCGTGCGTCCCGACCGTGTTGGGCTCGGTCACGCCGCCCCAGTGGGTGTTGATCTTCACCGGGCGCTTGTTCTGCGGGCCGACGCCTTCACGCCAGTTGTACTCGTCCGCGAAGCAGCCGCCCGGCCAGCGGATGACCGGAACCGAGAGGTCGCGCAGCGCCTTGACGACGTCGTTGCGGAAACCGTTGGTGTTGGGGATCTTGCTGTTCTTGCCGACCCACAGGCCGCCATAGATGCCCTCGCCCAGATGCTCGGCGAACTGGGTGAAGACGTCCTTGTTGTAGACCGCGCCCGGCTTGTCCGCCTCCAGCGTGGCGGTGGTGGGCTGGCCGTTGGTGTCGGCATGGGCGGTGCCGGCCATGGCGGTCGCGGCCATGAGCAGGCCCAGCGTGGTGCGGCGAAGTGTCTTCATCATCTCGTGTCCCCTCCCTGGGGTCATCAGTCGTGGAATGCTTCGACGGTTTCGCGATTGCCGCGCAGGAAAGCGTCGGCCACGAGGCGCAGCGGGGCGATGTCGGCATCGCTGCGGCCGCCCCGGATGAGGTTGGCGAAGCGTGCGTAGAGGCCGGGGTATTCCATGTCCTCGTTGTGCTCGGTGCCGGTCGGCAGCGTCAGCACGGCGCCCCCGTGCGAGAGCTTGAGCGTACCCGCGTCGGTCTCGACGATGATGTCCCACGACTGCGGGCCGGTCTGGCGCCAGTCGAGGTCCATGTGGATCGTCGCGCCCGCCGTATCGCGGAACTCGATATCGGCGGCGATCGGGGCGGCTCGGTTGGCGGGAATCTCCAGCGTCGCGGCCTTCAGGAAGAACGGGCGCGGCAGGATGTGCGTGGCGATCGAGAGGGCATTGATGCCCGGATCGAACACGCCGAGGCCGCCCGGCTCCCAGATCCACGCCTGCCCCGGATGCCAGACGCGCACGTCCTCGCGCCAGACGATCTTCGCGCTCTTGACCTGCCGCTCGGCCAGCCACGCACGCGCCGGGGCGACGCCCGCCGCGAAGCGCGAGTGCCACGAGGCGAACAGGGTCACGCCCACCTTGTCGGCGCGGCTTTCCAGCGCGGCCACTTCGGCGAGAGTCGCGCCCGGCGGCTTTTCGAGGAAGACGTGCATCCCCTTGGCCAGCGCCAGCGCGGCAAGGTCGTAGCGCACCTGCGGCGGCGTGCAGAGCGCGACCGCGTCGACCGCCGGGCCACTCTCGATCAGTTCCTCGAGGCTCGCGAAATGCGGCGTGCCCTCGGGCCCGCGATGGTGCGGGCTGACGGTGGCGGCGAGGCTGAAGGCCGAATTGCCGTTGATCGCGGGGATGTGCTGGTCGCGGGCGATCTTGCCGACGCCGACGATGGCGATGCGGATCGGGTCCATGCTCAGAGCGACTTCACGGTCGTCGTCGGCTCGGCCGAAGCGGCGGCGCGGGCCAGCGGGTTCGACACCGGCAGCGCGAAGGGCGCGGCGGAGATCTCGAACACGTCGCCTTCCTCGGTGGTCACGCCTTCCGCGAACGAGAGGGTGGCGGTGCCGAAGAAGTGGACGTGGACGTCACCGGGGCGGCGGAACAGGTCGTACTTGAAGTGGTGATGCTCGAGGTTCGCAAAGGTGTGCGACATGTTGCCCTCACCCGACAGGAACGGCTTTTCCCAGAGCGTCTCGCCGCCACGGACGATCTTGCTGGTGCCCTCGATCTTCTCG
>DATKFS010000065.1:0-23070 GCA_035511275.1 Novosphingobium sp.
TGGCGACGGCGTCCACGAGGTGCTCCACGTCACAGTGCCCACGCACATCCTGCGAGGACATGTCCGGCAGGATTTCAGCACTGGGCTGTTCATGGCCATGGAGCGTCCCGAGATGGCCATGGCGGAGGCGATGCTGACCGACGTGTTCCACGACGATTGCGGGCTCGGCGAGGAATCGGCGCGGCTGCTGGTCGAGACGGCGCTCGGTCTCATCGGCAACGCCGTGCGGGCGGGCGAGGATGCCCAGCCGCCCCGGCAGTCGATCGCCGACCGGCGGCTCGAGGAAGTGCTGCGCTTCATCGAGGTGCATCTGTCGGACCCGCAACTCTCGACCGCTATGGTCGCCAAGGGATGCGGTATTTCGCCGCGCTATCTCTCGTTCCTCCTGCGGCTGCGTGAGACATCGTTTTCGGAACTCGTCTGGGAGCAAAGGCTGGCGAGGGCGAAGGCCTGGCTGTCCAGCACCGACCCGCGCGACATATCGATCAGCGAGATCGCATACGGGGTCGGCTTCAAGAGCCCGGCGCACTTCAGCCGCATGTTCAAGCGCGTCTTCGGCGCCAATCCGCGCGAGTACCGTGGTGAGTGCGGCGCGGATTTGGCTGGCGGCGAGATTCTGGCGGGGACGCTGATTCCGGCTGCCGAACCGTTTCCGGAGTACCAGGTCGGCAGCAGTCTTCTCCAGTAAGCGCGGGGAGGCGATGCTTTGCGCGGCAAGATAGCGGGCACTTGCATCGCTCCCGACGCTGGCGAATGTTCGCCGAAGGAATCAGGAGAGATGCCATGAAAATGAAGCTCGTCGCGCTCACTCGCCCGCAGCCGGGGCGTGAGGAAGAGTACCATGAATGGTACAATACCAAGCACCTGCCGGAACTCGTCAACAAGTTCGGCATGGCCGGCGCGCAGCGCTACAAGCTCGCAGCCAAGTTGATGGGCAGCGACGAAAACGAGTTCCTGGCGATCTACGACATCGAGGCGGACGATCCGATGGCGTTCCTCGGCGCCATGGGCGCGGCGGCGCAGGGCGGAGAACTCACCCAGAGCGACGCGCAGGATTTCGGCACCTGCTATACCGCGCTGTTCACCGAACACGGCGAGCGCGTAGTGCCCGACTGATCGAATTGCGCGCCGGTCTTCGGGCCGGCGCGGTCAGCGGTGAATGGCCGAAGCGAGCGCCTTGCTGCCCGCGGCCAGAATGTCCTGCCCTTCCGGCACGACGATGTCGGGCACCAGCGCGTCGCGAGGCTGGCCGTGGATGTCGTAGACCGGCTCCGCCGAATACTGCGCGCGGATGCCGGTGCGATCGAGGGTGATCGGGAAGACGGCGGCGCCAAGGCCCATCATCCGGGTGCCGACGATCGTTGCCCGCCCGATCGCGCGCATTCCCATGGGAAAACCCTCGGCCATGCTGGCGCTCCAGTGGCTGGTGAGCACGACTACGGGCCGGTCGTAAGTGAATGGCCCGCGCGGCTCGACCCATTCCGTCCAGGACGCACCGAGCTTGGCCCCCTCGCGCCGCCGCATCGTCGCGTAGGGCATGGCGCGGGTTATGAAGCGTCCCATCATCGGCCGGGCCACCGCTGTATTGCCCCCGCCATTGTCGCGCATGTCGAGGATGAGGCCGGGCGCGTCACGCAAGTCATCGAGCGCAGTGTCGAACGCTGCGACCATGTCGGTATCGGCGAAGCTGCGGATGACGATGTGGCCTGTGCCGTCGGGCAGCCGGGCGTGCTCCAGATCGGGCCTCGAAGGTGATGAGCCGAGCGGCAGGCCGACCTCGCGTGAGTGCCCATCGGCATCCCGCACGGTCAGCAATCGCGGCTTACCACGCCGGCCGGCGAGCGCGACGTTGATGGCGTAGGCTTCTGCGGCCGGATCGGGGCGGGTGAGGCATCGGGGCATCAGTGCCCTGACGCAATCTCCGATGGGACGACCCTCGATCGCTGTTATCCGCAAGCCGGGGGCGAGTCCGGCCCGCCGTGCAGCGGAATCGTCCGCGACGGCGACTATTTTCACGTTATCCGCCGAGCCCTCGCCCAGCAGGTCATAGAGCGGCCAGCGCGGGCTGCCGTCCGGCGGATCGTTCAGATGCGTGTGCGCGTCGTAGAGTTCGGCGAGGACCAGCCGGACCACCTCCTCGAATGCCGCCTCGTCGGGCGCGGCGATCGCCATCGGACGGTAGAGCGAGCGCACCTTGTTCCAGTCAGTGCGCTTGTCCGGGAAATAGCAGTAGCGTTCGCCCAGCGTGTTCCAGAGTTCGTCGAAGTCCTGCGCGAACGTGACGTCGCGTTCGACCGACGCGGCTCGCCCAAGAACCGGTATCGCGCAAAGTGCGGCGGCGCCGGCCGTGCCGATCAGCGAGCGTCTGGACCAGAACTGCATCATGAGCTTGTCCCCTCGCCGAGGGGCGACTCTCAGCGCCCGGTGAAGTTCGGCTTCCTCTTTTCCTTCAGCGCCCGGATTCCTTCAAGGTGGTCCGCGCTCCGCACGCTGACGCTTTCGTAGGCGATGCCCGCATCCATGAGCGCCGTCGCGAGGCGCTTGAGTTCGAGGTTGGTGAGGATCTTGGTTGCGCGGATGGCGACCATGGCGCCGTTCAGCAGCTTCGCACAGAACGCATCGACCCGCTCGTCGAGTTCCTCCAGCGGCACGCAGTGGTTGACGAGCCCGATCTCCGCTGCCTTCGTGGCGGTCAGCAGGTCTCCGGTAAGGAGGTATTCCTTGGCCCGCGTGAGTCCGATGCGCTGGGCCCAGATCACTGCGCCGCCGTCGCCCGCGACGAGGCCGAGACCGACATGGGGATCGCCGATCTTGGCGCCGTCGGCGGCGAAGATCACGTCGCACAGCAGCGCCAGCGTCGCGCCTAGGCCCACCGCATGGCCGTTCATCCGGCACACCACGGGCTTGTCGATGTCGAGAAGGGTCGAGACGATGCGCTTGGCGACGCGCGTCTCATGGTCGAACAGGTGCGGATTGCGGGCATTGTGCTCGATGTGGTCGAGGTCCCCGCCGGCCGAGAAGGCGCGCCCTGCGCCGGTCAGCACGATCACGTCCGACCCCGTATCGACCTGTGCGAACCACATCGCCTCGGCAAGGTCGTCGTGAAGTTGCAGGTTCACGGCGTTGAGCGCGTCGGGGCGATTGAGCGTGATGCGCAGCAGCCGCCCCTCGCGGGCCATCTCGATGGTGGCGAGGCTGGGAAGGGCGGGCAGGGTGTCGGTCATTTCGGCGGGTTTCCTCTCTCTTGGCCACGTCATAGCACCGGCACGGTCGAGGCCACGCGAAAACGCCATCGGCAGGCCAACCCTTCGCTCCGGCGAAACCTGCGAGGCTATCGCTCCTGCGCCGTTGCCAAAGGCTGCGAAGTCCGATCTACCGGGCTGAACGCATGCGCAGCAGCGCAGCTTGACGGTTGAGAGGAGCAGGCACGATGACGCAGTTCGACGAGACTTTCGACTGGGTGGTCGTGGGTAGCGGGGCAGGCTCGATGTCCTCGGCGCTGCTGATGAAGCAGGCGGGCAAGTCCGTCGTCATCCTCGAGAAGGCGCAGTGGGTGGGCGGCACCACCTGCAAGTCGGGCGGCGTCATGTGGATACCCGCCAACCGCTTCATGGACCCCGGCGAGGACAGCCTCGACAAGGCCTGCCAGTACCTCGACGCGGTGGTGCCCGATGGCCCGGATTCGCCCGGCACCAGCCCGGCCCGCCGCCGCACTTATGCGGTGGAGGCGCCGAAGATGCTCGACTTCATCGTCGGCCAGGGCGTCAGCATGGAGCGCGGGTCCACCTTCTGGCCTGACTATTACGACGAACTTCCCGGCGGCATGAAGACCAGCCGTACCGTCACCGCCGTGCCTTTCAACAAGAAGGAATTGGGCAAGGAATGGGCGCCCAAGCTGCGGCAGGGTTTCCTCGAAGTGCCGGTCCGGCTCGACGACGGGATGAAGCTGCCTTTCATGAAGCACTCGTGGGAGATCAAGAAGGTCTTCTTCAAGATCGCGCTCAAGGTCGTGGCCGGCAAGCTGACCGGCAAGCACTGGGTCACGGCGGGAGCGGCGCTGCAGGGGCGGATGCTCAAGGCGGTGCTGGAGAAGCAGGCCGCCGAGATCCGCGTCAATTCGCCGGTCAACGAGGTCATCATGGACGGTGACCGGGCCGTCGGCGTCGTCACTGTCAGGGATGGCAAGCCGTGGCGCATCGGGGCCAACCTCGGCATCCTGATGAACGCGGGCGGCTTCGCGATGAACCAGGCCATGCGCGACAAGTACATGCCGGGCACGCAGTCCAAGTGGTCCAACGGGATCGAGACGGACACCGGCGACATGCACGTCGAATTGGCCGCCAAGGGTGCCAGGCTCGGGCAGATGGACCAGATGGTCGGCTTCCAGATGAGCGAGGCACCGGGCTGGGACACCGACTACGTGAAGCCCGGCACGCAGAGCACGACCGGGAAGCCCCACGCCATCCAGGTCGACCAGACCGGCGTTCGCTACATGAACGAGGGCGGGTCCTACGAGGAATTCTGCGAGAACATGCTGGTGCGCAACCGCACCGTGCCCGCCATCCCGAGCTGGGCGATCATGGACCAGCAGTACATGGACGAATACGCGGTGGCCGGGAAAGGCACCGCGAAGAAGAACATGGACAAGTGGCTCGCCTCGGGCTGGATGCGCCGGGCCGACACGGTCGAGGCACTGGCGGCGTTGATCGATGTTCCCGTCGATGCGCTCAAGGGCACGGTCGATCGCTGGAACGGCTTCGTGCGCGGCGGCCGGGACGAGGACTTCAACCGGGGCGAACGGGCCTACGACAACTGGCTGGGCGATCCGTTCTTCAAGAATGGCCCCAACAAGTGCATGGGCACGATCGAGAAGGGGCCGTTCTACGCGATCCCGATCGTGCCGGGCGACGTCGGCACTTACGGCGGCGTGGTGTGCGACTGCGATTCGCGGGTCCTGCGCGAGGATGGCAGCGCGATTCCGGGGCTCTATGCCTGCGGCGTCACCACCGCTTCGCCGATGGGCCGGGTCTACCCGGGCGCGGGGGCGAGCGTGGGACCGTCGATGACCTTCGGCTGGATCGCCGCCAAGCACGCGGCGGGGCTTGGCAACCAGCTTGCCTGACGCGGCGTCACTGGAGGCAGCGGGCTGGTGGCCGACGGCCGCCAGTGCCTTTTCCGCAGCGATCGGCCCGACCTGGATGCGCGGCGAGCCGGGAGCCCGCGAAGTGGCGCTGCTGACCGGTGAGATGGCCGCAAACGACCACCTTAAGATGATCCACGGCGGCGCGCTGATGACGTTCGCCGACATCGCGCTCGGCATCGTCGCGGTCGATGCGGTGGGCGAGCCGCGCTGCGCGACGGCGCAGTTGAACTACCATTTCGTGCGCGGCGTGACGGTGGGGGCGCTGGTGACGTGTGCCCCGCAGCTGGTGCGGCGGACGCGAAGGATGGTCTTTGCGCGCGGGCTGTTCGAGGTGGGCGGCGAAATTGTCGGTTCGGCGGACGGGATATTCAACATCTTCGAGGCGTGAGCGCGGTTGCGCGGCGCGCAAGTTGATGAAGTGCATGCGGGGCGGGGTTGCCTGACGGTGTGAAAGAGCCTGCGCGGCGCCGGTCCTGTCGAGGTCGGGAACAGCGCGGCGGCAGGATGACAGGTTTTCGGGATGTAGGAAAATCCTCCCTGTCGCGAAGCGATGGGGAGGGGACCGTTCGCGGCACGCGGGTGGTGGAGGGCTCTCTACCCCTCCGTCAGTCGCTGCGCGATTGCCACCTCCCCATTGCCTTCGGCCACAGGGAGGATCGGTGCGTTAGAGGAGGCTTACGCCCACTTTCCCGAAGAATGCGCCGCTTTCCAGGTGGCGGTAGGCGTCTGCCAGGCGGTCGAGGTCGTAGACCGCATCCACCACCGGGCGGATGGCGTGGTCCGCGATGAAGGCGGTCATCGCTTCGTGCTGGTCGCGGTTGCCGACGCCGATGGGGGCGATGTTCACCTCGGTCTGGCCCATGCGGCTCCAGCTGAAATCGGAGGCGAGCATGCCGATCGCGGAGAGCTGGCCGCCCGCCGCCAGCAGCGCGGCGTTGTCGTCGAACTGGACCGCGCCGACGGTGTCGATGACGTTGGCGATCGGCCGCTCGCCCAGCGCCTTGCGGACTTCGCCGGCCCAGTCGGGGGTGGCGCGGTAGTCTATGCAAAGGTCCGCGCCGAGGCTGGCCGCGCGGGCGAGCTTGGCGGGGGAGGACGAGGTGATCGCCACCCTGGCGCCCATCGCCTTGGCCAGTTGCAGCGCGGCGATGGAGACGCCGCCGGTGCCGTGGGCGAGCACCCAGTCGCCCGGCGCGGTCGGCCGGAAGGCGGTCAGCGCCGACCACGCTGTCAGCCCGGCGCAGGCCAGTGTCGCCCCTTCGAGGTCGCCGAGTTCGTCGGGCAGATGGCACAGGCTTTCGGCCGGGAACACCGCATACTGGCGCGCCACCCCGTCGATCGGGCCGCCGAGCATCCGCGAATCGGGCGTCGCGCCGGAGAGCCAGAACGGCGCGAAGATCGGCACCACCCGTTCGCCCACCGCCACGCGCGTCACCCTGTCGCCGACGGCTTCGACCACGGCGGCGCAGCAGGAGAGCGGCACCACCTCGGGCTCCTTGCCGAGGCCGGGGATCAGGCCCTTGGCGACGATCAGGTCGCGGAAGTTCAGCGTCGCCGCGCGGATGCGGATGAGCGCTTCGCCGGGGCCGGGCTCGGGCACGGCGACCTCGCGGATGGCGATGGTGTCGATGCCCTTGCCGCTTTCGATCCACGCCTGTTTCACCGAGCTTCCTCCCTTTGCGTGCCTGCCGCCACAACCCAAACCCGTCTTCCCCGCCTGCGCGGGGATGACGAAGGTGGTGGTCGTTCAAGGCGACGATACCGCCGAACCTAGCCCAGCCTCTCGCTTCCGTGCAGCCGGATTCCGGTGCGCTCGGGCGATGGGTTTGCCTGCCGCGGCGCAGCGATGTGACTGCGCCGTCGCTGCGCGGTGTCGCCGCTTTTCGGCCGCTCCGGGGCGCTGCTAGGCGAGGCCAGGAACAACCGGGAGAGGACGGACGCGATGCAGGGGACCGGCGACGATAGGCCCGAGGCCTTGTCCATAATCGCCGGGCCGCCGCTCGCCGACGAGCCGGGGCAGGGCGCGCAGACCATCGGCGGCTACTTGCGGGAAGTCGCCGCGCGCCATGGTCCGCGCGAGGCGGTGGTGCTGCGCAAGGGCGAGCACCGCCTGTCATGGAGCTACGACGACCTGCTCGCCCGTTCGATGGACGTGGCGCGTGCGCTAGTGGCCTGCGGGCTGGGGAAAGGCGAGCGCGTCGGTATACTGATGACCAACCGGCCGGAGTTCCTCTCCAGCCTGTTCGGCATCGCGCTGGCCGGAGGGGTGCCCGCCGCGCTCAGCACGTTCTCGACCCGCCCCGAACTCGACCACCTGCTGCGCGCGTCCGAGGTCTCGATCCTGCTGTTCGAGCAGCAGGTCCTGAAGAAGGACTTCGCGGCGATGCTGGCCGAGCTGGAGCCGGGCATCGCGCAGGGAGCGCCCGGCGAACTGGCCTCGACGCGCTATCCCTACTTGCGCCGGCTCGTTGCCCTCGGCGGGGTTCCGGGCGACGTCGAACCGCCGGAAGCGCGCGGGGGCGGCGCGGTGGAGACGTGGGAGCCGTTCCTCGCCCATGGGGAAGGGATCGACGATGCCCTCGTCCTCGCCCGCGCGGACGGCGTACATCCGGCCGAGACCGGCGGCCTGTTCTTCTCGTCCGGGACCACCAGCCTGCCCAAGGGCATCGTCCATTCGCAGCGCGCCTTCGCGATCCAGTGGTGGCGCTGGCCCCGCCTGTTCGCCATGCACGAGCCGGTGCGCAGCTGGACCGGCAATGGCTTCTTCTGGTCGGGCAACGTCTCGATGGTGGTCGGCACCGCCTTCTCGACCGGCGGCGCGGTGATCCTCCAGCGCACGTTCGAGGCCGACGAGGCACTGGCGCTGGCAGAGCAGGAGCGCGTCACCTTCCTCAACGGCCGCCCGCACCAGTGGGCGCGCCTCGCCGCCTCGCCGTTGTGGGAGGGAGCGGACCTCTCCAGCCTGAAATACGTCACGCGCGGGGAGATGATCTGGCAGCACTCCACCGTCGATACCGACTGGGACGTGCCGATGTCGTTCGGCTGTACCGAGACGATGACGATCTGCACGTCCTTCGTCGCCGACGACGCGCAAGGCCGCGTGGAAGGGGCGTTCGGCTCGCCGCTGCCGGGCAATATCCTAAAGATCGTCGAGCCGATATCGGGCCGTCCGGTGCCGGTGGGGCAGGTCGGGGAGATGTGCATAAAGGGGCCGACGCTGATGTCCGGCTATCTCGGCAAGGCGCCCGAGCAGTGCCTCGATGCCGAGGGGTTCTTCTGCACCGGCGATGGCGGGCGGGTGGACGCGGCGGGGCGGTTCTTCTGGGAGGGGCGGCTCACCGACATGATAAAGACCGGCGGCGCCAACGTCTCCCCGCTCGAGGTGGACGACGTGATCGCGCGGATTCCGGGGGTCAAGCGCACCCAGACGGTGGGCGTTCCCGACGACCTGCTGGGCGAGATGGTGGTCGCCTGCATCGTCCCGCTCGACGGGGTGGAGGTGCTGGAAGCCGAGGTCATTTCGCGCTGCCGGGCCGAGATCGCCAGCTTCAAGGTGCCGCGCCGCGTGCTGTTCTTCAGCGACGACGATTACGCGATCACCGGCAGCGAGAAGGTCAAGTCAAGCCAGCTTCGCGAGCTGGCCGTGCGGCGCCTTGCGGGCGATACCGCCGAGGCGTTTCGCTCGCCCTTGCACGGGGCGGCGTGACGGGTACTGAACCTATGTTCAGCCCCCAAACCCAGCCGGGGCGACAAGGCCAAGCCGTTCGAGAGAGGACTCATGAGCCAGACGCTAGAAAACAGGGCGAGCCCCGATGCCGCCACCCAGCTCGACATCTATCGCCGGATGGTGCGGATCGAGCGGAACGACGAATTCACCCGGACCCAGATCCGCCGTGGCCGCATCACCGCGCCCTACTATTCGGCGCGCGGGCAGGAAGTGATCCCCTCCACCCTGTCGAACCTGATGACCGACGACGACGTGATCTGCACGATCTATCGCGGCATCCACGACATGGTCGCCAAGGGAATGCCGCTCCGCCCGCTCTGGGCCGAGATCTGCGGCCGCGTCGACGGCACCTGCAAGGGCAAGGGCGGGCCGATGCACCTCACCCACCCCGAAACCGGCGTGATGGTGACCACGGGCATCGTCGGCTCGTCGATGCCGATCGCCAACGGCTTCGCCTGGGCCTCGCTGCTCGACGGTTCGAAGCGCGTGACGGTGGCCTACTTCGGCGACGGCGCGAGCAATATCGGCGCCTTCCACGAAGCGCTGAACCTCGCCTCGGTGTGGAAGCTGCCGGTGATCTTCGTGTGCTCGAACAACGGTTTCGCCGAGCATACGCGGTATGAAAACGCCACTTCGGTGGACTTCATCTCGAAGCGCGCGATCGGCTACGGGATGCCGGGCTACACCGTCGACGGCAACGATCCGCTCGACATGTACGCCCACGCCCACGCCGCGATCGAGCGTGCCCGCGCGGGCGAAGGCCCGACCCTGCTGGAGTGCAAGACCTTCCGCTTCATGGGCCACGTCTTCGGCGACAACGATTCGTACATGACCAAGGAGGAGAAGGAAGCGGCCCTCGCCAAGGATCCGCTCGTCCTGTTCCGCCAGAAGCTGCTCGACGATGGCATCGCCACCGAGGAACAGCTGGAACAGATGAAGACGAGCATCGAGGCCGAAGTTCAGGACGCCATCGATTTCGCCTTCGAGAGTGGATACGCGTCGGTGGACGAACTGCGCCGCGACGTCTTTGCCGAGGAGATTCCGGCATGAGCACCGAAACCGCTGAAATGCTCAAGATGACCGGCCAGGCGGCGATCACCGCCGCCCTGTTCCAGGCCATGGAAGAAGACTCCAAGGTCCTCGTCTTCGGCGAGGACGTGGCCGACCGCGAAGGCGGCGGCGTGATGGGCACCACGCGCGGCCTGTCGACCAAGTTCGGCGACCTGCGCGTGCGCTCGACCCCGATCGCCGAGCAGTCGATCGTCGGCGCCGCCGTCGGCGCCGCGATGGCCGGCTACAAGCCGGTGGCCGAGATCATGCTGATGAACTTCATCACGGTCGCCATGGACATGATCGTCAACCACGCCGCGAAGCTGCGCTTCATGTCGGGCGGGCAGAGCACCGTGCCGCTGGTGATCCGCACGCTCACGGGCGCGGGCTGGCAGACCGCCGGCCAGCACTCGGACCATTACGAGGGCTGGTTCGCCCATACCGCCGGCATCAAGGTCGTCGCGCCTGCAACCCCGGCGGACTACAAGGGCCTGCTGCTCTCGGCGATCCAGGACCCCGATCCGGTCCTGTTCATCGAGAACAGCCGCACCCTGTTCGTCCCCGGCGAAGTCGCCGCCGACCAGGGCCCGATCCCGCTCGGCAAGGCCCGCGTCGCCCGCGAAGGCACGCACATCTCGCTCATCACCTACTCGGGCATGGTCGCCAACTGCCTCGCGGCGGCGGCCGAACTCGAGGCACAGGGCATCTCCGCCGAAGTGATCGACCTGCGCACGGTCTCGCCGTGGGACAAGGACGCCGTCCTCGCCTCGGCCGAGAAGACCGGCCGGGCCATCGTCGTCCACGAGGCGGTGCGCCACTTCGGCCCGGGCGGCGAGATCGCCTCGACCATCCAGGAAGAGCTGTTCCGCAAGCTGAAGGCCCCGGTCCGCCGCCTCGGCGCGCCCTACAGCGCGGTGCCGTTCGCCAAGGTTCTGGAAGACGCCTTCCTCGTGCAGCCGGCCGACATCGCCGCCGCCGCCAAGGCGCTCTGCGAATACGACTGATCGGCTGACCGGTTGTGAAAACCCCTCTCCCGCCACGGCGGGGGAGGGGTTTCGCGTTTCTGGAGCATCGACTGGAGCCGTCGTTCCCGCCTGCGCGGGGACGACGGCATTATCCCACGAACGCCTGTTCGCGCTTCTCCGGGCGGATGTAGATCGAGGTGATCTTCGGCGAGAGCGCCTTCATCCGCGTCTCCAGTTCCTCGATCAGCGTCTCGGCCTCACCCATAGGCAGGTCGTCTGCGAAGTCGGCGCTGATGGCGACGAACACCGCGTCGGGGCCGGTGTGGACGGTGCGCACGTGGTTGACCGAGGTGATGCAGGCATTGCCGTCCATCACGCCGCGCAATTGCTCGATCAGGTGCGGGTCCGCCGCCTCGCCGATCAGCAAGCCCTTGGATTCGCGTGCCAACAGCACCGCGACCCCGGCCAGCACGAGGCCGATGAGGATGGAGGCGGCGCCGTCGAGCCGGGCGTCGGCGAAATGCCCGCTCGCCCAGATGCCGAGGGCGGCGATGACGAGGCCGATCAGCGCGGCGCTGTCCTCGAACAGGACGATGAAGCCCGGCGGGTCCTTGGAGCGGCGAACCGCCTGCCACCAGCCTTGCCCCGCGCGCCCGGCGTTGAATTCGCGCACCGCCAGCGCCCATGAGGTGCCTTCCATCGCGAAGGCGACGCCGAGCACGATGTAGCTGAGCGTCGGGTCTGCGATCGGGTGGGGGTTCTGGATATGGATGATGCCCTCGTAGATCGAGATGCCCGCGCCGCCCGCGAAGATCAGGATCGCGACGACGAAGGCCCAGAAATACAGCTCTCGCCCGTAGCCGAAGGGGTGGCCCGCGTCGGGCGCCTTCTTGGCGCGGCGCTGGCCGTAGAGCAGCAGCACCTGGTTGCCGCTGTCGACCAGCGAGTGCACGCCTTCGGTCGCCATGGCGGAGGAGCCGCCGATGCCCGCCGCCGCGAACTTGGCGACGGCGATCCCGAGATTCGCGGCGAGGGCGCCGTATAGGACGATGTTCTGGCGGAAATGCCCGGTAGCGCCGGATGCGGGTGGAGTGGCCATGCGGGCGACAACGTGCGGGCGGCGCTTGCGTTGCGTGTGACGCGAAGGCGGGGATCGGTGGCTGTCTTTAGGCACCGCCTTGCCGTGAGCCTGTGCGGCCCGGCCAGCGGTCCCCGGTCGAGCCGGGGACGAGGAATTACGCCAGCGCTTCCCTTCCGCTGCGCTCGTTCCACAGGTCGGACGAGCCGCAGAGCTGGAGGTTGAGCATCGCGCGCTTCATGAAGCGGTGGATGGGGTGCTCCTCGGTGAGGCCGATGCCGCCGTGGAGCTGGATCGCCTCCTCGGTGACGAAGGCGAAAGCCTCCGCCGCGAGCGTCTTGGCGGCGCCGAGCTGGGTGAGGGTGGCCTGCTCGTCGCGCACGCGGTTCCACAGGAGGGCCTCGGCGATGACGATGCGGGTCTTCATGTCGGCGGCGCGGTGCTTGAGCGCCTGGAACATGGCGATCGGCCGGTCGAACTGGCGGCGCATCTTCATGTACTCGATGGTGAGGTCGAGCGCGGCATTGGCAGCGCCGAGGCAGTCGGCGGCGATGGCGAGGTGCGCTTCGGGCGACAGCGCGTCGTGCAGCGCGGCACCGCCGTCCGCGTCGGTGAGTGCCAGCGCCGGATCGGGCGCGTAACCGTCGAGGACGAGGTCGAACAGGCGGCGGCTGGGGTCCCAGATCGGCCGCTCGACCACGCTCACGCCGGGCGCGTCGGTAGGCACCAGCGCATAGCCGGTGGGCAGCTTGGCGACGACCGCGACGGCCATGTCGGCATCGAAGACGCCGCCGACCACGCCGGAAACCGTGCCGTCGGCCGCCGTCTCCAGCCGGGCGGGCAGGAGGTGGAGCGGCGCGTATTCGCCGCCCGCCAGGCGTTCGAGCCACTCGGCGCGGTCCGGAAGGGTGTCGCTCGCGAGCACGGCCAGCAGGCCCAGTTGCGCGGGGATCAGCGGGGTCGTCGCCAGCACCCGGCCCATCTCGAAGTGGATCGCGGTGGAGGCTTCGCGCCCGAGGCCGAGGCCGCCGTCGTCCTCGGGCAGGCGGACCATCAGCCAGCCCATCTCGGCGACCAGTTGCCAGCTCTCGTCGCGCGAGGGGGAGAGCGCGTCGGCGGGGAAGGCCTTCTGCGCGGCGTCAGTGAGTTCGTTCAGTTCGATCATGTCAGAGGACCCAGCCCTTCGGCTCGCGCGGCATGTCGAGCATGCGTTCGGCGATGATGTTGCGCTGCACTTCCTCGCTGCCGCCGGCGATGGTCCAGGCGTAGGAGTTCATGTAGTCCGCCATCCAGTTGCCGGTGTTGAGGTCGCCGAAGGTGATCGGCGCGATGTACTGCTCGTCGATGCCGCCAAGGCGCAGGCCGAGCTTGGAATAGGCCCGCAGCGCGCGGCTGTAGCTGTTCTTGACGATCGAGGCGTCGCCGATGCGTTCGATCCCCTTGATGCGGTTGTCGAGGAACTGGTCGGCGATGGCGCAGACCGCATCGACCTGCGTGACGAGTTCGCCGAAGTCGCGCAGCACGCCGCGGTCTTCCGCGTGGCCGTGGTCGCGGACCAGCGCGGCGACGCGGCCGAGGGCACCGCGCATCCGGTAGCTCAGTTCCATCAGCGTGAGGCCGCGTTCGGAAGCGAGCGTCGCCTGCGCCACGGCCCAGCCCTTGCCTTCCTCGCCGACACGCTCGGAGACGGGGATTTCCACGTTGTCGAGGAAGATCTCGGCGAACTCCTCGTCGCCCTGGATCTGGTGGATCGGGCGGACCGAGACGCCGGGGGCGTCCATGTCCATGAGCAGGTAGGTGATCCCCGCCTGCTTCACTCCGTCTGCAGAAGTACGCACCAGCAGCAGGCACTTCTGCGCGAACTGGGCCATGGTCGACCAGATCTTCTGGCCGTTGACGACGTAGACCTCGCGGCCGTCGCGCATCTCGCGCACCGCCTTGGTCTTGATCGCGGCGAGATCGGACCCGGCGCCCGGTTCGGAGAAGCCCTGGCACCAGGTCTCGCCTTCGAGGATGCGGGGCAGGTAGCGGTCCTGCTGCTCCTTGCTGGCGCATTCGTGGAGCGTCGCGAAGGCATGGTAGGTGGACACGAACGAGAGCAGCAGGCGCGGGCAGTCGGCCTTGGCCAGTTCCTCGTAGATGACCTTCTGCTCGGCGAGGCTGCGGCCGCCGCCGGGGAACTGCGCGGGCCAGTGCGGGATCGCGTAGCCGGCTTTCACCAGCTTCGCGAACCAGTCGCGCTGGGTGGCGACGAAGTCGTCCTGCGTGCGGCTGGCATCGCGCCAGCCGGTCGGGGCCTCTGCTTGGAGGAAGGCGCGTACTTCTGAGCGCAGCGCTTCGAGATCGGGCGTATCGGTCATGGGTTACGTCCAAGCACGGCGGCCGGACTCGCGTCCAGAACGGGCGGTACGCGCGGGCGATATCGGGCCCGTCGTCCCCGGCTCGATCGGGGACGACGTTACTTCCTGTAATCCCTCAGACCGCCACTTCGATCGTGTCGCCCTCGATCCGCACCTCGTAAGTCTCGATCGGCATCGTCGCGGGCGGGTTCATCGGCTTGCCCGTCTCGAGGTCGAAGCGCGCGCCGTGGACCGGGCAGGAGATCCAGCCCGCGCGCACGCGGCCGCATTCCAGCGTCTCGTAGGCGTGGCTGCACAAGTTGCGCACCGCGAAGATGCGGTCCTTCGCGTTGACGAGGATCACGCTGATCCCGTTCACTTCGACCACTTTCTTGCCGCCTGCCGGAATCTCGTCCAGCTTCGCCACGGCGACGAATGCCTTTTCGCTCATTGTGCTGTTTCGACTTTCCGCATCTGCATCTCACCCGCCCCTGCTGTGCACGACCTCATGGCGCAAGCGCGCGGCGGACGCCAGAGCAGGGCCAAGCAACTCGCAGTACCCCGGCGGTCATTTCTAGGGCAAGCCGTGGACGCGATAAGGAGCGGGCGAGGGCAACAACGCCCCTGTTGGGAGAGAGTGCCGGTGGCCTTTGCGGAAACCTTCGATGTCGTCGTGGTCGGATCGGGCGCGGCCGGGGCGATGGCGGCGCTGCGCAGCGCGGACCTCGGCATGAAAGTGCTGATCGTCGAGAAGGCCCACAAGTTCGGCGGCACGTCGGCGACCTCGGGCGGGGTGATGTGGATCCCCAACCACGGGCTCGATGGCGAGGTGGGCGACAGCCGCGCCTCGGCGCTCGAATACCTTGATGCGACGATCGGCAAGCCGGTGAACCGCGAGCGGCTGGAGGCCTTCGTGGACGAGGCGCCGAAGATGCTGCGCTACCTCAGATCCACCGGCATCACGGTGCTGGCCGCCGCGTGGCCGGACTATTTCCCCGACCGTCCCGGCGCGCGTTCCGACCGTTCGGTGATCGTGCCGACCTTCAATGGCCGCAAGCTGGGCGACGGGCGCTATGCCCTGATGCGCGAGCAGTACAACCGCTTCAAGCTGTTCGGCCGCTACGCCATGGACCTGACCGAGACGTTCGCGCTGATGATGCAGTCGAAGGGCTGGCGCACGGTCGCGGGCAAGATGATCGGGCGCTACTGGCTCGACCGGGGCACGCGTGCGGTGTCCCACCGTGACAAGCGCTTCACGCAGGGCGCGGCATTGATGGGCGCGACTTATGAGCAGGTGTTCCAGCGCGGCGTCGAACTGCGGCTGGAGACGAAGCTCGACCGGCTGACGGTGGACGAGGGCGGGCGGATCACCGGCGTCGAAGTCTCCAGCTTCGGGCGCGGCTATGCGATCGAGGCGCGGCACGGCGTGGTGCTCGCGGCGGGCGGGTTCGAGTGGAACCAGGAATTGCGCGATCGCTTCTTCCCGGTCCCCGGCCTCACCCGCCACTCCTCCACACCCGAGGACGGCAACCGCGGCGAGGCGCTGATCGCCGCCGAGCAGGTGGGCGCCAGCACCGAGCATACCGAGCAGGGCTGGTGGATTCCCACCATGACCCTGCCGATGAAGGGCGCTTCCAACTTCCACGAGATCCACCAGGCCGCCTTCGACGTCGGCCGGCCGTGGAGCGTCGTCGTCAACCGCAAGGGCCTGCGCTTCGTCGACGAGGCCTGCGGCTACGACCAGTTCGGTCAGGCCATGGTCCGCGACCAGGCGGAGAGCGGCGCCAACATGCCGTGCTGGCTGATCTTCGACGCCAAGTTCCGCCGCAAGTTCAGCGCCGGCGGCCTGATGCCCACGGTCCACACGCCCGAGAAGAAGGTCCCCGCCGACTGGTGGGACCACTACGTCTTCCGCGCCGATACGATCGAGGAACTGGCGGCGAAGATCCACGTGCCGGTCGAGGCGGTCAAAAAGACCGTCGCCAGCATGAACGGCTACGCGAAAACCGGCATCGACCCCGAGTTCGGGCGCGGCATGAACCCCTACGACCAGATGTTCGGCGATCCCAGCTCCAAGCCCAATCCCAACATCGGCCCGATCGACACTGCGCCCTACTACGCGGTGCCGATCAACAACGGCGATCTCGGCACCAAGGGCGGCCTGCGCTGCGACGCGCGGGCACGGGTGCTCGATCAGTCGGGCAATCCGATCCCCGGGCTCTACGCGGCGGGCAACAATTCGGGCACGCCTTTCGGGGACACCTACCCCGGCGCGGGGGCGACGATCGGGCCGGGCATGACCTTCGGCTACGTCGCCGCCAACGACATCGCCGAGCGTTCGGGCAACCAGCGCGCGAGCGCCGAGACGGCGCGCGAAGCGGCGGCGGTATGATGCCCGTCGTCCCGGACCTATCCGGGACGACGGGCACGACCACGCGCGCTCAAGACAAGGCAGCGCCTAAAGACAGCCACCGATCCCCGCCTTCGCGGGGATGACGGGCAAGGGAGAATTCGGGGATGCAAGGCAAGGTAGCGATCGTCACCGGCGCGGCAGGCGGGATCGGCGAGGCGATCGTCCGCGCGCTGGGCGCCAGGGGCGCGAAGGTGCTCGGCACCGGACGCAACGCGGGCAAGCTCGGCGACCTCAAGGAGAAGCTGGCCGGCGCGGTCGAGTTCGATTTCGTCGCCGTGGACGCCACTGCCGCCGACGCGCCTTCCCGCATCGTCGGCGGCGCGGTGGAGAGGTTCGGTCGCCTCGACGTGCTGGTGAACAACGCCGGATCGTTCAACTTCGGTCCGGTCGACCAGACCACCGACGACATGCTCGACGAAGTGCTCAACATCTCGCTGCGCGCGCCCTTCCGCCTGTGCCGCGAGGCGCTGGGCGTGATGGGCGAGGGCGCCTCGATCCTGTTCATTGGCTCGACTTGGGGCATCTACGGCACGCCCGGCGGCGGCGCCTATTCCACCGTCAAGGCGGGCCAGATCGGCCTGATGCAGACCCTCGCCGCCGAATACGGCCCGCGCGGCGTGCGCTCGAACTACGTCGCGCCGACCGTAGTGCGCACCGAGATGACCGACGCGTTCTGGGACCTCGACTTCTTCCGCCGCACCAACCACGAACTGACCCCCCTCCAGCGCGACTGCTCGGCGGCGGACATCGGCAACATGGTCGCCTTCCTCGCCTCGGACGAGGCGGGCTTCGTCAACGGGCAGACCATCGCCGTGGACGGTGGCATCTCGACCACGCGGTACGTCTCGCCCGCCGCCGTGGGCGCGGTGCGGCAGTAGCGCTCAGTTGCCGTGGGGGACGACCTCGGCGGCAAGGCCGGGCTGGAGCAGGCCCTGCTCCACTGCCGTGGGGCGCTGCCCGAAGCCCGTCGCGCCGCGGTAGGTCCAGTATGTGAAGTAGAACGCGCCGGGCGTCGCCACCGCCTTCTTCTCCAGCGGGCGGAAAGGGCCGACGTTGATCCAGCCCGCCTGCGGCACGAGGTTGATGTCGGTGCCGCCGCCCAGCGTGTGCGGGATGGCGTGGCCGCGATGGTAGCCGCCGGGACCGCCGAGCGGTGCTCCCGCCATGCGCGAGGCCGGGCGCGGCTCGGTGTTCTTGCCGCTGCTCACGCCCCAGGCCGCCAGCAGGCGCTCGGCGGCGATGTCGAACAGGTACGAGAAGCCCTCGTTGGTGGTCTCCACCACGTCGCCGCCCGGCGCATAGCCGCCGTAGTCGAGCAGCCACATGTCGACGAGGGCGTCGACCACGTCCTGCCATTGCTGCGATCCGGCGGGCATCTTCTCGACCATCGAACTGACATGGGTATACGACAGCAAGGGGCTCTCCTCTCCACGGACATGAACGCGTGTCCGCCGGTGCGGATCTTCGGTTCTGAGGCGACCTTGGTTGTTGCGCGCGACCATACCTTCGTCGGGGCGGTAAACAAGGTGCCTCCCTTGTTCGCGCCTCGGACTTGGCGCTAACGCAGGCACGAGAACCGGGAGAGGCCTGCGCCGATGCAATTCGAATGGACAGCCGAGCAGGACGCGTTCCGGCACAAGATCCGCGACTTCCTGCGCGACAACCTGCCGGACGACTGGGAGAAGTTCTCCGAGCATGGCCCGGCGTCCCCGGCGCTGACCGCCTTCGCGCGCGAGTTCTGCGTGAAGCTGGCGGATGCGGGCATCCTGTTCCCGCACTGGCCGGTCGAGATGGGCGGCGAAGGCCTTGGCCCGTGGGAGCAGCAGATCCTCGCCGAGGAGATGTGGATCGCAGGTGAGCCGCGCGGCGGCCAGTACATGAACGTCAACTGGATCGGTCCGACGCTCCAGAAGTACGGCACCGAGGAGCAGAAGGTGCGCTACCTTGAGCCGATCACCAGGGGCCAGTCGCTGTGGTGCCAGGGCTTTTCCGAGCCCGATGCCGGGTCCGACCTCGCTTCGCTGCGTACCCGCGCGACGCTCACCGATGGCAACTACGTCATCAACGGCCAGAAGATCTGGACCAGCTACGCCGGGCTTGCCGACACCTGCTTCCTGCTGACGCGCACCAGCGACGACCGCAAGAAGGGCATCACCATCATTCTCGTGCCGATGGACACGCCGGGCATCACCGTGCGCCAGATCCCCTCGCTGATCGGCGAGGGCGACATCCACGAGGTCTTCTTCGACGACGTCACCGTGCCCGAGACCGCCCGCTTCGGCGAGGAGGGGCAGGCGTGGGAGATCGTCGCCTATTCGCTGAGGAACGAGCGCCTCGGCATCCCGCGCTTCACGCTGGCCCGCGCCGCGCTCGACAGGGCGGTGGCGATGCTCAAGGAACAGGGCCGCTTCGCCCGCGAATACGTGCGGATCGAGGCGGCGCGCTGCGCGGCGCTGTGCGAGGCGGCGGGGACGGCCAACTACGCCGTCGTCCAGAAGCGCGTGGACGGCCTTGCCATCGGCGCGGAATCGAGTTCCGCGCGCTACGCCACGGTCATGGCAGAGCGGGCGGTGTGCGAATTCGTGATCGAGTTCGTGCCCGAAGCGCTGGCCGGCGCATCGCCCTATCTCAAGATGCACCACCAGCGCGGCATCGTCGCCGGCGTCGCCGCCGGGTCGGCCGAGATCCAGCTCAACATCATTGCCAGCGACGTGCTGGAACTGCCCCGGGAACCGCGCTGATGCAGCTTGCCCTCAGCGAGGACCACACCCAGGTCCTCGACTTCATCGACAGTCTCGCTCGCCCTTACGCCACCCTGCCGATGCACGACGTGTCGCTGGCGCTGGAGAGCGCCGAACTGGACGCCGCACTGGTCGAGAACGGCTTCCTCGACGTCATGGCGGTCGAGGAACTCGGCCCCGTCACTGCCGCGCTGGTGGTGGAGAAGCTCGCGCGCCTGCCCTTCGCGGTGGAGGCCGCCGCTTCGGCCCTCGTGCGCCCGCTGATCGATCCCGACCTGCCGCGCCCGCTGTGCCTCGTCGAAGAGGGACGCATCGGCGGTCCGGTGCGCTTCCTGCGGCCGGGGGCTACCGTCGTGGTGGTCGGGTCGTCCGGTGTGCGCAGCTTCACGGCGGACGAGACGATGATCGCGCCCGCGCAGGAGGACACGCTCTACGCCTATCCGGTGGCCATGCTGACCGGGCTGCCGGACGCGATGACCGCGCACGAGGTCGAGCCCGCGCAAGTCTTGCGCGCCTGGCGCGTCGCCATCGCGGCCGAGGCGGCGGGCCTGCTCGGCGCCGCGCTGGCGAGCACGGTGACTTACGTGTCCGAGCGCAAGCAGTTCGGCCGTCCGCTCGCGACCTTCCAGGGCATGCGCCACCGCCTTGCCGAGGATCAGGTCATCACCAACAGCGTCTACTGGCTCGCCCTGCGCGCGGCCGGGACGGGCGATGCGGGAGACGCGGCGATGGCGCTGCTTCATGCGCAAGAGGCGGCCAAGCGGGTGTGCTACGACTACCACCAGTTCCTCGGCGGCATGGGCATGACACTGGAGCACCCGCTGCACCTCTGGACCTATCGTCTCAAGCTGCTCACCGCCGAACTGGGCGGACGCGGCGAGCAGGGGCTGGCGACGGCGGAAGCGCTCTGGGGGTAGAGGCCAAGGTCGGCCGACACCAACAACCGTCATCCCCGCCTCCGCGGGGTGAACGGCCGCGGGGCGTTTCCTCGATCCTCAATCCGTGTCGATCATGCCTTTCGCCCCCGCGCCGCCGCTCACGACCAGTGTTTCACCGGTGATGTAGCTGGCGGCATCGCTGGCGAGGAAGACGACGGCCTGGGCGATCTCCTCGGGCTTGCCCGGGCGGCGCAAGGCGAAAGCGGTTTTCGCGGCGCCGTGGGCGTCGAAGCCGGTCTTGGCCCAGCTTTTCTGCGCGAGGTCGGTCGCGATCATGCCGGGAGCCACGCAGTTGACCCGCACCCCCGCTCCGCCCCACTCGCTGGCACAGACCTTGGTGAACATCTGAAGGCCCGCCTTTGCCGCCGAGTAGGCCCCGCAGCCCGCCGTGCCGGTGACGCCGGCCTGCGAGGAGATGTTGACCACCGCCCCGTGTCCGCTCGCCTTGAGGTGCGGGAAGGCGGCGTGCGCGCAGTAGAACGCGGCGTTGAGGTTGAGTCGGATGTCCTTGTCCCACATCTCCGACGGCATCTTCGAGAAGCCCGAATAGCTCGACTTTCCGGCATTGTTGACGAGGATGTCGAGCCGCCCGAGACGCTCCACCACGGCGTCGATCAACGCCTGCGCGGCTGCGGCGTCGGTGACGTCGGTGGTGAGGTATTCCACGCGCCGCCCGGTCAGTTCGCCGATCTCGGCGGCGGCGGTTTCCAGCGCCTCCACCCGGCGCGCGGCGATAGCGATGTCGGCGCCGCGCTGGGCGAGCAGGGTGGCGATGGCCTTGCCGATGCCGGTGCCGCCGCCGGTGACGAGGGCCACGCGGCCGGTGAGGTCGAATCCTTCGAGCATTACCATCTCCTTCGGCGCTGTGCTCCGCGCACGCGCTCATTGATCTGTGCCGCGCGCTGCTTGCCCGTGAACCGGGGCGTATCGGGCGGCAGGTGGTCGCGCAGCCTTTCGAGCCGTACGCGGGTGAGGGTGGGCGTCGGGCAACTGTCGCAATCGTACCAGCGGCCGTAGATCGTGCCTTGCAGGAAGCCCGCAGGGTCGAGCCAGTTGGGCACCCCGGGTTCCTCCAGCGCGATCACCGCGCGGAACTTCCCGTCGCTGTCGATGTGGGCGAAGTGGCCGTTGGTGCTGCTGGTGCGGTACACGTATTCGACCGCGTTGTAGTACGGGTCGTTGAGCTGGAAGTTCCAGTAGGGCCGCGTCCGGGGCAACTCGGTCTCCAGCACCAGCGCCTCGCCCGGCTCGAACTCGAACACGGCAGGCACGTAGATCTGGCGCGAGAGGGCGCCGCCGATCGGCGCGGGCTGGAACACGTTGATTCCCGCGCTCGACCGAATCTGGTTCTGCATCCCGAAGAACAGGTCCTGCGCGCGGCCGGGCATCGCCGCCATGTGGCCGATGCGCTCCAGGATGTCCTCCACCGACAGGCGCGGCTTCGGGCCGACCGCATCGAGGTTCTCGATCGAGAGCACCGGGTCCACCTCGCCCGCCCAGTCGTAGGAGCGCTTGCGCACCATCAGCAGCGTGGCGCCGGGCTTGATCTGCAGCCAGTTGCCTGCGTGGCCCGCCGGGCGCTCGGCCGAGAGCAGGATCTCGAAGCTGCCGTCGGGCTCGATCGCAAGCTGCCGGTCGTCGAGGTCCGAATAATGCTCGCCGGTCATGTCGACCGGGCCGGGGTAGCCGGCGTTGTTCATCTGGGTGTTGAAAGTGATCATCTTCACCGTCCCCCGCGTGCCGCTGACACGGTAGCGGTAGGTCGGGCTGACCGGGCTCTGGAGGTAGATGTCGTCGGGGTTGGGCTGCAACGTGTAGACCGGGTTCCACAGCGGCGCCCAGTCGGGGTGCTCGGCGCTGGCGTGGAAGAACGCGAAGTAGCCGTAGGAGAACTGCATCGCGATCTGCCGGTAAACGTCGGCGCGATATTCCGGATCGTCGGGCCGCCAGGTCTTGGCAATCCGGGCCGTGGCCCCTTCAAGCGGGGCAAGATAGTCGAACAGCGGGCCAGGCATCTGGGGCGGCATCGTCCGGGTGATCCTCTCCTGCGCGGACCCTGACCGGGACTCGCCATGACTAGAGAGTATATACTATCTAATAAGCCTGCAATGGGCATTGGGAGCGGCAAGGCATGAGCACACACGATCTTCTCGACCTCGGCGGACAGGTCGCCGTCGTCACTGGCGCCGGGCAGAACGCGGGCCGGGGCATCGCGCTCGAACTGGCGCGGCACAACGCGGGCGGCATCGCCGTGAACGACTTCGTGGCCGAGCGCGCCGAAGCGGTCGCCGAGGAAATCCGCGCAACCGGCGTGCCGGCGCTGGCCGTGCCGTTCGACGTGGGCGACCTCGACGCGATCCGCGCGGCGGACGCGGCGATCAAGGAGAAGCTGGGGGCGGCGACGATCCTCGTCAACAATGCCGGGATGGCGGGGCCGGGCGGTTCGCTGCGCCCGACGCTCAACTTCTGGGAGGAAGAGCCCGCCGCCTGGGATCGTTACCTGCGCACCAACCTCTACGGCGTCTACAACGCCTGCTTCGCCTTCATTCCCAACATGGTGGCGGCGAAGAAAGGGCGGATCGTCACGATCGTGTCCGATTCCGGCCGCGTGGGCGAGCCCAAGCTGGCGGTCTACGCCTCGGCCAAGGCAGGCGCGCAGGGCTTCGTGCGCTCGAT
>DATKFS010000066.1:0-25149 GCA_035511275.1 Novosphingobium sp.
TACTTCGGTGACAATACCTACGGCCTGCGCGCCGCCTCGATGCACTACTTCCACCGCCAGCCCGAGAAGCTGACCGAAGGGCAGGGGGCTCTGCTGGCGGGGCTGATGAAGGCGCCTTCCAAGCTGGCGCCGACCAACAACTTCGCCCTCTCGCAGAAGCGGATGCGGCTGGTGCTGCACACCATGGTCGAGGCCGGCTACATGACCGAGCGCGAGGCGAAGGCCGTGCCCACGCCCAGGCTCGACGTGCGCGACCGCAGCGAGCTTCCCACCGGCACCTACTTCGCCGACTGGGCGCTGCCCCAGGCGCGGCAGATCGAGGCGGCGGGCTATGCCGGGCAGACTTACCGCACCACGCTCGATTCCCGGCTCCAGGCGGCCGCGCACCGCGCGATCCGCGAGGCGGGCGGCGGGATGCAGGTGGCGCTCGTGGCGATGCGCAAGAACGGGGAGGTCGTGGCGATGGTCGGCGGGCGGGACTATTCCGCCAGCCCGTTCAACCGCGTCACGCAGGCAAGGCGCCAGCCCGGATCGACGTTCAAGCTGTTCGTCTATCTCGCCGCGCTGAAGGCCGGGATGGACCCCGGGGACACGATCGCGAATACGCCGATCGAAACCGGCTCCTATCGTCCGCAGAACGCCGGGGGCGCCTATTCGCCGACGATCACGCTGGAAGACGCCTTCGCGCGGTCGAGCAACGTCGCGGCGGTGCGGCTGTTCTCGCAGGTGGGCGACGAGGCGGTGATCGACATGGCCCGTCGCCTTGGCGTGACCTCGCCGCTGCCGGCGGGCGATCCCAGCCTTGCGCTCGGCACGGCGACGATGACGCTGCTGGAACTGACCTCCGCCTATGCTGGCGTCGCCGCCAACAGCTTCCCGGTGGCGCCGCGGGCATTCCCGGTGCCCGAGGCGGGATGGTTCGACTGGCTGATCGACGGCAAGCGCAGCCTCTCCTCGCACGACCACGAGGCCATCGAGGGAATGCTGCGCGCGACGATCAACCGCGGCACGGGCCACGCGGCGATGCTGCGCGGGCCGAACTTCGGCAAGACCGGTACCAGCCAGGAAAACCGCGACGCACTGTTCGTGGGCTATTCGGGCGATCTGGTGGTCGGCGTCTGGGTTGGCAACGACGACAATTCGCCGCTCAAGGGCGTTTCGGGCGGCACCGTCCCCGCGCGCATCTGGCGGGACTTCATGCGCGATGCGCTGGGCGAACGGCCTGCGCCGCGCCCGAAGGCAGCCGACCCTGACGGCCCGGTCCAGCCTCTCGACGTACCCGAGATCGGCGACATCCCCGTCGGCGACGACAGTCACATCCGCATCGAGGACGGGCAGGCGGTGCTCAGCACCAAGGTCGAGGGCGTGCCGCTCGACCTGAGGCTGGACGGGCAGGGGCTGCAAATCGGTCCCGGTCCGACGCCATCGTCTACGGGCGCGCCTTCGCCGTAACGGCTTGAGCCTGTCGAAGCCCCTCAGACCGGGATTTTGGTCCGGTACACCACCGGCCGTAGCGCGAAGCTGGTGGTGACTTGCGCGACCCCGCCGATGCGGGTGAGTTTCGAGCGCAGGAAGTCCTCGAACATGCCGAGCGAGGGCACCAGCACGCGCAGCTGATAGTCCGCCTCGCCGGTCATGAGGTAGCATTCCATCACCTCCGGGAAGGCCATGACCGCCTCCTCGAACGCCTCGAGATGACGGTCGCCCTGCTGGTCGAGGCGGACGCGCACGAAAGCCGTGACGCCAAGGCCCACCGCCTCGGGATCGACGAGCGCCACGTAGCGGGTGATGATGCCGTCGCCCTCCAGCTGCTTCAGTCGCCGCAGGCAGGGGGAGGGGGACAGGCCGACCCGCTCCGACAGGTCCTGATTGGTGATGCGCCCGTCCGACTGGACCTGTTCGAGGATGCGGCGGTCGAGCGAGTCGAGATCACGGATTGGCATTATATGTCACCGATAGGGTCATGGTTGGCAGATACTGCTGTAGTCTATCGAAAATCGGCATCGGTCCGCAAGGACATGCTGACAATGTCGGTGTATTCTGCCCCTGCGCCAACGAGCGCCGCGTTGAGGGACTGAAGCCATGGCCGACACGATTTCCCGCGAAGGCGACGAACTCGTCGACACGCTCGAGGCGCTGGAGAAGCGGCTGCTGTGGCTCTCCGCCTGGACCATTCACAACGCCAACCACCTGCGCCCCAAGCGCGACGGGCTGAAGGTCGGCGGCCACCAGGCCAGCTGCGCCTCGATGACGGCGATCATGGCGGCGCTCTATTTCCACGCGCTGCGCCCGCAGGACAAGGTCGCCGTCAAGCCCCACGCCGGGCCGGTGCTCCACGCGATCCACTATCTGCTGGGTAACCAGACGCAGGATAAACTCGAGCGTTTCCGCGGACTTGGCGGCGTGCAGAGCTATCCCTCGCGCACCAAGGACACGATCCCGGTCGATTTCTCGACCGGATCGGTGGGCCTCGGCGTCGCGGTCACCGCCTTCACCAGCCTCGTCCAGGATTACCTCATCGCCCACGGGCAGGTGCGCGAGGAAGACGCCGGGCGCATGATCGCGCTTATGGGTGACGCCGAACTCGACGAGGGCAATATCTACGAGTGCCTGATCGAGGGTTACAAGCACGACTTGCGCAATTGCTGGTGGGTGGTCGACTACAACCGACAGTCGCTCGACAGCACCACCGCGGACCGCATGTTCCGCCGTTTCGACGACATCTTCGAGACCTGCGGCTGGCGCGTCGTCACGCTGAAGTACGGAAAACTGCAGCGCGAGGCGTTCAAGAGGCCCGGCGGCAAGGCGATCGAGGAATGGATCGACCAGTGCCCGAACGCCGACTTCGCCGTGCTCACCTACCAGGGCGGGGCGGCGTGGCGGGCGCGGCTCATCGCCGACATCGGCGGAAAACCGCAGGTCCAGGCCCTGCTCGACAGCTTCGACGACGATGGCCTCGCCGCGCTGATGACCAACCTCGGGGGGCATTGCATCCAGTCGCTGGTCGAGGCCTTCGACGCCTGCCAGGACGACCGTCCGACACTGTTCATTGCCTATACCGTAAAGGGACATGGGCTGCCCTTGGCCGGACATAAGGACAACCATTCGGGGATGATGAATCCGTCCCAGATGGAACAGTTCCGTCAGCGCATGGGGATCGAGCCCGGTCGCGAGTGGGAGCCCTGGGGCGGCCTCGGCGACAATGCCGCCGCCCGGCTCGAATCATTCGTCCGCGACAGCGCGCTCGCCCGCAAGCCGGCCGAGCCCGTTGCACCGATGATCTCGGTGCCGTTCCTGTCGACGCCCGATGACAGGGAGCAGTCCACGCAGGCGGCCTTCGGGCGCATCCTGCTCGACATCGCCAAGTCGGGCGGCGAACTGGGCGACCGTATCGTCACCACCGCGCCCGACGTCACGCAGACCACCAACCTCGGCGGCTTCGTCAACCAGCGCGGGCTGTTCCGGCGCAGCGAACTGGCGGACGTGTTCCACAAGGCGAAGGTCCCCTCGGCGCAGAAGTGGCAGGGCCATGCGGCGGGGCAGCATATCGAGCTGGGCATCGCGGAGAGCAATTTCTTCACGCTGCTCGCCTCGCTCGGCCTTGCCGCGCCGCACTTCAGGACGCGGCTGCTGCCGGTGGGCACCGTCTACGATCCCTTCGTCGCGCGCGGGCTCGATGCGCTGAACTACGGCTGCTACCAGGACTCGCGCTTCCTGCTGGTCGGCACGCCTTCGGGCCTGACGCTGGCGGCGGAGGGCGGCGCGCACCAGTCGATCAACACGCCGCTGATCGGCATGGGCCAGCCCGGCCTCACCTACTTCGACCCCGCCTTCGCCGACGAACTCGCCCTCATCATGGGCTGGAGCTTCGAGCACATGCAGCGCGAGGACGGCGGCTCGGTCTACCTGCGCCTCTCCACCCGCGCGATCCCGCAAGTCACGCGCGAGGACGAGAGCTGGCGCGACGATGCGCTCAAGGGCGGCTACTGGCTGCGCAGGCCCGCGCCCGGCGCGCAGGCGGCGATCGCCTTCTCCGGCGTCGTCGCGCCCGAGGCGTTGGCGGCATGGGAGCAGCTTGCCGACGACCTGCCGGGCCTCGGCCTGCTCAACGTCACCTCGCCCGACCTGCTCCATCGCGGCTGGTCCGCGCGCCGCGCCGCCCGCTGGAACGGCGTGCGCCCCGAGCCCTGCCACGCCGAGACGCTGCTCGGCGCGCTGGCGCCTGGTGCCGGCCTCGTCACCGTGCTCGACGGATCGCCCGGCGCGCTTTCATGGCTGGGCGGCGTCACCGGCCAGCGCGTGAGCCCGCTCGGCACCGACCGCTTCGGCCAGACCGGCGACCTGCCGGACCTCTACCGCACCTACCGCCTCGATGCCGAAGCGATCATCGACGCGGCGGCGGAGCTGTTCCTCTAGCCGCCGAAAGCGTCCGGCCCGGCTGGACCGGCGACAATATCGCAGCCGATCCGACTGGGTTCCGCTTCGGGCCGATCCGGCCGTCTCCGGGAATATCGGTCATGGCGAGGCGCGCAAAACCCCGGAATCCGCGCGCCGGAGCGCGGCTGGAAGCGGCTTTGCGCGTGGCGCAGGGGTGCTTTCCACGTCCCGCAGGCCGCTTTGCGCGACCGGCGCCTCCATAGGGCCGGAGCGGCGCCAATTGCGCGTGAACCCTTGCGCGCCATCCGTAGTCTAACGGGGACGGGAGCATATCGCCCCGGGGCAACGGAGAGGATCGCGCGGGCAGCCGCACATCATGAGGGCAACTTCGGGCAACACCAATTCGACGGCGGTCTCGGCAACCGCTTCACCGGCAGGGACCCGGCACACCGGCCGGCGATCCTTGCGACACCGCCTGCTCGGCGTGGGCGTGCTGTTCACGCTGACGGCGACATCGGCACTGGCGCAGGAGCCGGCCGCGCCCGTCAGCCAGTCCCCCACGATCAACCGCGACCGCCTCGACCGCGTCGATGCCGCGGTCCCGCGCGAGGCGCCTCCGGCCGCTCTCCCCACGGCGCCGGTCAGCGTGACCGCCGCGCCGCCGCAGGTGACGCTCACCCAGGTGCGCTACGAAGGCGCCACCCTCGCGAGTGGCATCCTCGACGAGGCGACGCGCCCGTTCATCGGCGCGCCGCTCGACCGCGATGCGCTGCAGAAGATCGCGAACGCGGTCAGCGGGGCCTATGCGAAAAGCGACATCGCCTTCTACGGCGTCAGCATTCCCGCGCAGTCGGCCGCCGGGGGCGTCCTCGTCGTGCGCGTGGTCGAAGGGCGCATCGTCGAATACAAGCTGGCGAACGAGACGCGCAGCACGCCCACGCACCTGATCGACGCGCACATCAAGCGCCTCATGCGCGAGACGCCGACGCACAAGTCCACCATCGAGCGCACGCTGTCCCTGCTGCGCGACATTCCGGGGCAGACCGTGCAGGCGCAGCTGCGCGGCACCGGCAAGCCCGGCGAACTGGCGCTCGACCTCGACGTCACGCGCAAGCAGGTGGAGGTGACGCTCAACCTCAACAACCGGGGCGTGTTCAACGTCACCACCGGCGTGCAGGCGCAAGTCGCCGTCGCGATCAACGGCATGGTGCGCGAAGGCGATACCACGCGCCTGTCCGCCTACGTGCCGTTCGAGCCGAGCCGCTACCAGTTTTACTCGGCCAGCCACGCGACGCCGATCGGATCGAGCGGGACGACGCTGGGGATCAGTGGCGGCTACGTGCGCACCCGGACGCGCGGCCTCGAGATCCTCGGCGAGGCGAAGCAACTGGGCATCGTCCTCGTCCACCCGCTGATCCGCTCCTACAAGCGCAACCTGTCGCTGACCGCTTCGCTCGACGGCACCAATAGCGAGAACTACTATCTCGACACTGCCTTCGGCGGCTTTCGCACCCGCGCGGTGCGGCTGGGCGCGAACTGGTCGTCGATCGGCAAGAGCGACGGCTACGGCGTTTCGCTCAGCCTGAGCCAGGGCCTCGATGCTCTTGGCGCGCGGGAGATCGAAGGCTATTCCAAGCCGGACTTCCGCAAGGCGAACCTGCAGACGACATTCGTCAAGGAACTGGGCGCGCGCGTCGCCGCCAAGGCCACCGTCCGTGCGCAGTACAGTCCCGACCGGCTGCCGACGACCGAGCGCTTCGTGCTCGGCGGCGAAGGCGCGGGCCTCGCCTTCCGCGACGGCTTCCTTACCGCCGACAAGGCAGCGGCGGCGGGCGCGGAAGTTTCCTGGCGCATTCTCGGCAAGAAAGCGGACTCCCGGGGCCTGACGATCTTCGCTTATGCGGACGGCGCCTTGGCCCACTCCTATGCGCGCCCGCGCTACCTGCTGCCGGCGGCGGACTATTCGCTGGCCTCCGCCGGGGGCGGCGCACGAATCGCACCAATAAAGGGGTGGGTTGGAACTGCACAAATTGCAGTTCCTGTCAAGTCTCCATTCGATGGGATGAGCAAGAAGGCGCGCTTTTTCTTCAGCGTCTCGCGGACGCTCTGACCTTCCGGTTTTGCGTATACGCAAAAACGCCCGTCGCTCCGGCGAACAGGAATACTACCATGCAGAACATCTGGGAAGTCTGGCCTGACGCACTGTCAGGCGTAGAATGCGATGCCATAGTCGCGCGCGCCGAAAGCTACGCGCCTGCGGAAGCGACGATAGGGTTCTCCGACACGCTGCGGAGCGACAACGGTTATCGCACCTCCACCATCCGTTGGTTCGATCCCCTGAAGGAACGGGAACTCGTCGGCCGCATCATGGACTTCGTGCGATCGTCCAACCGCACCAACTTCGGTGTCGAAATCGAGGCTCCGTTCGAACTGCAGTTCACCGAGTACCGCGCGACGAACAAGGGGCACTACGACTGGCATCAGGACGTCTGGATGGAATCGCCCCGTCCTTACGCGCGCAAGCTCTCCGTCGTCGTCCAGCTCTCGGACCCCGGCAGCTACAAGGGCGGGGAGTTCGAGTTCTTCGGCCTCCAGAACCCCGGCGCGACGTTCGCCGGGCGCGGCAGCCTGCTCATCTTCCCATCTTTCCTGCAACACCGCGTCCTGCCGGTAACGGACGGTCTGCGCCGCAGCCTCGTCACCTGGGTCGAAGGCCCGAACTGGCGATGAGCGGCACGCCAATCACATCCGGATCGAAGGGATCCCTGTCCATGCGTGCAACGCTCTACGGGAATGCCCGGAAATGCCCTGGCGCCGACGTCGATCAGGCGACGTGGGGCCTGCAAACGTGGGCAAACGAGGCGGTATCGGGCGGAAATCGCTTTGCGGTACGCGATTTCGCGATGCCCTCGCAGCGGCCCCGGTTCGGCTCGCCAGGCGGTGCACCCACCGGCATCCTTTCGGCAGTTCCGGGGCGCGCCATGCCCTCGCAGCGGAGGAAGTGACCTTGCACAAGCCCCTCATCGTCCTTGCGGCAATAGCGGCGGCGCTCGCCGGCCCCTCCGCGTTCGCCCAGACTTATGGACCCGATGCGACCACGCCAGGGCAGGCTGCGGTGGCGGGCGCGCTGGATGCCATCGTCGATCCGGCCGCCACGCCTTACGGACCGATGCTGGACAGCATCGATGCGCTGCCCAACTCCGCCGCCCGAGCCGATGCGCTGGGGCAACTGGGGCCGCAGGCGTACCGACTGATGCCGCGCCTCTCGATCCAGTCGATGGACGCGACCGACCGCGAAATCCGCGGCTATCTGGCCCAGCGCCGCGAGATGATGCTCGATGCTTCCGCGTCCGTACCCGCGACGGGTGAGCGGACCATCACCGTCATGGCCAGCTACGGCCTGAAGCAGGCGAAGTACAAGGCACGGACGGACCGGCCTTCCGCCAACTCCGACAGCCGTTCGATCCGCGCGGGGCTCGACATCACCGCCGCGCCCGGACTGATCGTGGGCGCATCGATCGGGATCGACGGTCTCGACGCCAACCTTGATCGCAGCAAAAGGCCGCGCAGCACTTTGTTCAACGCGGGGGTCACCCCCTACGCAAGCTATACGAATGGACGTTTCTACGTGGACGCGACCGCCGGATATACGCGCAGCTGGTACCAGCTGCGCCGGCAGGTCTCGTGGACCGGGTTCGACAGCCAGCTGCAGGCCGGAGCGGAAGGCGATAACGCCTCAGCTTCGGCCGAGGCTGGCGGCATCCTGCAGCTCGGCGTCCTTCGGGCGCAACCTTACGCCGGGCTGCAATACCGCTATGCCGACCTCGGCGGCATAGTCGAGAGCGGAGGCGCGGCATCGCTGGCCGTCGCCAGGTTCAAGACCGAATCTGTGCGCAGCACCCTCGGCATGCGCGCCTCCGCTACACTCCGCAAAGGCAACTGGGCCCTGCGACCGAGCATCGACGCGCAATGGCAGCGCGACCTGCGATCTCGTCCCGACAGCCGTATCGAGGCTATCTTCGCCAGCGGCGGCACGCCGATCTTCACGCTTCCCGCCACCCGCTACGACCGCGACGCCGCCATCGTCGGCGCGGGCCTGAGCGCCGTGCAGGGCGAGCGCACGGCCGTCCGACTGTCCTATTCGGGCGAATTCGCCAACGACCACCACGTTCACGGCTTTGCCGTCACGGCCAGCCGGCGGTTCTGAATCGCCCGCCGGCCGGCCGCGATAGAGCCGATCCGGACATAGTCCGCGCGGCGCTGCGATTCAGCATTCGCTATGCAGTCGCCGAACGGATCATGGCTGGAGGGGAGCGTCCGATGGGGGGCTTTGTACGCGATATTCTGACGACTCTTTCCTACGAGCCCGACCCGGCGGAAGCCACCCGGGCCGAGGGAGAGGAGCTTTCCCGACTCGACCAGCGGCTGGCGGGCTTCGTCCAGGGCAACGGCCGGCGGGTGGCGATCTCCATCCGGCCGGGCGACTGTTCCGTCTGGGACGGCAATCCCCGCGACGTGCCCGGGCTTTCGGCGGATAGTTGCCGTAGCCTGATCGAATCGATCGCACAGGAAGACGGCAACCGCATTCCCGTGCTCGTGCGGCACAATCCGCCGGGTTCCGAGCTTCCCTACGAACTGCTCGTCGGCAGCCGCCGCCGCTTCTCGGTGAACTGGCTGAACCACAACGGACGGCCCGAAATCCGCCTCAGCGCGATGGTCGTCGACCTCAGCGACGAGGAAGCCTTCCGGCTTGCCGACATCGAGAACCGCGAACGCCAGGACATCACCGAACTGGACCGGGCGCGCAGCTACCAGGGCGCGGTCGATCGGTTCTACGGCGGCGTGCAGTCGCGCATGGCCGAAGCGCTCAACCTTTCGAACAGCCAGTTGAGCCGGCTGCTGTCCATGGCGCAGATGCCGGACGAGGTGGTGGATGCCTTCGCCACGCGCGAGGAACTGCGGGTGCGACATTCCGAAGTGCTGACGCCGCTGCTGCGCCGCCCCGAACAGCGGGACCGCGTCCTCGCCGCCGCGCGCGCGATCAGCCAGGAGCAGCAGCGACTGGCGACGATCAACGAGCGGATGATCCCGGCCGCGACCGTGCTGACGCGCCTCAAGCAGGCGGCGACCGAAGGCGCTCCCGCGCGCGGGCAGGACACGCAGGTCGTGGTCGGCGACGAGCGGGTCGGCCGCGTCAGGCAGGGCCGCGACGGGCTTGCGATAGACCTCTCGATCGCCCCAGACGCCGACCTCGACCGGGTGCTGGCGGCCCTGCGTGCGTCGATTATCGACTGCCGCGCGCGAGTCGCGGCGGAGATCGACTCCACCGTGGACTGAAGAGCGGCGCACCCCGCGAAAAATCTCCCTCACCGGTCACGAATAACCTTCAATCCGGCTCCAATGCTCGGCCGATGCGCAAGTCCGCACTTGCACGTCGGCCGTTTGCTTTTGCGGCCCATTTGCCGCCTTTGGCGCGCTCTTGCGACACCCGACCCATCATTGAGATGGGGTTTTCGCGCTTTTACGGGTCTTTCCCAGGGTGCTCCGGGAGCGCTTTTAAAGCCTTTCCGGCTCCTTGCCGCAGCGGCTCCTTCTGGACGCGACGGGCCTCCGATCCTGCGTAACCCTCCTTGCACTGGGTATGTCATGGAGGACAACACAATGCCGCGTAACAAACCGCGCCAATCCGCAAGGCACATTCTGCTCTGCGCGACGGCTATCCCCCTTCTTCTCCTCGGCGCCTGTGCCGATGGCGTCGGCTTCCGCGTTGGAGCTGGCGGCGGCGGTACGCCGTCCGGCCCCTCGGGTCCGAGCGGCCCCAGCGGCCCGTCCGGCCCCAGCGGCCCTTCCGGCCCCAGCGGTCCCTCTGGTCCGAGCGATCCTTCCGGCCCCGGCGGTCCGACTGGCCCCGGCGGTCCGACTGGCCCCGGCGGTCCGACCGGTCCCGGAGGCCCGACTGGCCCCGGCGGTCCGACTGGTCCCGGAGGCCCGACCGGCCCCGGCGGTCCGACCGGTCCCGGAGGTCCGACCGGCCCCACAGGCCCGACTGGACCGGTTGCCGGCGTCACCATCGGTGGCAATCCGATCCTTGGTCCGAGCGGTCCGGGAACGCTGATCGACGTCAATGTGACGCCGCCCACCGCCACGGGTAACGGCAGCAATATCGCGGTCGATGTCCTGACCGGCGATGGCCACGTCGTGAACGTCGCCCTGCCGACGACGACGGCGCAGACGCAGGAAGCGCTTGCTCCGGTCGGTACGCTAGCAGGGTCGCTGCTGGGCAGCCAGGTCGGCGCGACGGTGACGCAGGTGACCAACGGCCTCTCGCCCACGGTGGCAGGCGTTACCTCGACCGTGAGCCAGGTCACCACCCCCATCCTTGGTACGGTGGATGCGGTACTGGCGCCGGTCGTCGGGCAGAACGGCCTTCTGGCACCCGTCACGGGACAGCTCGGCGGCCTTGTCGACGGCATCACCGGCAGCCTGCCGGGTGGCGGTTCGGGCAGTGCCCCCAGCTATACCGGCCCGCTCGTCGGGGTGGACCTGGGGAACAACGTCCTGACCGGGCCCAGCAGCAGCGGAACGCTGGCCGGCGTCAACGTCCTCTCGGATAATCCGGGGCTCGTTGCGGGGCAACTGGTCACCGCCGACGTGCTCGCCGACGGCAATGTCCTCGACGTGACGCTGCCGACCACGGCTGCCGGCGTTGCACAGGGACTGGCGCCCGTGGGCAACCTCACCGGCTCGCTGCTCGGCCCGCAGGTCGGGGCGGGGGTCACGCAAGTGACCAACGGCCTGGCGCCGGTCGTGGCACCGGTGACCGGCGCGGTCGACGCCGTGGTATCCCCGGTGCTCGACGCGGTGAACGGCTCGCTGGGGCCGGCGGTCGGCGGCATCGGGTCCGGAGGGACCGGAAACGTGCTCGCTCCGGTGACCGGGCTCGTCGGCGGCCTGCTCGGAGGCAGCGGCGGCGGGACCGGGGACGTGCTGGCTCCCGTGACCGGGGTTGTCGGAGGCCTCCTTGGAGGCACCGGCGGCACCGGGGCCGGCAACGTCCTCGCCCCCGTGACCGGCGTCGTGGGCGGCCTGGTCGGCGGCTCGCTCAGCGGGTCGATCGAGGGTTCGGTGAGCGGCTCGCTCAGCGGCACCATCGGTGGACTGCTTGGCGGGACGACGGGCACATCGGGCACCGGCTCGCTGCTGTCGCCACTCACCGGCCTGCTGGGGGGCGGCTCGGGTAACTGACGAGGCTGGCGTGTCCGCCGCTCTGTTGCCCTCCCCCTGGCTGGACACGCTGCAGCCCGACCTCGGATGACGAGGTGGGGGAAGGGGGTGGCTCTTGCCGAGAGCCGCCCCCTTCATTTTTCCTGAGGCAAGGCGGGGAGCCTTGCCCGAACGAAAGGGAGAAGTCCGTGATGAATGATCCTAAACTCTACGCGCGCGACCTTCTGCGCATCGCCGTCGATCTGCTGGGCGACGAGGAATCGCTGGCCGCGGCCGCGATGATCTCCGGCGCCATCGAGGTCCTCGACGGCAGGGCCGAGCCGGCCACCCCGGTTTCCGCCATGAGCTGGAAAATCGCGCACCGCCATGCAACGCCCGTCACATGCCGCAGTTGTGCGTGAAGACCCCTAGGGACTTATCCTCAGGTAAGCGGTCAGATGGAATAGTGCGAGCTTGTTATTGATTTGGAAACGCACAACAACCTAAGTGGTAGTAAGTAGCACCGGACCGAACAAAGCCGGGCGACGGGAGAGAAAAGAGAGGTAGTTGCATGGGCAACGACGAACCACTGGTTCTCCTCATCGATGACGTGAACGCGATCGTCGAGGAGCTGCTCACGTTCATGGATCTCCATGGCATTTCGGCTGTCGGAGTGTCCGACCTGGATGAGGCCATGAACGCGCTTGAGGCGAACCCGACGATCCGGGTGCTTGCCTGCGACGTCCGGCTCGGCCGCGATTCCGGCCTCTCCATCATCACGCGCATCCGCCAGCACCCGGCGCTGCGCCTGCGTTCGTTCCGCTATCTCTTCATCACCGGCGACCAGCTTCGGCCGGATCCGTCGCTGATGATGCCGGATCACCTGATCCTCACGAAGCCCGTGCAACCGCAGGTCCTGATCGACGTCCTGCGCGATCTGCTCGGTGAACTCGAAGATACGACGCAGCAGGGAGACGGTTGACATGAAGCCGAACGAGATCACGCAGCGCGATATCGAGAGCTGGAGCCGCTGCACGCCCACCAAGCAGCTGTGCCGCTCCGGCGAGGGGCAGGCGGCTCCCGCGTCCTGCGGCGAATTCGAGATCGACGAGGTGCGCCAGCTGTTCGAAACGCTTGCCGCGAAGTCCCGCCTGGCGGATCTTGGCGAGCAGTCGTCGGCACTGGCCCACGAACTGCGCCAGCCGCTGTTCTCGATCTCGGTGGCGAACGAGAACATGCGCATGATGCTGGGTCGGTCCGACATGACCCGGAGCCAGCTCGACAAGGCGATCGCGCGCATCGCCGAGCAGGTCGAGCGGGCGCAGACGATCATCGACCGCACGCTGGCCTATGCGTCGGGCCGCAGCACGGGAATGGTGCGCGCGGACATCGGCCTCGCGGCCAGCAACGCCGTGGAGTTCCTGCGTCCGCTGTTCGAGGCGGCGGAGATCGAGATCGACGATGGCGGCGCGCACATGCATGCCCCGGTGAACCTGTGCCAGGTGGAAGCGGAGCAGATTTTCGTCAACATCCTGCGCAACGCCGCCGAAAGCATCGAGGCGCGGCGCGAATCGGGCTGGCAGGGCGCGGGCCGCATCGCGATCCGGATATCGCAGGCGGGCGGCCTGCTGCGCTGCGTCGTTGCGGACAACGGCGCGGGCGTGACCTATGACGTGGCGCAGGCCGTGTTCGAGCCGTTCTTCACCACCAAGCCGCGCATCGGAACGGGTCTGGGCCTCCACATCTGCCGCCAGGCGCTGGCGAAAGTCGGCGGCGTCGTCCGCCTGATGGCCGGTGAGCGCGAAGGCGCGCGCGTCGAGATCGAACTGCCGCTCAGCCAGGGCTAGCGGCTGGGCAGGGCGACGTTCAGATGTCGTCCCGGCCCAGCCGGATGATGAAGCGCACCGGCTGACGGTCGCGCACCACGCAGCGGAAGTCGCTCGACGCTTCCTGCGCCACCTGCTCCACCAGCCACAGCGTAGCCTCGTCGATCCGGCGACTGGGGAGGGGCCGCCCGGTGTTGTCCGTGCATTCGACGGTGATGACGATGTGCGCCGGCGTGACCGACGCCTGCAGCAGTACGTCGCCGCGCAGCTTCCCGCCGTCCTTGCCGAGAAAGCTCCCGAACGCGCTGAGGAGGGCGGCGACCGCCATCATCTCGAGCGCGCCGTGCTGACCGGGCACGAGATGGTCCAGCCCGTTGCCGCGCAGCTGCACCGAAACCCCGTGGTGGCGGACGTTCGACTTGGTGGCCGCCACCGCCCGTTCGAGCGCGCTGCGCACCGTCAGCGCGCCGTCGCCATCGGCGCCGTCGCGCCCGAACCAGCGGAACAGGCTGAGAATGGCCGCCGCGCCCTCGGTATGGGTGGCGACCCGCTTGACGCGCTCCTGCAACTGCTGGCGGTTCTCGTCGTCGATGTCGAGGTGGGCGATGATGTAGTCCATGTTGGCGTTCGCCATGGAGATGACGTTGAGCGGCTGCGCGAGATCGTGGAGCATGCCGCTGGTGATCCGTCCCAGCAGCAGGTCGCGCGTCACTTGCGCAAGGCCGCCGTCGCCCCAGGCCAGCAGCCTGGCATCGACCACCGCCAGGTGGCGGGTGATACCGGCGCCGATGAATGCGGCGCAGATCGAGGCGATGACCTGCATGACCCCCGCGAGCGGCCCCGATGCGACGAAATGAAGGCTGAGAGCGGCGCTCCCGATCAGCATGGCGAGCAGCCATGACCAGCGCGAGGCCTGGAGCAGCGCCGGGGCGAGGCGCCGCGGAAACACGGCGGCCGCGCTGACCAGCACGAAATCCGACCAGTACGCGAAGGACTGCGTGGCACCCGGCAGCACGAAAAAACCGATCGCAAGGCAGGCGGCGATGCACAGCGCCAGCGTCGTGCGATGGAGCACGAACAGACCGCCCGCCGCCGTCGCGCTCAGCACGCCCGCGCCCGGCGCCACGGGAGACGTCAGGCCAAGGATCAGGGCGCACAATGCGATCGCGAGGGGGTACAGCCTGGTGCCGTCTTCCCAGGGCCTCGCGCGCCGGGTGCGGAGATAGAACGGAATTATGAGCTCGCCCTCCCGCAGCCTGCCCGGGCCGCATCGCGAGCCGACGTTCTGTAGTTCCTGGCGATCACTGTCCGCGCTTCCTCATGCCTTGGCCCATGGCCCGGGGGTCGGGCGATATAGTGCACGAACCGTCGATTGGCTCCCGATCGTAATGCGCAAACGCTGATCGATTCGAGGAAAAGTCAATGCGAATCCACGGAAAGTTGGCCAATGCCCGGCGGGACATGAGTTCGGACAACTGTGTTGCACCAGCATCTGTTCTTATTGCCTGCGGCATCAGGACAAGTCACGAAAAGAACCGAAGTGAAAGTGTCATGCGCGGCGACCGAAAACTGCGGCGCCCTGCCTGTCGAGCCACTTGCGCCCTGCGCTCCGCAGTCTCCCCGGCGCGGCGAAGTGAGCGAATTTGGAGGCGGGCCGCGATGCCGTCGCATCGGCTTCTTCTCCATGACCCGCTGAATCGGCGACGCGCTATCATTCGGAAATGAAGTCGGACCTGCCCCGGCACGGGACGTTCGGCAGATTTCGGTGCGCAGGGGCAGCGGGCCGATTTGCGTAAGCGCAAAAGCAAAGGGGAATTGCATGCGCCTGGGTTCGAAGGCGAAACTGACGATAGGAGTGGGTCTCGTGGCAGCGGTCACGTTCGGCTTCCTCGGCGTCCGCGAACTGGCGCGATCCTCCGCGTCGCGGTCGGTCCCCGTCGCGACGCAGGCGGGCCGTCCGTCGCAGCCCACGGGCGTCGTGTTCGCCGCCACCACCCGCGACGTGAAGATCGGCGAGACCATCCGCGCCGACATGATCCGCAACGCCGCATTCGATCCCGCTCGCGTCCCCGGCGCGGCCACCCCGGCCGAGGTGATCGGCCGGGTCGCCACGCGGGATATCGCCGCCAACACGGTCATCCCGCGTGAAGCGCTTGAGCAGGAATCCAAGCTGGCGATCCGCGTGCCGGTGGGCATGCGCGCGATCAGCATCGACACCACCGCCGAGATCGCCGTTGCCGGCCTCGTCCGCCCGGGCGACCGCGTCGACGTCCAGGTCGTCTATCCCGGCGAGGACGCGATCAGCGGGACCCGGGGCAACGGCCGCAGCCGCGCACGGGCGCTGCTGCAGATGGTGCCGGTGCTGGCAGTCGGCGACGTGGTGCTGGGCACGCCGACGAAGGACGGCGTCACCGACAGCGTCTCCGCCCCGCCTCCGCCGGCCCGCACGGTCACGCTGGCGCTGACCCCGCAGCAGGTGTCCGAACTGTCGCTCGCGAAGAGCACCGGGGCGCTGTACCTGTCCTTGCGCAATCCCGAGGACAGCGTCGAAGTCGCGTCCGTCCAGATCGCATCGACGCCCGAAGCGGCGCCGCGGCCCATGATGGCGGCGCCCGCGCCTGTTCCTGCGCAAATCGCCGGACGGCCGGCCGCGCCGGCACCGCGTCGTCCCGCGCCGCATGCCATCGAACTCGTCGTCGGCGGCAACCGCGAAGTCATCTATTCGGGGAGTGGGTCGCGTTGAAAGCCCTAATCGCAGCAAGCTACCTCGCCATCGGCGCTCTCGCGCTGCCCGGCGGCGCACAGGCGCAGGAGCAGCGCGCCCTGCAGGTCGACGAGGCCAGGACGATCTCGTTCTCGCGCGCGATCGGCCGGGTCGAGGTGAGCCGCGAGAACGTGATCTCGGTGTCCTCGCCCACCGCGCAGTCGCTGCGCCTCACCGGCCTCGCCGCCGGGCAGGCGACGGTCAGCGTCTACGCCGCCGACGGATCGCTGATTTCGGACACGCTTGTGCAGGTGAGCCCGGCTCCCGGCATGTTCGGCGGTTCCGGCGGCCCGCTGCGCCCCGGCGAGAAGGTGGTCGCGGTGGACGTGCAGTTCGCGGCGGTGTCTTCCTCCACGCTCAAGGCGCTCGGCTTCAGCTTCGCCAAGCTGACCGGAGACCTGCAGGGGGCGATCATCTCGCCCAGCGCGCTGAGTGGTTTCACGTTCAATTCACCCGATCCGCCTGATAATGCGACCAACTACGGTCGCAGCTTCACGACGACCAACTCGGCACCGATCCAGAGCGCGTTCAACCTGTTTCTGGCGGCGCCCAATCGCGGCATCGGCGCTGTGCTGAGCGCGCTGTCGACCAACGGCCTGTCCCAACTTCTCGCGCAGCCCACGCTGCTGGTGCGCTCGGGCGAGAAGGCGAGCTTCCTGGCGGGCGGCGAGTTCCCCGTCCCGGTGCCGCAGTCCAGCGGCGGCAACAGCAACACGATCGCCATCCAGTACAAGGAGTTCGGCGTGCGCCTTTCGGTGACGCCCTATGTCCTGTCCGAAAGCAACATCGTCCTGAAGCTCGCGCCCGAGGTCAGCGAGCTGGACTACAACAACGGCGTCCAGCTGCAGGGCTACGTGGTCCCCGGTATTCGCCGCCGGTCGACCGAGACGACGGTGGAACTGGGCAGCGGCCAGAGCTTCGTGATCGCGGGGCTGAACTACTCGAACAGCTCGCTCAGCAAGGACAAGGTGCCGTTCCTCGGCGACCTGCCCATCCTCGGCGCCTTCTTCAAGCGACAGCAGAACCAGAAGGAGCAGCAGGAGCTGATCATCGTCGCCACGCCGCGGCTGGTGGAGCCCGAAGCGGTGCAGCCCGACCTCGCGAAGAACATACCCAAGCTCGAACCCAGCATGGGGCAGATGATCCTGGGCAATGACGGCGTCGAACAGACCGTTCGCGACTTTGGTGTGGTGAGGCGCTGACATGGTCCGTATCCATCTCCTCTCGATCGACCGGGCGCTGGCGCAGCGCATCTCCGACGCCATGGGCGCGCACGTCACGGTGGACATGACCCAGTCGCTCGACGAGGCGACGTTCGAAGGGCCCGGCATCGTCGTGATCGACCATGCCTCGATCCCGGCCGAACGGGCGATGGCCTCGGTCATCGCCGAAGTCTCGCAGGCCGCGCCGGGCAGGGCGGTCGTGCTGGCCACCGAGGACATGTACGCGGTGCAGGTGCTCCAGGCGATCCGCTCGGGCGCGACCGACGTGATGCCGCGCGGCGCGGTCGCCTCCGAAGTGAGCGAGATCCTCTCGCGCGTGATGAACACCGCGCTGGCGACGCAGGGACGGCTCGGCCGCCTGACGCTGGTGCTGGGCACCGACCGCGACGCGACGGCGATCCTCGCCACCGACATGGCGCTGGCGCACAGCCTCGACGGCCCGGCGACGCTGCTGATCGACTGCACGCTGCCGTCCAGCACGGCGGAGGCCTACCTCGATCTCAAGGTGGACTACGGCCTCGCGGCGGCGGTGAGCGACCTCGACCGGATGGACGCCAGCCTCCTCAACGACGCGCTGGCCCGGCACGAGGCCAGCGGCCTGTCGCTGCTGACGCTCGACGGCGGCACGGGCGCGGAGCCGGTGGGGGTCGGCCCTGCCGACATCGTCGGCCTGATCCAGCTCCTGCGGGCGAGCTGTGCGCATGTCGTCCTCTGCGGCGGCAGCCTGCGCAACGGCGGGCTGCTGCGCGAGCTGGCCTCGCAGGCGCAGAACATCGAAGTGGTGTGCAGCCAGTCCATCCGTGAACTCGACGCCTGCCGCCGCCTGCTCGACCGCGTCGCGCTCGACACCGCCAGCGCGCAGCGGCTGCGGCTGCTGGTGTGGGACCACGATCCGCGCATCCTGCTGGACGGCAGGCGCATGGCGGATGCACTCGACATCGATGCGATGATGGGCATTCCGACCGACCGGGTGAGGCTGCGCAACGCGCTCAACGCCGGGCGACCGATGATGACCGAGCGGGACGGCGGCCTCTATGCGCAGGCCGTCCGCCGCGCCACCGGCATCGCCGCGCCGGCCAAATCGGGCAGCTTCGGCATCGACCGGATGCGCAAGGCCATCCTGCGCTCTGTGGAGCGCACCGCATGAGCCTGCTCACCAATGATGGCCCCACCGGCGGCGGCGCGGGCGGCGCGGTGGAGGGCCGCCGGCAGGCGCCGATCGCGCAGCCCGCCGCGCAGCGGATGAGCGACAGCTACCAGTCGGTCAAGGCGCAGACTTGCCGCCAGGTCATCGAGCAGCTGGAGACGCAGGGTGCCACCGCCGAGGCGCTCGACCGACGCGGCCTGCGCGCCGAGATCGAGCAGGTCATCAACAGCCGCAGCCGGCGCGGCCAGCTCGCGCTCAACAGCGCGGAGCGACTGCTGCTGGTCGAGGACGTGGAGGACGAGGTCGTCGGGCTGGGCCCGCTCGCACCGCTGCTGCGCGACCCCACGGTGGACGACATCATCGTCAACGGCGCGAACACGATCTACGCCGAGCGGGGCGGCCTGCTGCAGCGGGTCGAGACGCGTTTCCGCGACGATGCGCACCTCATGAACATCATCCAGCGCATCGTCGGCCCGATCGGTCGCCGGGTGGACGAGGCGACGCCTTTCGTCGACGCGCGCCTGCCCGACGGATCGCGCGTCAACATCGTGATCCCGCCGATCGCGCTCGACGGGCCGCTGGTCTCGATCCGCAAGTTCCGCCTGCAGGAACTGAGCGTCGACGACTGCGTGACCGGCGGCACGATGAGCCAGCCCATGGCGGCATACCTCACCAGCGCGGTGCGCTCGCGCCTCAACATCCTGATCTGCGGCGGCACCGGGGCGGGCAAGTCCACGCTGCTCAACGTGCTGTCGAGCTGCATCAGCAATGCCGAGCGGCTCGTCACCATCGAGGACGCGGCGGAACTGCAGCTCAGGCAGGAACATGTCGTGCGGCTGGAAACGCGCCCGCCCAACGTCGACGGCAGCCGGGAAGTGAGCGCCCGCGATCTGGTGCGCAACGCGCTCCGAATGCGGCCCGACCGGATCATCCTGGGCGAAGTGCGCGGGGTGGAGGCGGTCGAGATGCTTCAGGCGATGTCCACCGGGCACGACGGTTCGATGGCGACGCTCCATGCCAACACGCCGCGCGACGCGCTGTCGCGACTGGAGATGCTGCTGGGCTTCGCCGGGCAGCAGAGCGACGTTCGCGCGGTCCGCCGCTTCGTCGCCAACAGCATCCACGTCATCGTCAATATCCAGCGCCTTGCGAACGGCAGCCGCCGCATCACTTCCGTGGCCGAGGTCACCGGCGTCGAGGGCGAGGCCTATACGCTCAACGAACTGTTCCACTTCGAGGAACAGCCGCCGATGTCGGGCGATGGCCTGTTCCGCACCGTATCGCCGCGTCCCTATCACGCCGCCCGCCTGCGCGACTACGTCATGCCGCTCGTCGGCGCCAAGGAGGGCGGCACGGCATGGTGAAGGGCGCCGCCTATCTGCTGCTGGCGCTGCTGATCCTGGGCGGCGTGGCCTATAGCTGGTGGTCGGCGAGGGCGCAGGGCAAGGCCGTGCTCGACCGGCGGCTGGCGGCCATCTCCACGCCCGGCGCCGAGCCGGTGCGCGCGGTCCTTGCCGTCACCGTGCCCGAGCGCATCGCGCCCCTGCTCGCCCGCGCGCAAGTGGAGCTGACCGTGCCCACGCTGCAGGCCATCATCGGCGCCGGGCTGGTGCTCATCCTGCTTCTGCTGCTGATCGCCGGGCCGGCGGTCGCCCTGCTGGCGCTCGTCGGGATACCCGCCGCCGCCCTGTCGTGGCTGCAGGCGCGCGCGCGCAAGCGGGTGGAGGCGCTGACCGATGCCCTGCCGCTCTACCTCGACGGCGTGCGCCAGCTTCAGGCGGTCGGCAATTCGCTTTCGCAGGCGCTCGAACGCTCGCTGGCGGACGCGCCGGATGCGATCAGGAGCTATTTCGCGCCGGCCGCGCGCAAGCTCGCGATGGGTGCGCCGGTGTCCGAGACCATGCAGCAGCTCGCCGATCGGCTGGAAATTCCCGAACTGTCGATGCTGGCCGCCGCGATCCGCACTAACATGCGCTACGGCGGCTCCATCTCCACCGTCTTCACCAATCTCGCCAACATCCTGCGCGAACGCGTGCGCATCCGCCGCGAACTCGCCGCCGCGACTTCGGAAGCCAAGGTCAGCTCGCGCGTGCTGATCGGGATGCCGCTGCTCTCGATGGCGATGCTGGTGGCGATGAACCGCAACTACATCGACTTCTTCATCTCCGACCCGCGCGGACGGACGATGTCGATGGTCGCGATCGGGCTCGAGGTGCTGGGCATCATGATCATCCGCCGCATGTTGAGGCTGGCCTTCTGATGGCCGCGCTGTTCGCCATCCTCTCGCTGGGCCTCGCGCTTGGCGGCCTCGTCCTCGCGGGGGCGGGCATCCGCTGGTGGCAGGTCGATGCCCGGTTGCGCGCGCGGATCGACGGGCAGGCCCTGCGCTCGAGCGGGCTGGCCCTGCGCGGCTGGCAGGGCCTCCGTGCGCCGCGCATCCCGCTGGCGCAGGGCCGCGACCGCAACGAGATCGAGAAGCGCCTGCGCAGCGCGGGCTACTTCGATCCCGGCGCGCTGGAAGTCTTCGTCTTCCTGCGCATCGCGGCGGCGGTGGTCGTGGCGCTTGCCTGCATGGCGACGTGCTGGGTCCTCACCGGCAACCCGTTCAAGCCGATCTTCCCGACGTTCGCGCTGACCGGCCTGACCTACATCGGCGCCAAATACGTCCTCTATATGCGGGCCAACGCGCGCGAGCGTATACTCACCGCCGAGTTTCCGTTCCTGCTCGACCTCATGCTGATGATGCTGGAGAGCGGCGTCTCGCTCGACCAGTGCTTCCGCGGCATCGCGCGCGACGAGCGGGTGGCGGTGCCGAACCACGCGCGTCTTGTAGCGATGCTCGTCGAGGACCTCGACCGGGGGCAGGACTACCAGGTGGCGTTCGAGCGCTGGGCGGCGCGCGTCGGCGTCAGCGGCTCGCGCGAGCTGGCGGCGCTGTTCCGCCAGTCGCTGTTCCAGGGCATGGAACTGGTCCCGGCACTGCGCGAGTTCATCCGCGAATTCTCCCAGCGCCGCGTCGCCCGCGCCCGCGAGGCGATCGGCAAGATCACCGTGCGAATGGTGGTGCTGATGCTCGTCTTCTTCATGCCGGCACTGTTCATCGTCCTGGCGGGGCCGCCGGTAGCCGCCATCCTGGACACCTTGCGGAGTAGCTCGCGATGAACCGCTTCCTCCTGCTGGTGACGACGATCCCCGTGGCGATGGCGCTGTCGACGGTCCCCTCGATGCCGGCGTTCGCCGCCGGTTCCTCTTCAGATGCGACCGAAGGATCGACCCGGGGCCTCTACATGGCGCTCATCCGCCAGGCGCGCGCGGATGGCAGGGCACGCGCGGCGATCGCCTATCTCGACGATTTCGACAAGCAGCATCCCGACGACCGCGAGGGGCAACTGCTCCGCGTCAACTGCCTGCTCGATCTAGACCAGGTGACGGCCGCGCGCGCCGCGCTCTCGCGCATTCCGGCGAGCGACCGCAGCGGCGCGGCGCAGGCGGTCCGGGGCCATGTCCTCGCGGCCGAGGGGCGCTGGGCTCAGGCGGCGGCGCAATACGCGGTGGCGCTCCAGGAAAGCCCGGCGGATGCGTTCGTCGCCAATGCGCTGGGCTATGCCCGGCTGCGGTCGGGGCAGGCCGGACTCGCGGTGGAGACGCTGCGCGGCGCGCGCGACCTTGCGCCGGACGACAGTGTCGTGCGCAACAACCTCATTCTCGCGCTGACCATGACCGGGCGGCTGGGCGAAGCCGAGGCGATGCTGGCGGCGATCCCGGATGCGGGCGAAAAGGGCCGCCTGCGCCAGCAGGTCGCGGGCGAGGCCGCGCGGCTCGCCGTGACGGGGAGCGGCACCCTGCCGCGCGGGTCGTGAGCGCGCCTCGCGCCAGGTCCCGGCGTTTGCGGGCACTCGCGCGGGACGAGCGCGGCGTGGTCGCACCGATGATCGCGGCGCTCGGCGTCGCGCTGCTGGCTGCGGCGGGCCTCGCGCTGGACGTCGGGCTCTACTACGCGGGCAATCGCGAACTGCGCATGGCGACGGAGGCGGCGGCGATGGCCGCGGCGGTCGAGCCGACGCAGGCACGGTCGCGGGCGGAGACCTACCTTCGCGCCAATGGCTACGATCCCTCGGTCATCAAGTCGCTGGAAGTCGGGTACTATTGCGCCAACGACGACCTGAAGGCGGCGACGAACGGCGGCTCGCGCTTCGTCGCGGCGGGCGCGCTCGATCCGAACAACTGCGCGGGGAGCCGCAAGGGGCCGAACGCGGTGCGCCTGACGGCCGGAAAGACGAGCCGCCAGTTCCTCTCCGGTGCCCTCGGCAGCGCCAGTCCGATCCCCGAGCTGGCGGCGACGGCGAGTGCGGCGCGCATCGACGAGGCGGGCATCGCCGCGACTTCGGACCTGCTCGGCCTCACGGCGGGCGGGGTGACGAGCAACCTGCTCGATGCGGTCAACGGCCTGCTCGGCGCGCTGCTGAACATCAGGCTGAACCTGACCGGGCCCGACGTCCGGGCGCTGATGCGCAACAACGTCGATGCCGGCAAGTTCTTCGATGCCCTCGCCAAACGCACCGGCAAGACGGGCACCTACGCGCAACTGCTGAGCGGGTCCTACGGGATGCGGGACGTGGCCTATGCCGCCGCCGATGCGGCGACCGACGGGACGACCGCAACGGTCCTGCGCACCATCGGCACCGCGGCGGGCAACGGATATCTCGTCCCGATGGACCGGCTGTTCGGCGTCGGCGTGTGGAAGAACATGCCGGTCGGCCAGGCCAACGTCCAGCCGTCGCTGCGCGCGGGCATCAACGCCTACCAGCTCATCACCTACGCCGCGCAGGCGGGGCCCGGCGCCATCGATCTCTCCGATGCCGTGAGCCTCGTGGTCCCGAACAGCACCGTCGCGATCCGGGCGGTCGCCACCGGCCCGATGGACCGCCCGCGCTTCGCCTTCGGCCCCGCGCTGGAAACCAGCGCCGGCACGTCCATCCTGCGGCTGCAGGTCGACGTGAAGCTGGTGAACCTTTCCGTCGCCGACATCGTGAACGCCGAGGCGAACGTGCCGCTGCTGATCGACGTGCAGGCATCCGACGCCACGATCTCGAACATCGACTGCGCGTTCTCGACGGAGCAGCGCGACCGGACCAAGGTCACGCTCGCGGTGAACTCGGGCCTCGTGAACGTCTACCTCGGCAAGCTGACGAATGCCGCCGCGATGACGAAGTCCGTGCCCACCCTCCGGGCCAGCGACTTCGCGCAGGAAGACATCCTCAAGCTGCGGCTCCAGATCCTGTTCATCGGGCTCGACGTGGTGTCGGTTCAGGGCCGCGCGGCGGTGCAGCCCGTGGTCGGCGGATTCCGGCAGCGCGAACTCGGCCCCGGCGGGCGCGACAGCGTCGTCGTCGCCGGCCAGTCCGCCCTGCCCAGCCAGTATTCGGTGCTCGACAACCGGGCGCAGATCGGCACGACCGTCCAGGGTCTGACCACCAGCCTGCTGGGTCCCGGCGGGCTCAAGGCCTGCACGCTCTCGCTTATCTGCGTGTCGAACGACACCAAGGTCATCCAGACCGTGTCGAGCGTCCTCAACACCGTCGGCAACGTGCTTGGCAATACCGCCGATCCGCTGCTGGACAACGTACTCGCCGCGCTCGGCATCCAGTTGGGAAGCGCCACGGTCTGGACGACCGGCGCGCGCTGCGGAGTACCGGTCCTGATCTAGGCAAAGTCGATATGGAGGTGTTGCAAGGGAATTGGATCCGAATTGGCGGTATTAACAAAAATTATACCGTAAGATTCGTAAAGTTACTTAGCGATATGGATCGCTCGATACACCAATAACCTAAACTTTGCTTCAATAGTCGAAAGCGAAAAACAACACGTTCGAACCCCTTCTGTTCGTATCGTGCATGTCAAACAAGAAGGAATGGGGAGTTAAGAGTATGATGACTTCAATTCGCAACCTCGTCGTCCGTCTCCGCAACGACGAACGCGGCCTCACCGCAGTCGAATACGCCGTGCTCGGCGGCATCATCGTCGGCGCCCTGGTCACCATTGGTGCGGCGTTCACCGGCGAACTCACCACGGCCTTTGCCGACCTGATCCCCTGACGGAGATCGGATGATGCGCATCTCGGCAAGGACCACGCGTCGACTGCTGAAGTGCGATCGGGGAATTGCGGCGCTGGAGTTCGTGTTTCTGGCTCCGGCGCTGCTGTTCCTCGTGTTTTCGATCATCATCTACTCGATCTACTTCGCCGCCTCGATCGGGGTGCGGCAAGCCGCGTCGGAGGGCGCCCGGGCGGCGGTGGCAGGATTGTCCACCGCCGAACGGGTGTCTCTGGCGCGCACGCGCGCGGGCGAGGTGATCGAGAACTACCGCTCGGTGCTGGGAACGACCGCGCAGCCGACGATCACCGCCGGAGCGGGTGCCACCACCGGCACATTTCGCGTCGATGTCAGCTACGACATGAGCGGCAGTCCGATCATGCGCTACGTCAACTTCATCCCATTGCCCTCCAGCGACGTGGAGGCGAGCGTCACGGTCACCAACGGGGGGTACTGAATGGAAGCCGCCGGATACTTCTACCTTGCGCTGCTGATACTCGTGTTGATGCCGGTCGTC
>DATKFS010000067.1:0-25603 GCA_035511275.1 Novosphingobium sp.
CGGGGGATTTATGGTAAGATTGCAGAGTGCGCTGTTGATTGTCAGCGCCGGTTTGCTCGGCAGCACAGCGAACGCTGCCGACGTTGCGGCACCGACAAAGGCCATTCAACTTAGCAAAGTCATCATCAACCCGGACATTCCAGCGGCCAGCCAGCGCGTGAAAGTCGGGACGGTGTGCCTTTTCTCCGGCCCACCTCTCGCCTTCGGGGCGGGCGAGCGCACGCTGAATCTCGAACGCTTCGAGCGAATCTTCGAAAAATCCATGACGGACGGACACTTTACGGTGGTGGCCAAGGCTTCGAACATGTTCGAGGGAGAAGGCAACACGCCCGGCGCCGCGTTCCTTGTCGGCGCGACCTTGGGGCCGCAACAGGTCAATATCTGCGATTCCATCGACGGCCAGAAAGGCACGATCGCGGTGTCGGTCGAGTGGCAATTGTACGACCGCGACAAGCACGAGGTCGTCGAAACCGTTACCACGGAGGGGACGGGGCAAGTGGCGAAGTTCGACCAGAGCGGGTTGGGCGTCATGTTCGATGCGGCGTTCACCGACAGCCTGGCGGCGCTCATCCAGAAGGGCGTGCTGCAGAAGTACGTAGGCTTGCCCGGCTCTTGAACGGGAGGCGCGTCTTGGCGGCACCCGTCCCGCCAAGTTGACATTCACCCACCGTTCATGTTTACAGACGTAGTCGATTACGTGTGTAGACGGTGGAGGAATGGGTGCCGGTCAATCCTGAAGACGACAGCTCCGAGCGGACCGCGCCGGAAATCTCCGGGGCCGAACACGCGGTGATGGAGGCGCTGTGGCAGCGCAGCCCGCTCACCGCGCAGGAGGTCTGCGAGGAAGTCTGCGGCCCGCGCGGCTGGAGCCTCGCCACGGTAAAGACCCTGCTCTCGCGCCTCGTCGCCAAGCAGGCGGTCGAGACCGAGCCCGACGGCAAGCGCTTCCTCTATTCTCCGCGCATGGAACGGTCCGACTACGTCGGCACCGAAAGCCGCCGCCTGGTGGACCGCCTGTTCGGTGGCCGGGCGGCGCCGCTCTTCGCGCACCTTGCGCAGAGCGAAGCCCTGACCGAAGATGACATCGTCGAGATCGAGGCCCTTCTCAAGGAGCTCAAGTCATGATCGAGTGGCTGACCGACACCCTGTTCGCAACCGGCGCGCTGATGGCGCTGGTGCTCCTCCTTCGCCGCCCCGTGGCCCGCTGGTTCGGGCCGGGCGCGGCCTATGCGCTCTGGGCGCTGCCGATGATCCGGCTCGTCCTGCCCCCGCTGGCGCTGCCGCGCGGGCTGCTGCCCGAGATCGAGTTCGGCGTCGAGCCGCTCACCGCCGCTGCGGCGGGAGCGCCGGCATCCCTGCCGGTGGAGGCCGCGGCGTCGCTCGTCCCGGCCTCGGATTTCGCCGCGATCCCGGCGGCGGAACTGCCCGCCGCCGTACCGATGGAGCCCGGTCTCCTCGAACTCGTGCCGTGGACCACGGTGGCGCTTTGCGTGTGGCTGGGCGGGGCGGTGCTGTTTCTCATCTGGCGCACCGTTACCTACCGCTGGATGCGCCGGGACCTGCTCGAAGGCGCCCGCCTCGTGGCGCACTCGGGTGCGGTGCGCATCGTCGAGAGCCCGGCGATCAACGCGCCGCTGGCGTTCGGTGTCCGCGACAAGGTGGTCGCGCTGCCGATGGACTTCCTTGCCGAGGCGGATTCCGAGACTTCCGACTTCGCGATCGCCCACGAGATGGAGCATCATGCGGGCGGCGACCTGCTGGCGCTCATCGCGATGCAGCCGCTGTTCGCGCTGCACTGGTTCAACCCGATCGGCTGGGCCGGCTGGCGCGCCGTGCGCGGCGACCAGGAAGCGGCCTGCGACGCGCGGGTCATGGCCGGTCGCAGCCGGGCGGAGCGGGCACGCTACGGCAGGCTGATCGCCTCGCTGGCGGGCGGCACGCGGCTGGGCCTCGCGGCGCCGATGGCGGGTCCGCTCTCGGGCGACAAGCCGATCATCCATCGCCTCAAGGCGCTGGCCCGCAAGGACGTGACGCCCGCGCGCCGCCTGCTCGCGCGAAGCCTGTTCGCCATGGCCATCGTCACCGTGCCCGCGACGGCGACGGTCAGCTACGCCGCGATGGAGGAGGGCGAAGTTCCCGAGCCGCCCACGCCGCCCGCTGCCGCCGAACTGCCCGAGGCACCGGAAGCGCCTGAAGCTCCCGAAGCTCCCGAAGCGCCGGAGCCCGTCGAAGCGGTCGAGGCCGAAGCGCTGCCCGCACCTGCTCCAGCGCCAGCGCCCGCTCCGGCACCTGCCGCAGTCCCGGCGCCTTCTCCGGCTCCCCGCGTCACCATCCAGAAGACCGTCATCCGCGACACCGAGGACCGCATCGAAGACGCCGCCCGCCGCGCAGATGATGCCGGGCGCCGTGCCGCCGATGCCCGCCGCCGCGCCGCCGATGCGCAGCGGTATGCCGCCGATGCCGAGCGCCGGGCGGCCGATGCCCTGGCCCGCGCGCCCAAGGTGGAGGAGAGCGTCTCCGCCGACGGTCGCCGCCGCACCATCAGCATCACCCGCAGGGACGGCGCGGGCGGCGCCGTGGTGGAACAGCGCATGGTCCTCGATTCGGACTGCCCGGCCGATACCCAGCGCCACGAGGCGCGGGCCGAGGGACGCGGATCCAGGGCCGTCGTCGTGGTCTGCACCGGCGAGCCCAGGGCGGCGAAGCAGGCGGCGGTGACCGCCATGCGCACCGCCCGCGCCTCGATCGCCTCGGACCGCTCGCTCGATGCCGAAGTGCGGGCCGACATCATCGCCGACCTCGATCGCGAGATGGCGGACATGCAGCGGGACATTCGCGGAAGCTGAACGCCGCCGCCCGGTCCCGGACCCGACAGGCGCGGGCCGCTGCCCCGGTAGCGGCCCGCGTTTTCGCATGCGCGGAAAGGGTGTGGCGGATCGCCTGCCGGTCGTGCATGTTCGCGGCCCGAGGAGAAGGAAGCGCATGGAACACGACGACACGCCGCGCCGGGAGCGTTCGCCCGGCATCAAGCTGCTGTTCGTGGGCCTCGTCGCGCTGGTGCTGATCGTGCCGCTGATGCTGGTCTACGCGCTGGTCTACGACCGGCAGGACCAGTCGCAGACCGCGCAGGCGGCGATCAACGCGGGCTGGGGCGGGGCGCAGGTGCTGTCCGGCCCGGTGGTCGTCGTGCCCTTCCGCACCACCCAGACGCAGAACGAGACGGTGGACGGCAAGCAGGTCAGCCGCGTCGTCGAGGTGGAGAAGCTGTTCTACATCTCGCCGGTCGACAACCGGGTGACGACGCGCATCGATCCGCAGGAGCGGCGCAAGTCGATCTATCGCTCGGTCCTGTTCACCGCGCAGGTCAGGGGCGAGGCGAGTTTCGCGCTGCCCGCCGACCTCGAGCGGTTCGGCGTCACGCGCGAGCGGCTGATGTGGGACCGCGCGGAAGTGCGCGTGGGCACCTCGGATTCGCGGGGGCTGACCGCAGGCGGATCGATCCACGCGGGCGGCCGGGCACTCGAAGTGCAGCCGGGACGCGGACCGGCGGCTTCGGGCGGACAGGGGTTCTTCGCCTTCCTGCCGTGGGACGGGCAGGGCCGGCTGCGGATCGACTACGCGCTCGACGTGCGCGGCAGCGGCGGCATCAGCCTCGTGCCGCGCGGCGGGCAGACGCGCTGGAACGTGCAGTCGAGCTGGGCCAATCCCAGCTTCTCCGGCGCGTTCCTGCCTGACAAGCCGCAGGTTTCGGACAAGGGCTTCGCGGCGCGCTACACCATCGACAAGCTCGCACTCGGCCAGCCGCCGGTGGCGATGGAGGACGTGGGCGTGCCGAGCACGGCCCCCGGACTTCCCTATAATCCCCAGGTCCCGGTGATCCAGACGGCATCGTCGTCGGGCAACGCGGCGGCGGGCGGGGCAGGCGAAGTGGTGGGCGGCCCGGGCCATGCCGTGACCGTCGACCTCATCGAGCCGGTGAACCTCTATTCTAAGGTCGATCGCTCGGTGAAGTACGGCTTCCTGTTCATCGGCTTCACGTTCCTCGCCTTCCTGCTGTTCGACGTGGTCGGCGGCGCGCGGGTGGCGGCGGCGGAATACCTGCTCACCGGGTCGGGGCTGGTGCTGTTCTTCGCGCTGCTGCTGGCCTTTGCCGAGGTCGTCGGCTTCACGCTGGCATACCTGATCGCGAGCGCCGCGGTGATCGGGCTGCTGACCGCCTACAGCGCCGCCGTGCTGAAAAGCTGGAAGCGCGCGCGGTTCGTCGGGGCGCTGCTGGTGGGGCTCTATGCCCTGCTGTTCGTGCTGCTCAACCTCGAGGCGTGGTCGCTGCTGATCGGCTCGGTGCTGATGTTCGCGGCGCTGGCAGGCGTCATGTACGCGACGCGCGGGGTGGACTGGGGGTCGGTCGGGCGTCCGCGCGGGGCGCCCGCTTCCGCCTGAAAGGTCAGGCCGGCTTCAGCTTCGCCGACATGATGTGCCAGCCCTGCGACCGGCCCATGCCCCGGTTGATCTGCCGCAGGTCGTAGCTGCCGGTGAAGCGCTGGCGGCGGCCGCTGTCTAGCTCGGCGTCGATCGTCACGGGCACCGTCACGTAGATCGATCCCGCGCCGCCCTCGACGTCGGAGACCTTGCCGATCTCGACGTGGGTGCGGCGCGTATGGAGGTAGCCCCTGGTGAATTCGTCCAAGGTCTGCTCCGGGTTGCCGTCCGGGCCCCAGAGCGACCACGCCGAGGCATAGTCGCGGGCATTGATCGCCGCATAGAAGCGCGAGACGAGGTCGGCGGCGGCCTCGCGGCTGATCGGCTCGATGGCGCATTCGGGCGTGGCGGCGGCGTCCTCGGCCAGCAGGGCGCAGCCGCGGGCCACTTCGTTGCGGATCATGGCGCAGGAATTGGCGGCATTGCAGGGCGGCCGGGTCGCGGGAGACACCGCGCGGCACTGCGCCACCAGCGTGCGGGCGGCGCTTTCGCCGATGTCCGCAGCGCACGAGATCGGGCCGGATTGCGGCGCGGGCGCCGGCGTTGCCGCGCCGGGCGCGTCGTCAAGGGCGGCGAGCGTGGGGTCCGCCGTTGCCGGGGCGGCGGCTTCGGTCGCGGCGGAGGAAGGGCTGGCGGCCTCGGATGCCTGCTCGGTCGGGCTCCCGCCGCAGCCGGCAAGCATGGCGAGGGCCCCCAGAAGCGGCAGTGTGAAGCGGTAACGTGGCGTCATCGGGCGTTCCTCGCAGCGTCGTGTCGGGAGCGAAACGAGGCCGCGGCCACCGATGTTCCGAACCGCGCCCCGGGGGGCGAGGCGCTGGCTCAGGCGAAACCGCCGTTCAGGTCGCTTGCCGATGGAAGTTGTCCGTCCCGGGGTTCGGGAACCTGGAGGCGGGCGACGAGACCGCCGTCCGGCGGGGCGGCGAAGGACAGCCTGCCGTCGAAGCGCATCATCAGCCGGTGCGCGGTGGGGATGCCGAGGCCGAAGCCCTTGGTGTCGCGCGCGCGGGCGGCATCGAGGCGGAAGAACGGATCGAGGATCGCGTCGAAGTAGCAGGAGGGGATGCCGGGGCCGGAATCGGCGATCTCGATGCACCAGCGCCCGTCGACGCGGCGGATCGCGATGCGCGCCTCGCCGCCGAACTGGATCGCGTTCTCCACCAGCGCCTCCAGCGCCAGCGCCAGCGGCTCGCGGAAAGTGCGCACGAGGGCCGGCTCCTCGGTCGAAACCCGCGCCCGGTCGCCATAGGGGCCGAGCACCGAGCGCACCATTTCGCCCAGTTCCACCGTTTCCGGCTCGGCGGTCAGGTGCTGCGCGCGCAGGAAGCGCTGGAGCGAGGCGAGCAGGGCTTCCATCTCGTCCACGCTGGCGAGGATCACGCCGCCCAGTTCCGCATCGTCGATCAGTTCGGCGGCGACCTTCTGGCGCGACAGCGGCGTGCGCAGATCGTGGCTGATCGCCTCGAACGACTTCGCCTGGTCCTGCAGCAGCCGCGCGATGCGCTCCTGCATGACGTTCATCGAATGGGCCAGCTTGCGCAAGTCAGGCGATCCGCCCTCGCGGACGATGACCTGCCGCCCCTGCCCGATGGCGTCGGCGGCGTCGCTCATGCGCCGCAGCGGACGGGTCAGCACGTGCAGCGCGGCGAGGCCGATGGCAAGGCAGGCGAGGGTGGTCGCCAGCGTCAGCACCGTGGCCCTGAGGGCGACCGGCCACATCGCGTTCATGTCGCGGGAGCGGAAGTTGAGCCAGTGCCCGTCGGCCAGGCGGATCGATCCGATGAGGTCGCGCTTGTTGTGATGCACCCGGCGGACCGCGAGGCGCAGCGAGCGACCGGCCAGCGACGGCTCCCACTCGACGATGCGGCGGGTAATGTCGTCCAACGTCGCGGTAGCGTCGGGCCTGGCGACGCTTGGGGCATCGGCGACGGCGGCGGCGAGGTGGCGCGTGCTCATCGTCGGCGCGGTCAGCTCCGGGTCGAGCGCGTGGATGCGGTCGCTCACCACCAGCAGCTCGGCGACGCGCCGGGCATGGTCCTCGCTCAGCGTCTGCCGGTCGATCGACTGGTAGAACACCAGGCTCGCCGCCAGTTGCATGACGCCCAGCAGCAGGAATACCAGCGCAACGTAGACCGCGAAGCGCGGCGCGAAGGGTCGGGCCACCTCTTTTGTCCTCTCTCCATGCGCACCCGCTCGGCGGCACGATGCCGGCACGCTTGAGCTGCGGTCCCACCCGGACCCGGCGGCGTCAACCGAAGCGACATGGCCAGCAACGATTTGATACGCAATTTGCCCCGCGCGCAACGCCGCAAGGTCCGCAGGCGCGGTTTCCCTTGCTTGACAAGGAGGCCCGCCGTCTGGAACTCGCAAGCAGGCGGGCCCATCCGCGCGAGGACCGGACCAGAGACGCCGCCATGCCGATCATCGTCGACAAGCAGGAGCGCCGCGCGCTCGTCCTGTCGGTGGCGTTCGACCTCGTCGCCGACCGGGGCATCGACGCGCTGACCTTCCGCGAGATCGCGGCGGCGACAGGGTGCAGCACCTCGATCGTCTCGCACTATTTCCGCAACAAGAACGAGCTGCTCTTCGGCGTCTACCGGCAGGCGAACGACCGCGCCCGCGAGCGGCTGGAGGCGGCGTTCGAGGCCGGCCTGCCGCTGCTCGACTGTTTCGGCGAGATCATGCCGACGAGCGAGGACGGGCGGCGCAACTGGCGGGTGTGGATCGCCTTCTGGGGCCGCGCGCACCTCGAGCCCGCGTACCTCGAGGAGCGCCGCCGCGCCGCCGAGCAGAGCCTTGAACTCTACCGCGTCATGCTGGTGCGCAGAAGCGGCGAGGCACGCGGCGGCGAGGCACGCGGCGACCTGCTGTTCGAGGCGCGGCGGCTGATCGCCTCGGTCGCCGGGATATCGCTGGAAGCCTGCTTCGCGCCCGACGACTGGACGGTCGAGCGGATGCGTGAGGTGCTCGCGGCCGAACTCATCGACCTGGGCTTCGCAACCGGCCTGTGAACGCACCTGTTTAATCTGACAGGCATCATGCGAAAATCGCTGGGCTAGTCTCGCCCTCAATCAGCGCCCGACCCGTCCGAATCGCCGGCCGGGTACGAGGCGCCGCCATGGGAGAGACCGATGATCCGGCACGTCGTGATGCTCAAGTTCAAGGCGGACGCCGATCCCGCCAAGATCGACCTCTTCATCGAGGAGGTGAAGAAGCTCTCGCACCTCAACCGCGAGGTGCGCGACTACAGCCACGGCAAGGTGGTCCACACCCGCTTCCATTCGGGCGACTTCGACTTCGCCAACTGCTGCGACATCGACAGCTACGAGGCGATGGAGCGCTACATGTCGCACTGGTCGCACCTTCGCATGACGCCGTTCCTCCCCGACATCCTCGAGAACATGATGTCGTTCGACTGGGAGATCGACTACCACGGCCCGGCCTTTGACGAGGGTCTGGCGGCCGAGGAAGCCGAGCGGGAGAAGGCCCGCGTGCTCAAGGTCCACGACGACCCCGCCAAGGCCTACGTCCCCGAAGTGCGCGGCCAGACCCGGGAGCGCGCGCTGGAGATGTGCGCGGCGGCGGGCGTCGTGCTCGCGGCGGATGAGGAGGAGATCATCGGCTCCGTCTGGGCACCCAACCGGATCATGTTCGTCACTCCGGATGCCGGCACCGAAGTGCCGAAAGGCTCCGAGATCCGGATCGGCATCACCGGTGACTGGCTGACCGGCCCGGCGGTCCCCGCCGGCGACGCACCGGCGTGGTGAGCCGCATGATCGTTCTTGCCGGTCATCTCAGGACCGACCCCGAACTCGTGGAGGAGCTTGCCGCCACGCTGCGCGCGCTGGTGGAGCCGACGCTGCAGGAGGACGGCTGCCTGAACTATCACTTCGCCATCGACAGCCGCGAGGAGGGCACCGTGCTCGCCTACGAGCGCTGGCGGGACGAGGCGGCGCTCGCGGCGCATCTCGGCCAGCCTTCGGTGCTCGCGGTGCTGGGCGCCTGGGCGGAGCGGATCGACACTTCGGGCGTGCGCAAGTTCGACGCGCTCAACGAGCGGGGCTTTGCCGACTGAGCGCGCATACGCACATAAAAATACCGGGAGAGAGACAATGATGAACCGCCGCATCGTACTGGATTCGCGCCCCACGGGCGTGCCGAGCCCCGACAACTTCCGCATCGAGGAAACCGAGCTGCCCGAGATCGGCGAGGGGCAGGTCCTGCTCGAAAACCGCGTCTTCGCCATCGACCCGGCGGTGCGCGGGATGCTCGACGACGTGAAGAGCTACCTGCCGCCGGTGCCCATCGGCGGGCTGATCCCGACCATGGTGCTGGGCCGCGTCGTCCAGTCGCGCAACCCGGACTTCCGCGAGGGCGACTACGGCCGCGCCTTCATCGGCTGGGAGACGCATTCGGTGATTTCACCCGGCAGCGTCGGCTTCGAGAACGTGTGCGTTGCGCAAGACCTGCCGCTCACCGCCTACATGGGCGCGTGCGGCTGGTCGGGTATCACCGCCTATGTCGGCCTCAAGCGCTACGGCGAGATGCGCGAGGGCGACGAGGTGCTGATGAGCGCGGCGGCGGGCGCGGTGGGCTCGGTCGGCGGACAGATCGCCCGGCTTTCGGGCTGCCGCGTGGTCGGAACCGTCGGTTCGGACGAGAAGGCGCGCCACATCACCGAGGACCTCGGGATGCACGGCGCCATCAACTACCGCGACTGCGAAGACCTCGACGCCGAGATCGCGCGGGCCTTCCCCGATGGCATCGACCTCTACTTCGACAATGTCGGCGGGATCACGCTCGACACCGCGCTGCCGCGCATGAAGGCCTTCGGGCGTATCCCGGTCTGTGGCATGATCGCCAACTACAATCACCAGACCGAGCCCTACCGGGTGCGCAACATGTGGCAGGTCCTCGTCAACCGCATCACCATGCGCGGCTTCCTCGCCTATGAGGCGGCGGACATGCTGCACGAGGCGGAGGACGCGCTGACCGGCTGGGTGCGGTCGGGCGAACTGGTCGCGACCGAGAACGTCGCCACCGGCCTCGACGCGACACCCGATGCCTTCATCCGCCTGATGTCGGGCGAGACAACCGGCAAGACGCTGGTGCGCCTCGACGACACCGTATCCACGCTCGCCGACTGGAAGGTGGCCGCGCATGTCTGACGCCGCCATCGAGATGCTCGTCGCCAAGGCGCGGCTGGGTGAACTGGTCGCCGAATACGCCAACCTCATCGACTGGCTCGACTGGGACCGGCTCACGTCCGTGTTCTGGCCCGAGTCGACCTTCGACTTCGGCATGTTCAAGGGCGACTTCGGGGAATACCGCAGGTTCGTGGCGGAACTGGAGGAAGGCTACGCGCGGCGCCTTCACATGTTCGGGATGCCGACGATCGTGCTGTCCGGCGACCGGGCACGGGTCGATGCGGGCTCGGTGATCGTGTGCCGAACCGACGATCCGGCGCCCGGGATCGACGACGTGTTCTGGGGCCGCTACCTCTTCACCGCCGAGCGGCGCGGGGGCGAGTGGCGGCTTGCCGGGCTGACTTACGTGCTCAACCTGTTCGACCGCACCGAACGCCGGGCCGACGATCGGGGCGGGCCGATGACTTTCGGCGACGGGCTCTCCCCCCGGCATCCACTGGCGGTGGACCGGTAGGAATCTCCAGCTCCGTTTCCGGGTTTTCCACCAGTCTCCCCCGATTGGCCGCGCGGGCCATCCGTGCCATTCTCCCGGTCGTCGAACTCGCGGTCCGGCTGAACCCAAAGGGCAGCCGTGCGTTGTGTCGGGCGCACCCGCCTGTTCGCCGAACCACGAGAGGAGACGATTCATGGACGCCAAGACGAGTGACCCGCTCAGCGGCTGCCCGCACCAGAACGCCGTCGCGCGCCGCAAGCTGACCGGGCGGTCGAACCGCGACTGGTGGCCCAACCAGCTCTCGCTCGACATCCTGACGCAGGGCGGCGCCTCGCCGAGTCCGCTGGGCGCGGACTTCGACTATGCTGCCGCGTTCAAGTCGCTGGACTACGCCGGCGTGAAGGCCGACCTCACCGCTCTGATGACCGACAGCCAGCCGTGGTGGCCCGCGGATTATGGCCATTACGGTCCGTTCTTCATCCGCATGGCTTGGCACAGCGCCGGCACCTACCGCACCGGCGACGGACGCGGCGGCGCGTCTTCGGGCTCGCAGCGTTTCGCCCCGCTCAATTCGTGGCCCGACAACGCCAATCTCGACAAGGCGCGGCGGCTGCTCTGGCCGGTGAAGCAGAAATACGGCGCGGCGCTGTCCTGGGCCGACCTGCTGATCCTGGCGGGCAATGTCGCCATCGAATCGATGGGCGGCCCGGTGTTCGGCTTCGGCGGCGGACGCGAGGACGTGTTCGAGCCCGAGAAGGACATCTACTGGGGCACCGAGGAGGAATGGCTCGGTCAGACCCGCATCGACGAGAAGGCGGGCCTCGCGCTCGAGAACCCGCTCGCCGCGATCCAGATGGGGCTGATCTACGTGAATCCCGAAGGACCGGGCGGCGTGCCCGACCCCGTCCAGTCGGGCCGCGACATCCGCGAGACGTTCGCGCGCATGGGCATGAACGACGAGGAGACCGTGGCGCTCACCGCCGGGGGTCATACCTTCGGCAAGTGCCACGGGGCGGGCGATGCCTCGCTGGTCGGCTCCGAGCCCGAGGGTGCGGACATCGCCATGCAGGGCCTCGGCTGGCAGAGCGGGCACGAGAGCGGGATGGGCGACCATACCATCACCTCCGGCCTCGAAGGCGCGTGGACGCCCGATCCGATCCGCTGGGACGAGGGCTATTTCCACATGCTGCTCGGCTACGAGTACGAACTCGTCCGCAGCCCGGCGGGGGCGCAGCAGTGGCAGCCGATCGACCAGAAGCCCGAGGACATGGCGCCCGGCGCGCACAGTCCCGACAAGCGGCTGCCGACGATGATGACCACCGCCGACATGGCGATGAAGGTCGATCCGGCATACCTTGAGGTGTCCAGGCGGTTCCGTGACGATCCGGCGGCCTTCGCCGATGCGTTCGCCCGCGCCTGGTTCAAGCTGTGCCACCGCGACATGGGACCCAAGGCGCGCTACCTCGGCCCCGAAGTCCCGGCCGAGGACCTCATCTGGCAGGACCCGATCCCGCCGCTCGACCACCCCGTGATCGGCGCGGCGGACGTGGCCGCGCTCAAGCAGGCGATCCTGTTGTCGGGGCTGGGGGTGGGCGAACTCGTTTCGACGGCCTGGGCCTCGGCCTCGACCTATCGCGGCTCGGACCATCGCGGCGGCGCCAACGGCGCGCGCATCAGGCTCGCGCCGCAGAAGGACTGGGACGTCAACGAGCCGGCGAAACTGGCCAGGGTGCTCAAGGTCTACGAGGACATCAGGGCCGGGTTCGGCAAGCCGGTGTCGATCGCCGATCTCATCGTGCTGGGCGGCGGCGCGGCGATCGAGAAGGCGGCAGCGGATGCGGGTCACGCGGTGGAGGTGCCGTTCACGCCCGGCCGAACCGACGCCACGCAGGAGCAGACCGACGTCGAGGGCTTCGCGGTGCTGGAGCCCAAGGCGGACGGCTTCCGCAACTACCTGCAGGTGCGCTTCAACGTGCCGACCGAGGAACTGCTGCTCGACCGCGCGCAACTGCTTGGCCTGTCGGGGCCGGAGATGACGGCGCTGTTGGGCGGGCTTCGCGTGCTGGGCGCCAACCATGGCGGCAGCGCCGAGGGCGTGCTCACCGACCGGCCGGGCCAGCTCACCAACGACTTCTTCGTCAACCTGCTCGACATGGGTACGGCGTGGAAGGTGGTGGACGAGAGCGGCGACGAGAAGTTCGTCGGCAGCGACCGGGCCGACAACACGCAGAAGTGGACCGCGACGAGGACCGACCTGGTGTTCGGCTCGAACTCGCAGTTGCGGGCCTTGTCGGAAGTCTACGCCTCGGCGGACGGCGGCGCGAAGTTCGTCACGGACTTCGTGGCGGCGTGGACCAAGGTGATGGACGCGGATCGCTTCGACCTGCGTTGAGCCTTGGTCAGGGCCTCGACAGGCTCACCCTGGGCCTGTCGAAGTCCGGCGCCGGGGCGTTACGCTCGCGGGTCCCCGGGCCAGGTCTTTTGTGCCGCCCATTCGTCAACCTCCAGCAGGCGCAGCTGGGCATCGACCGTCCGCTCGATGCCGGCGCCCTCGGGATCGCGGCAGCCGATGCGGTGGCGCAAGGCCGTGCGCGTACCCCCTGCGGTGATCCATTCGACGGTGAGGGTGGACATGTCGGTGGCGGCGGACGGGCAGGGCACCTCGCGCTCGCTGCCCGTTGCCGGACGCAAGGGGGCGAGGGCGCCGCGCACTTTCTCGTAGACCCCGCGCCCGACCGCGCGCGAACGCGGGCCGAGGGCGGCGGTGTGCCGCTCGCCCTCGAAGTCGACCCGCCCGGCCGGCGTCACCGCCAGGATGTAGACCGGGCAGAAGCCGAAGCAGGGCCCGCGCGAGATGCGTATTTCCTCGCTCTCCCGCGCGGACGGTGCAGGCGGCTTGAGGGCACCGGGCTGCACGCGGGGGGTGCAGCAGAGTAGCAGCCCGGTGCCCAGAACGATGGCGGAAAGGGTCATTCCGCGCATCGCCCTTACCAGCCGATGGAGACCGACCCGCGCAGGGCCAGGTCGACCCGGCCGTGGCGGTCCTCGGCGGAGGCTTCGCCGCCCATCGTGAAGCCTGCCGAGCCGCCGATGGCGCGCAGGCGCGCGAACCAGCCGCTCGACGCATCGTCGCCGGTGACGGTGAAGTCGTTGCCGCCGTCGAAGTGCGCGGTCGTCGCGCCGAGGCCGCCCTTGACGATCTCGCGCCAGCCGCCCTCGGTTTCCACGCGGAACCAGTTCTCGTCCTGCGCCCGCATGCCGAGGAAATCGACGCCCACGGTCATGCTGGGGTTCACCGCCAGTTCGTCGCTGGTGCGCGAATTGACCGTCAGGTTCAGCTTCTCGCCGCCGGTCTCGGTGTAGCCGTCTTCCTTGAGACGGACGTAGTCGAAGGTGACGCCGGGCCGGAAGAAGAAGAACTGCGAGCCGCCCTCGTAGGCCGCGCCGCCCGCTGCGGTGACGAACGTGCCGTCCCACTTCGCGTCCATCGTGCGGCGCTCCGTCTCGGTGCCGATCAAGCCCACGAAGTTGCGCTCGCCCTCGAAGTCGGCCTTGCCGATCGAACCGCGCGCGAAGGCGGAGAGGGCGCCGAACTTGGCGCGCCAGTGCGCGGCCAGCTCGAACCCGCTGGAGTCCACCTCGGAGATGTCGTCGTTCTTGTGGTTGTTCCAGAGGTAGGCGAACGTGGCGCCGAAGCGGCCCAGCTTGGTTTCGTATTCCCCGGTGGCGGACCAGGCGTAGCCGTTCAGCTTGTAGGCCGCGCTTTCGCCGGTCTTCCGGTCGCTGCCCCAGACCGCCATGTTGAGCGAGGTGGTGAAGCGGCCGCTGCGGGCGATCGGTCCCTGCGGGTCCTGCATCTGGCGGGCGAGGGCGCGGGTGCCGAGGCTGATGCCCTCGAAGGCGCCGCCCGCATGGTCGGGCAGCAACTGGCCGACGGCGGCGCGGAACTGGTCGCCGTTCGTGATGCCGAGGAACACGTCCTCCACCTTCTCGTCCTTGCCCAGCATCTGGAACACCGCGTCGTAGGCGGCCGCGCCCGAGCGGTTGAGGCCCAGTTCGGTCACCGTGCGGCGCGAGACGTCGACGACGATGGTGTTGGCGGGGGCCTCCTTGTCCAGCTCGGCCTTGAACATGAAGGGCACGAGATCGGTGGCGGTGGCCAGCTTGTCGCGGCCGGTGAGGCTGCCGGCGGTCAGCACCTGGTAGCTGCCCTCGGCGGTCGAGACGTCGGCGAGGCGGATCGCCAGCTTGGCGCCTTCCGCGAAGCTGGCGTTGCCCGACACGCTGTAGGCCGAACCGGCACCGGCGGCCTTGTCGAGCGTGACGAGGACGACGCCGGTCGCGCCCACGTCGAGCGAGGCGATCGAGGCGGGCTTGTTGATGTCGAGCGTGCCGCCGGCGACCTTGACCGCAAGGTTCCCGGCATTGGCCAGCGAGCCGCTGAAGCGCGCGGTGCCCGAAAGGTTGAGCGCGTCGGCGCCGCCGCCGAAGTCCACCGCGCCCGAGTAGACGCTGGTGCCCGCGAGCGACATCGTGTCGCTGCCGCCGCCGAAGCTGACCGCGCCGGTCTGCACGGCGTCGCCCGAGAGGTTGAGCGTGTTGGTGCCGGCTCCGAAGAACACGTTGCCCGCCAGCGTGCCGTCGGCAAGGTCGACCACGTCGTTGCCGGTGCCGAGGCGCACGTCGCCGACGATCGCAGGCGCGGTGGCGCCCGAGGCGACGGCGGTCTGCCTGATCGTCAGCGCGGCGGTGGAACCGGAGAGGTCGATCGCGACGTTGCGGCCTTCGCCCGCCTTGGTCCCTGTTGCCGAGATGGTGCCCGCATTCTCGACCAGCGTCAGCGTGCCGCTCGCATCGAAGATCGCGGTGGCCGAACCCTTCTCGCCCGCAACGGCCTTGATCGTGCCGCTGTTCCTGATGGTGGGCAGGTTTCCGCCGGCGTCGATGCGCAGGGCCGTCGCCTGCGCGCCCGCCACGGCCGCCGTGCCGGTGGCGGCCGAGATGGAGCCGGTGTTCTGGAGGAGCGGCGTCGTCGCGCCCGCGCCGATGCGCAGGGCGGTGGCGGCAGCGTCGATCGAGACGGCGCTGACGTTGCCCGAAACGCCGATGCCGTTGGCGATGCTCACCGCGCCGCCGCGCCCGCCGATGACGAGGCCGTTGGCGCCGACGCCCTTGTAGACGCCCTGGCCCTCGACCGAACCCTCGACGATCAGGCCGAACTTGCTGGCGGTGCCTGCGACCGGGCCGATGGTCACGGCGTGGTCGGTCGCGCCGATCTGCATGGCGGCGGCGGAGCCGTAGGAAACCACCTTGGCATTGCCTTCCTTGGCGTCCTCGATGCCGTCGGCGTCGGAGTCAGGCTTTGCCGGATCGGCCTTGGGAGCGACGGCGAGGACGATGCCGCCGCTGACGTTGCCCTCGACGATCAGCGCCGATCCGCCCTGCAGCAGGTCGTCCGCATCGAGCTTGGAGACGTCGGCGGGCGCGGTGGCGTAGCGGTAGCCGGTCGCGGCGATGGTGCCCTGCACGACCATGGCGCCGTTGATGTCGCCCGCGAAGCGCGCGCCGATGGCGTCGAGCCCCTGCGCGCCGACCGATCCGGCGAGGCGGACGTTGCCGTCGATCGCCTGGGCCGAGACGCCCACGGTGCGGTCGCCGAGCACGGTGGTGGTGCCGTCATGGGTGAAGGCGCCGGTGAGCTTGCCGCCGAGCGAGATGCCGGCCGAATCGTTGCCCTCGACCGTGATCGTGCCGCCCTGTGTGAGCTTGCCGACAGGGTCGCCCTGGGTCCGGATGCCGTAGCGGTTTGAGCCCAGCGCGAAAGGCCCGTCGAGATCGCCGTCCTTGTCGGTGTCGGTCGCGGTGTAGGGCTCGTCGATGGTGATCGTGCCGGTGTTGACGATGTCGCCGCTGGTGCCCGCCAGCGAGTCGATGCCGATCGCGCCATTGGCGTTGGTCACCGTCAGCACGCCGGCATTGTTGATGGCGTGGTTGCTGTCTTGGGTGATCGCGGTGCCGGTGGTGAGCGTGACGCCGCCGTCCTTGGTGACGGTGATGGCGTCGGCCGCGCCGTTCTTGATGGTCGAGGTCCGGAGCGGGGTGGTCCGCTTGGTGGTCACGTCCTCGGCCTGCGCGGCAGTGGCGATCGCGAACAGGGCGGTGGTGGTCAGCAGGGTCTTGGAAAGCGTCTTGGCAGACAGGTAGCGAGGCATCGTCGTCCCTTCAGGTCGGTAATGACCTCAGAGACGGAGCCCTTGCGGGGCAGCCTTGAAAATAGTTCCGGGCTGGCGGGAACCGGTTTGCCGCGGTGGCTTCGACAAGCTCGGCCTGAGCGGAATTTCCAAGGTTGCGTGGGTGGGAGGTGTAGGGAATCGGGCAGGACCTGCGACGCCACCCGAAGATGCTGCTCCCCTCCCAACCCCGCTCAGGCTGAGCTTGTCGAAGCCCCCCGCGCGCACCAGCCCTCAGAACCGCGCGTCCAGCCCCAGCCTGACGGTGCGCGGGCGCAGCGGGGTCACCTGGTCGCGCCCGGTGCCGAACGGCGTGCCGAGCGAGAAGCGGTTGCCGCGCGAATTGGTGACGTTGTCCAGCGAGAGCGTCACCCCGAACCGCGAGGTGCCGACGCGCAGGTCCGCTCCGCTGTCGAGGTAGTCGCCCTGGGCCTGCCCCAGTTCGGGGCCGATGCCGAGGCGCGACTTGCCCACGTAGCTGGCCCAGCCGTTGGCGGTCAGGCGCAGATCGTCGCTCAGTTCATGATGCCAGCCAAGCCCGACGCGGCCCGAGAACTGGGCGATGTTGGGCACCTGCATCGAGCGGGCGAGCACCGCATCGACGAGGTTGGTTGCGGCAAGGTCGGCCATCGGGATGGCGCGTGCGACGAGGGCGAGAAGCTCGGTCGGTGGCCTGTCCACCTTGCTCTGGTTCCAGGTCGCCCCGGCCTCGACGCGAAGGCCCGTGGCGAGCTGGATCCCGCCCGTCACGCTGGCCGACCAGACCCGCCCGTCGCCGATGTTCGCGGTGCTGGGCAGGCCCGAATTGTCGATGAAATCCGCCTGGATGTCGCGCCAGCGGGTGTACGAGAGGCTGGCTGCAAGGTCGAAGGTCCCTGCTCCCGGGCGCCCGTGCCGCACGCCGAACTCCCAGGTGCCGGTGCGGTCGCCCTGGAAGCGGCGGACGAACTCGCTCTCGATCGCGAAGCCGCCGGGCCGGAATCCCTCCTGGTAGCGCATGTAGAGCGCGGTATCCGCCAGCAGTTCGGCGTTGAGCGCGACGGAGGGCAGGAACGTCGTCGCCGAGCGGTCGGCGGTCACTTCGGCGCGCGCAAAGGCGATGGCGGTCGACACGTCCTCGCCCGCGCCGCCAAGCTGCGAATAGGTCAGGCGTCCGCCCGCCGTCGCGGTAAGGCCGGGGCGGATGCGCAGGCTGCCCTCGGCGTAGAGCGTGAACTCGTCGATGGTGTTGCGCACGCCGGTGGTGGCGGTGGTGGCGAACTCGGTCTCGAACCCGCGCGAAAGCACCGTGCGGTTGTGGGTATAGCTTGCGCCCACCAGCCAGCCGAACCCGCCGCGCTCGGGCTGCCAGGCGCGCGTCTCGTGCGCGACCATGCGGGTGCGGTTCTCCTGCGCGAAGAGGCGCGGACCGTCCGCCTCGGTGCTCGCGTCGTAGCGTTCGCGCAAGTGCTGGCGGACCGCTCCGGTGGTCGATCGCACGTTGACCTCGCCGATCCGGCCGGAGATCACGAGCTGGCCCATCGCGTAGTCGGCATCGGAGCCCTCGCGCACGCCGGCATCGCTGCTCAGCGGCGGCTCGCCGTCGCGGGTGGCATACTGGCTGTCGCGCGCATCGGTGGACTGGCCAAGCCCGATGACATCGACCGTCCAGTCCGGCGCGATCTCGGCACGCAGCGTGGCCCGCCCGCCAAGGATGCGCGTGCGGTTGACGTCGTCGCGCTTGAGCAGCGGCTTGTCGATGTAGCCGCCAAGGCTCGCGGCATCGACGTTGGCGCGCAGCGCGATGCCCTGCGCCACCGGCAGGTTCACGGTCGCCGCCGCGTCGCCGCCGGGGGAGCCGTCCTGAGTCAGCGATCCGCCGAGCATGATCGAGGCGCTGCTCTCCCCCATGACCGGCGGGTTGGGTACGAGGCGGATGATGCCGCCGAGCGAGCCCGCTCCGTAGAGCGTGCCCTGCGGCCCTTCCAGGACCTCGACACGTGCCATGTCGGACAGGCGTAGGTCGGGGTCGGGTGCGTTGTAGGTCAGGCGCAGGTCGCCAAGATACTGGCCCACCGTCGCCTGTGTAGGCCCGGTGAAGCTGGAGTCGGCAATGCCGCGGATGAACAGCTTGTTGCGACCCGAGCCAAGGTGCGTCGAGGTGACGGTGGCGATGCGCTGGGTGATCTTCTCGGTCCCGCCGATGCCGCCCGCCTCCAGCGACGTGCCGTCGAGGATCGAGACCTGCCCCGGCATCTGCCCGATCCTGAGGGCCCGCTTAGAGGCGATGACGACGATCGGCTCGGCCGGTTCCTGCGGCGGTGGGGTGGCGCCGGTGGAGCGAGGGGGCGAGGTCGGCGCCGCGCGCGGACGCGACGGGGCGGCGGCCTCGATTCGCCATGATCCCGGGGCGACCGCGATGGCGCGCCCGCCGGCCGACTGCGCGAGGCGGCGCACCGCCTCGCCCGGCGCCATCCGGCCGTTGAGCGCGGGAACGATGCGGTTGGCGACGACGGGGTCGGCGACGACGATGCTCGATCCCGTCTGGCGCGCCAGTTCGATCGCGACAGCGCCCGCCAGCCCCGGACGCGTCGAAACCGCACTCTCGCGAGAGAGCGCGGTTCCCGGCGTCAGCAGGGGCATGGCCAGGACTGTGGCCGCGATCAGGGAGCCCCGGCGCATGCCTCAGTTCGAGCCGATCACCCAGCGATTGCCTTCGGCCCGCACCGCCAGCCCGAGCAGCGGTCCGATGGCGGCGGGGTCCTTGCGCAGCGGCGCGACGAGGATCGAGCCCGAGACGGTGGCAGCCCCACCGCCACCACCTGGCGCGGCGGCGTAGTCGATCCCGGTGGCGCGCCGGAGCTGGGCGGCGACCTCTTCAAGCGAGGCGGCTTCGAAGGTCAGGCGTCCCTCGCACCATTCGCCGACCTGCTTGGCGGGGAGCTTCGACACGGTGAGCGCGGAAGCTCCGGCCTCGCGCCGCAGCATTTCGCCAGGAGAGACGCGCAGGTCGGCGCCGCCGGGGTCGAACTGCACCGCCCCTTCGGACACCGCGACGCTGAGCGCGCCGCGCGCGCCTCGGCGCACGTCGAAGACGGTGCCGATGTCGACCAGCTTCTCCTCGCCGACGGTGACCTCGAAGGGATGGGCCTCGTCGTGGCGCACGGTGAACAGCGCCTGGCCTTCGTCGAGGCGGGCGAAGCGCGCGTCCCTGCGGTCGAGCACGAGGGTGCTGCCGCCGCCGACGTCCACGCGGGTGCCGGGGTCGAGCGCGATCGTGCGGGTTTCGCCCAGCGCGGTCTGGACGGTGTAGAGGTCGCGGGTCTGGCCCTGGAACAGCCAAAGCGCCCCGACCAGCGCGAGGCAGGCGGCGATGGCGCCGCCCAGCCAAAGCCGGCGCGCAGGGCCGTGCTCTACGGGCAGGTCGTCGTTCGCGGGTCCCGCCGTGGTGACGGCTTCGGCCGCATCGGCGGCGGTGGCGGTGACGGCATCGTAGGCGCGCGCGTGGGCAGGGTCAGCCTCCAGCCAGAGCATGAACGCCTCCCAGTCGGCGAACGCGGGGTCTCCCGCGCGCACCGCCCAGTCCAGCGCCTGTTCCCGAATCATGCCGTCACTCGCCATTACGCGCTCCTTCTGCGGCGAAGACGGAGTCGATCCGCAGCAGCCTCATTTCTCCCGCTCCTTCCACTCCTGAAGCGCGCGGTAGGCCATGCGCAGGTCTGCTTCCACGGTGCTGAGGCTGACACCCAGCTCGGCCGCTACGGTCTTCTGCGGCGCGCCCTCGATCCGGTGGCGCCGGAAGATCCCGGCCACGCGGGGGCCAAGCCCGTCGAGCAGGGCAAGGACGCTCGCCGCCTCCTGCGATGCCGCGATCCGGCGCTCGGCGGAGGGTTCGGCGGAGACGCCGGGAGGGTCCCCGGCATTGGCCTGGGTCCAGTCCCGGTCGCGCAGCCCAGCCTGCCTTGCCGAGCGGAAGCGGTCGATCATCAGCAGGTCGGCGGTGCGGAACAGGTACGAAAGCGGCGAGGCGACGGGGCCGGGCCGGCTGGCCGCGATCTTGAGCCAGACCTCCTGCACCAGGTCCTCCGCCGCGTCGCCGGCACCGCGCGCGCGCAGGAAACGGACCAGCTTTTCCCGGTTCTCGAGAAAAGCCGCTTCAAGTCCGGCACTGGTGGTTTCTGGTGTCACTGGGCGCTTGGTCTGCTGTAGTCGCCAGCGCAGATAGACGTTCGCGGGACTGCGGGGAAGTACCCGCTACGATACGCCGGGGTTCAGCCTCCGAAACCCCTGTCGTCGGCGCGCGACTTAGCTGCTGGCGTCCTTCACGGTTTCCATCGCCACGAAAGTGGAGGTGCTGGAAACGTGGGGCAGGCTGGAGATCTTCTCGCCCAGCACCGCCCGGTAGCGGCGGATGTCGGCGGTGCGGACCTTGAGAAGGTAGTCGAAGCTGCTGGCGATCATGTGGCATTCCTCCACTTCGGGAATGCGCGAGACGGCGCGATTGAACTCCGTCAGCGCCGCTTCGCGCGTGTCGGAGAGCTTGACCTCGGCAAAGGCGACATGGTCGAGCCCGAGGCTGGCGGGATCGACCACCGCACGAAAGCCCCGGATCACGCCGTTGTCGACAAGCCGCCGCATCCGGACCTGGCAAGGCGTCTTCGACATGCCGACCGCCTTGGCAAGGTCGGTCACGGTGATCCGTCCATCGAACCGCAGGACGGCGATGATCTTGCGGTCGAGGTCATCCAGTTCGACCGGTTCATGGGAAATCGGCATGTGAATAGACCCGATATGCGCTGATAATAAGTGAATGTGATCTCTCACGTGCCTCTGAAAGGTCTGATCGGCAAGCACGAATCTGCTACCTGCGATTTCGTCCCTTGGATCTCGTCGTTCCCGCAAAGGCGGGGACCCCGCTCGCTCCTGCGGCGTTGCGCAAGGAAAGCGGGGCTCCCCACGCGGGAGCGGCGCGGTTCGCGGGTCTCACCATTCGGGAAAGTTGCAGCATGACCACTCCCTTCGCCGCCTTCGCCCCTCCGATCCGCGAGATGTCGCAGTTGCGCCGCGCGATCGCCGAGGCACGGCGCCGCGACGAGGCCGAGTGCCTCGCCCCGCTGCTGGATGCCGCGACCCTGCCGGAGCCGATGCGCGCCGCCGTGCGGGAGACCGCGACCCACCTCGTCACCACGCTGCGGGCCAATCACAAGGGCACCGGGGTGGAGGGGCTGGTGCAGGAATACGCGCTGTCCAGCCAGGAAGGCGTGGCCCTCATGTGCCTTGCCGAAGCGCTGCTGCGCATCCCCGACCACGCCACCCGCGACGCGCTGATCCGCGACAAGATCGCCGACGGCGACTGGAGCGGGCACCTTGGCGGCGGAAAGTCGCTCTTCGTGAATGCCGCGACCTGGGGGCTGGTGGTCACCGGCAAGCTCGTCGGCTCGGTCGACGACCGGGGCTTGGCCGCCGCGTTGACCCGGCTGGTGGCGCGGGCGGGCGAGCCGGTGATCCGGCGCGGCGTGGACCTCGCCATGCGCATGATGGGCGAGCAGTTCGTCACCGGCGAGACCATCGACGAGGCCGTAAAGCGCGCGCGCGACCTGGAAGCCAGGGGCTTCCGCTATAGTTACGACATGCTCGGCGAGGCGGCCACCACCGCTGCCGACGCCGCGCGCTATTATGCGGACTACGAGAACGCGATCCATGCCATCGGCAAGGCGTCGGGCGGGAAGGGCGTCTACTCGGGGCCGGGCATCTCGATCAAGCTGTCGGCGCTCTACCCCCGCTACGTCCGCGCGCAGGAAAGCCGCGTCATGGGCGAGTTGCTGCCTGCGGTGAAGCGGCTCGCGGTGATGGCGCGGGCCTATGACATCGGCTTCAACATCGACGCCGAGGAAGCCGACCGCCTCGAACTGTCGCTCGACCTGCTCGAGAGCCTCGCGCTCGATCCGGATCTGAAGGGGTGGGACGGCCTAGGCTTCGTCATCCAGGCCTATGGCAAGCGCTGCCCGATGGTGATCGACTGGATCGTCGACCTTGCCCGCCGCGCCGGTCGGCGGATGATGGTCCGCCTCGTCAAGGGCGCCTACTGGGACGCGGAGATCAAGCGCGCGCAGGTGGACGGGCTCGCCGATTTCCCGGTCTATACCCGCAAGGTCCACACCGACGTCGCCTATGTCGCCTGCGCGAAGAAGCTGCTGGCCGCGCCCGACGCCGTCTTCCCGCAGTTCGCGACGCACAATGCGCAGACGCTGGCGACGATCTACCGGCTCGCCGGGCCGGACTTCGCGGTGGGGCAGTATGAATTCCAATGCCTTCACGGCATGGGTGAGCCGCTCTATTCGCAGGTCGTCGGCGCCGACAAGCTGGACCGTCCCTGCCGCATCTACGCGCCGGTCGGCACCCACGAGACGCTGCTGGCCTATCTCGTCCGGCGCTTGCTGGAGAACGGGGCGAACTCCTCGTTCGTCAACCGCATCGCCGATCCCGCCGTGCCTGTCGCGTCGATGGTTGCCGATCCGGTGGACGTGGTGCGCGCGATGGCGCACCCCGGCGCCCGGCACGACCTGATCGCCGCCCCCGCCGACCTCTATCCGGGTCGCCGCAATTCGGACGGCATCGACCTCACCGACGAGATCGCGCTCGCGGCGCTGGCGGAGGAACTGGCGGTGTCTGCCCGCGCCGACTGGCGTGCCTTGCCGCCGGGCGTCGAGGGACCGGGCCTGCCGGTGCGCAACCCGGCCGACCACCGCGACGTCGTCGGCACCGTGATCGAACTCGCGCCGCAGGATGCCGCCGAGGCCGTGGCCCGTGCCGCCGCCAGCGACTGGTCACAGATCCCGGTTGCCGAGCGTGCCGCCATGCTGGACCGCGCGGCGGACCTCATGCAGGCGCGCATGGCCGCTCTCATGGGCCTGGCCATCCGCGAGGCCGGCAAGTCCGCCGCCAACGCCATTGCCGAAGTGCGCGAGGCGATCGACTTCCTGCGCTACTACGCCAGGGAGGCGCGCGAGACGTTCGGGCCAGCGCAAGTGCCGCTCGGGCCGGTGGTCTGCATCAGTCCCTGGAACTTCCCGCTGGCGATCTTCGCCGGGCAGGTCTGCGCCGCGCTCATCGCGGGCAATCCGGTGCTTGCCAAGCCTGCCGAGGAAACGCCGCTGATCGCCGCCGAGGCGGTGCGCATCCTCCACGAGGCGGGCGTGCCCGCCGACGCGCTGCAACTGATGCCGGGCGCGGGGGAACTGGGCGCGGCTCTGGTGGCCGCTCCGGAAGTGGCGGCGGTGATGTTCACCGGCTCCACGCAAGTCGCCCGCCTGATCCAGCGGCAGCTTGCCGGCCGCCTTTCGCCGGAGGGGCGGCCGGTGCCGCTCATCGCCGAGACGGGGGGGCAGAACGCGATGATCGTGGACAGTTCCGCGCTTGCCGAGCAGGTGGTGGCGGACGTCATCGCCTCGGCGTTCGACAGCGCGGGCCAGCGGTGCTCCGCCCTGCGCGTCCTGTGCCTTCAGGAGGACATCGCCGAGCGCACGCTGGCCATGCTGAAGGGCGCGCTGGCGGAGCTCAAGGTCGGCAATCCGGAGCGCCTTGCGATCGACATCGGACCGGTCATCACCGTCGAGGCGAAGGAGACCATCGGGCGCCACGTCGATGCCATGCGCGCCAAGGGCTGCCGCGTCGAGCAGGTTACGCTGGGCGAGGAAGCGGGGCAGGGTACTTTCGTCGCGCCGACGATCATCGAGATCGCGAGCATCGCCGACTTGAAGCGCGAAGTGTTCGGCCCGGTACTCCACGTCGTGCGTTTCCGTCGCAACGACCTGGCGCAGTTGATCGCGGACATCAACGCGACGGGCTATGGCCTGACTTTCGGTCTTCACACCCGGCTCGACGAGACGGTGGCGCGGGTGACCTCGGCGGTGCGGGCGGGCAATCTCTACGTCAATCGCAACACCATCGGCGCGGTGGTCGGCGTCCAGCCCTTCGGCGGACGCGGGCTCTCCGGCACCGGACCCAAGGCGGGCGGGCCGCTCTATCTTGGACGGCTGACGAAACAGGCGCCCCGCGTGCTGCCCGAGGCTGCGGCGCCGCCCCTGGCACTGACGGCCTTCGCGGACTGGCTGGACGCACGGGGCGATCTGGCCGTAGCCCGCCTTGCCCGCAGGCTCGGGGCCGAGACCGCGCTGGGCGTCGACCTCGTGCTGCCGGGGCCGGTGGGCGAGACCAACCGCTATGTGCTCCATCCCCGGGGCCGCGTGCTGCTCAAGCCCGCCACGCGCGAGGGCCTGCTGGGCCAGATCGCCGCCGTTCTGGCGACGGGCAACAGCGCTGCCATCGTGGGCGCCGAGCTGCCGATCGACCTTCCCACGCCGATCGTCGATGCCCTGCGTGGCGATGGCGATGCGTTCGCCGCCTGCCTCGTCGAGGGGAACTCCGACGCCGTGCGCGAGGCGTGCGAACACGTCGCCGCGCTTCCCGGCCCGATCGTGCCAGTGCACCTGTGGGACGAGCAAGGCGCAGGTCCCGGATGCACGCGATTGCTCGAGGAAGTGTCGATCTCGGTCAACACCACGGCGGCGGGTGGAAACGCCAGCCTGATGATGATCGGCTAGCTGCGGCGAGTCGGCGCATCCCGCCCCGGCCACGCTCCGACACGCTGCGGCAACTCTTTGCACGATCTGGCGTTGCCCCGGTTACGACCTCACTGCACGCACAGCGAAGGGAGCCGACGAGATGGGCAGGATGATCATCGACGCCGCCACAAGCCTCGACGGCTTCTGGGCCGATATCGGTGGGCGGAGCGTATTTTCCGCCCGCGATCTGGACGGGGCGGGCCTGTCGGGCCGTCTGCCGGAAACCTGCGGAGCGGTGGTAATGAGCCGCCGCACTTTCGATCTGTCAGAGGACACCGCCTGGATCGGCGAGGCCTATGCCGCGCAGACCCCGGTTTTCGTCGTCACCGATGCGCCGCCGCCGGGCGATCCGCACGGCTTCCATTTCGTCGAGAGCTACGCGCTCGCTTTCGCGCAGGCGAAGGATGCGGCGGGCGACCGGGCTGTCCTCGTGGTCGGCGAGGCGAGCGCGCTCAAGGCGGCGATGCGCACCGGCGAGGCCGACGAGATATGGTTGCGCATGACGCCCCGTACCCTCGGTGAAGGGACGCCGTTGTTCGAGGACGACGTCCCCGTCGAGGACTATTTCGTGTCCGAGATGGAGACGACGCCCGAGGCCGTCCACATGCACCTCGAAAAGCGGCTCGACTAGGCCGGGCAGGCCTCCAGCATCTC
>DATKFS010000068.1:0-6499 GCA_035511275.1 Novosphingobium sp.
AAGGCGGGCAAGCTGGAGCGGCGCGAGAACACCTTCAACGACTTCGTGGACGTGGCGCGCGGCCTCATCGAGCGTGGCTTCACGTCGGAAGGCAAGATCAGCATCTCCGGCGGCTCGGCCGGCGGCGAACTGATGGGGGCGGTCATCAACTCCGATCCCGCGCTGTTCGGCGCGGTGGTCGCGCACGTGCCCTTCGTAGACGTGCTCCACACCATGCTCGACGAGACGCTGCCGCTGACGCCGGGTGAATGGCCCGAATGGGGCAATCCGATCGAGGACAAGGCCGCCTTCGACCTGATCCTGAGCTACAGCCCCTACGATCAGGTCAAGCGCCAGGCCTATCCGCCGCTGATGGTCACCGCCGGCCTCAACGACCCGCGCGTCACCTACTGGGAGCCTGCCAAGTGGGTCGCCCGCCTGCGCGAAGTGAAGACCGACGACAACGAACTGATCCTCAAGACCAACATGGGCGCTGGCCACGGCGGCAAGTCCGGCCGGTTCGAGAGTCTGAAGGAAACGGCGGAGGAATTCGCCTTCATCCTGTGGCAGCTGGGCGTCGAGGGGTGAGCTTTACCCTCACCTTCACCGCGCTTCCCGAGCACATCGACGTGATGGGCCACGTCAACAACGCGGTGTGGGTGCAGTGGATGGAGGCGATGGCGGGCGCGCACTGGGCCGCCGTCGCTCTCCCTGAGCATCAGGCGAAATATGCCTGGCTCGTGACCCGCCACGAGATCGACTATCGCGGAAATATACGGGAAGGCGAGAGCGTGACGGGCGAGACCTTCATCCCCGAAGGCCCCAGCGGCGCGCGGTTCGACCGCCGCGTGGACTTCCGCAACGCGGCGGGCAAGGTGATCGTCTCGGCACGCACGACCTGGGCGATGATCGACATCGCCACCGGCCGCCTGGTGCGCGTGCCGCCGGAAGTGGCCGCGCCGTTCGTGGGTTAGGGTCTAGCCCAGCACATCCGCCACCGGCACGTAGTCGTACCCCAGTTCGCGCGCCACGGCCTCGTAGGTTACCTTGCCCGCGTGGACGTTGAGCCCGTCCGCCAGGTACGGATTGGCCGCCAGCGCGCCCTTCCAGCCAAGGTCCGCGATCGCCAGCGCGTGCGGCAGGGTCACGTTGTTGAGCGCATACGTGCTGGTGCGGGCGACCGCGCCCGGCATGTTGGCGACGCAGTAGTGGACGATGCCGTCGACCACGAAAGTCGGGTCGTCGTGTGTGGTGGGCCGACTGGTCTCGAAGCAGCCGCCCTGGTCGATGGCGACGTCGACCAGCACCGCGCCGGGCTTCATGCACGAGAGCATGTCGCGGGTGATGAGCTTGGGTGCGGCGGCGCCGGGGACGAGGACGGCGCCGATCACCAGCTCCGCCTCGCACAGCATCTGGCGGATGTTGCTGGAATTGGCGAAGCGGGTCTTGGCGCGGCTCTCGAAGTGGATGCCGAGGCGTTCGAGCACTTCGGGGCTGCGGTCGAGGATGGTGACGTCGGCGCCGAGGCCGACCGCCATCTGCGCCGCGTTGAAGCCGACCACGCCGCCGCCCAGCACCATGACCCGCCCGGGCAGCACGCCGGGCACGCCGCCCAGCAGCACGCCGCGTCCGCCGTGTGCCTTCTCCAGCGCCGTCGCGCCCGCCTGGATCGACATGCGGCCGGCCACCTGGCTCATCGGCTTCAGCAGAGGCAGCGCGCCGCCGGGGCCGGTCACGGTTTCGTAGGCGATGGCGGTGACGCCTGATGCGACGAGATCGGCGGTCTGCTCGGGGTCGGGAGCAAGGTGGAGGTAGGTGTAGAGGATCTGCCCTTCGCGCAGCATCGCCCGCTCGACCGGCTGCGGTTCCTTGACCTTCACCACCATCTCGCAGGCCCCGAACACCTCGGGCGCGGTGGCGACGATCTTCGCGCCTGCACCCGCATAGTCCTCGTCCGAAGCGCCGATGCCGAGCCCGGCGCAGGTCTCCACCCAGACCTCGTGTCCGTGCGAGACGAGTTCTCGAGCGCTCTCGGGCGTCAGGCCGACGCGGTACTCATGGTTCTTGATTTCCTTGACGGTGCCGACGCGCATCGCTTTTCTCCGCTGGCCAGAAGGTTTGTGGGATGAACTACACCCGAGGCCCGGCAATGTTGCATCGAAAATGGTCCGCCGGGTGCCTCAGTCCGCCGGATCGTCGCGCCGCTCGCGCGGGCGCTGGGTGATGATGTGGTCACGCGCGGCGCGCACGTCGCCCGCCTCGTACTGCAAGGTGAGGCGTTCCTTGTCGCTCTTGCGGTAGACCTGCTCGGCGCGGTCGATGTCGGCCAACGCCACGTCCAGCCCCTTGAGCGCGCGGCGCGCCAGCACCACCGCCGATTCCATGACCTCGCGCGCCATCGACGACAGCGGCGAATCCTTGAGCCGCAGCAGCGCGCGCCGGTCGAACACGCGGGCGTGGATCTGCGCGTCAGGGAAGGCCTGGTGGACCGCCTGGAGGAATTCGGGCGTCAACTGGTCGCCATCGATGCAGAACACGATCAGTTCCGCGTCCGCCGCGCCCGCCTGTCGCAGCATGTCGATGCGGGTGCCGTCGCCGAACCACACTTGCGCGCCGAAGCCGCGGGCGATGTCGATCATCTCGATGTCGGTGTCGATCATCGTCACTTCGATGTCGGCCGAGATCAGCATCTGCGCGACGGTCTGGCCGAAGCGGCCGTAGCCGACGATGATGGCGTTGGCACCGTCCTCGTGCGGACCTTCGCGCACTTCCTTCTTGCCTTCGGGCCTTTCGCGAATGCCGCGCGTCGCCATCATCAGGAACGGCGTCGTCACCATCGAGAGCGTGACGATGGCGCTGAACAGGCTGGTGGCCCCGGCATCGACCAGCATCGAGTTCGAGGCCTGCGCGAAGAGGACGAAGGCGAATTCGCCCCCCTGGCTCAGCAGCAGGCCGAGGGCGAGGGCACTGCGCCATTCCATGCGGAAGGCAAGGCCGAGCAGGAAGATGATCGTCGACTTCACGGCGATCAGCGCCAGCGCCATCGAAACCACGAACAGCGGTCGCTCGGCAATGGCGGAGAGGTCGAGCAGCATCCCCACTGACATGAAGAACAGGCCGAGCAGGATCGAGCGGAACGGCTCGACGTCGGCTTCCAGCTCGTGGCGATAGGGGCTGTCGGCGAGCATGACTCCGGCGATGAAGGCGCCGAGCGCCGTCGACAGGCCCAGCGCCTGCATCAGCGCGGCGGAGGCGAGCACGGTGAACAGCGCGGCGAAGACGAACATCTCTCGCTCGCCCAGGTTGCCGATGAGGCGGAACAGCGGGCGGATGGCGAAGCGACCCGCCAGGATCAGCCCGACGATCGCCGCCACCGTCTCCAGCCCCAGGATCCAGCCCGGCGGTCCCTCGGGCAGCGCCGGATTGCGGTTCATCGCGGCGATGATCGTGATGAGCGGGATGATCGAGAGGTCCTGGAAAAGCAGGATCGCGAAGGACCGCTCGCCGAACGGGGTGTGCAGGCGTCCGGCGCTCTGCAGCATCGGCAGCACCTGCGCGGTCGAGGACAGGCCCAGCGGCAGGCCCAGCGCCAGCGAAGCCTGCAGGCTGAACCCCGTGAAGAAATAGATGATCGCGGTGACCGCGATGCCGCACAGCGCCACCTGCAGCAGGCCCAGCCCGAAGATCTCGTGCCGCATCCGCCACAGGCGCGGCGGCGCCAGCTCGAGGCCGACGATGAACAGCAGCAGCGTGATGCCGAGTTCCGCGATGCCCATCTTGCTCTCGGGATCGCCGACGAGGTTGAGGACGTAAGGGCCGAGAACGGCCCCGGTGGTCAGGAACCCCAGCGTTGCGCCGATCCCGAGCCGCCGGAACACCAGCACGAAGCCCAGCGCGGTGCCGAGTAGGAGGAACCCGTCGCGCAGCAGGAACGCCTGTGCATGTTCTTCCATGGGGGCCTTTCGATGGTGCACGTTCGGGGAGGAGAGCCAAGGTCTTAGAACGGGGAGGCGCGCGGACCAAGGCATACCTTGGGTTGGAATCAGGTTCCTGGAGACAAGCCCGCTCTGTTTCCCATCCTCGCCATTCCCGCCTTCGCGGGGATGACGGAAAATTGTGCATCAACGTCGCGATCAGGCATGGGGCCTGCCCGCGCGTCCAAGGCTACCTCGGCAAGACCCCCGTGCAGACGTAGCGCAGGACCTTGCCGTCCTCGCTGTCCCACTGGACGCGCGAGATGGCGCTCGCGCCGGTAGACGCACCCAGCGCCGCGCCGTTGGGTCCGATCACCTGCCACTGCGTCGTCACCACACGCCCGCCGGTACAGTCGACGCTGCGGGCCGAGAAGCGCGTGGTGCCACGCGGATAGGCGCGGCTGGCGCGGTTCATGACCTCGGCCTGGCGGAAGTTGCGGCCCAGCCCGCCGGGCACGACGCTCGCAGCATCGACGCGCACGCTGCGGCCGAGGCTGCGCTCGATGTCGAGCGCGAAGACCTTGACCCACTTGCCCGCCGTGGTCGCGAGCACTTGTGCGCCCGCGGGAACGGCCGCGCACACCAGCGTCGCCGCAAGCATGGTCGCCGGCAGGAGCCTCACAGGGGGTTGCCGTTCTCGTCGCGGTAGATGTCGCGGCGGCCGACGTGGTTTGCGGGGCCGACGAAGCCGTCCTGCTCCATGCGCTCCACCCACTTGGCGGCGGTATTGTAGCCCACGCCCATTTGGCGCTGCAGCCACGAGACCGAGACCTTCTGGTTCTCGAACACGAGGTGGCAGACCTGCCGGTACTTGCGCTCGTCCGGGGCGTCGGAGGCGGTGGCGTCGAGGTCGTCGAAGCCGAAGCTGCCTTCCTCGGGCTCCTCGGTGACGGCATCCACGTAGTCGGGCTTGCCCTGTCCGCGCCAGTGCGTGGCGACGAGTTCGACTTCCTCGTCCGAGACGAAGGGCCCGTGGACGCGCTTGATGGGATCGGAACTGGGCTTGTAGAGCATGTCGCCCTTGCCGAGCAGCTGCTCGGCGCCCTGTTCGCCCAGGATCGTGCGGCTGTCGATCCGGCTCGTCACCGCGAAGGACACGCGCGTCGGCAGGTTGGCCTTGATGACGCCGGTGATGACGTCGACCGAGGGGCGCTGCGTCGCCATGATGAGGTGGATGCCCGCCGCGCGGCTCTTCTGCGAGAGGCGCTGGATGAGCACTTCGATTTCCTTGCCGACGGTGACCATGAGGTCGGCCAGCTCGTCCACGATGAGGACGATCTGGGGCAGCGCCTCGTAGTCGAGCTGACGGTCCTCGTACAATTCCTCGCCGGTGTCGGGATCGAATCCGATCTGGATGCGGCGGCCCAGCGGCTTGCCCTTGGCAGCGGCGGTGCGCACCTTCTCGTTGAAGCTGGCGAGGTTGCGGACCGAAATCTCGCTCATCTGGCGATAGCGGCGCTCCATCTCCTCGACCGCCCACTTGAGCGCGCGGATCGCCTTGGGTGGCTCGGTAACGACCGGTGACAGCAAGTGCGGGATGTCGTCGTAGCTCTTGAGTTCGAGGACCTTGGGATCGACGAGGATCAGGCGGCACTGCGCGGGGGTCAGGCGGTAGAGCAGCGAAAGCAGGATCGCGTTGAGGCCGACCGACTTACCCGAACCCGTCGTACCCGCGACCAGCAGGTGCGGCATCGTCGCAAGGTCGGCCACCACCGGCTCGCCCGCGATGTCCTTGCCCAGGATGATCGGAAGCATTCCCTTGTGATTGGCGAAGGCTTCCGAGGCGACCATCTCCTTGAACGAGACCATCTGCCGGTCGGCGTTCGGCAGTTCGATGCCCATGACGGTACGTCCCGGGATCGAGGACACGCGCGCCGAGATGGCGGACATGTTGCGGGCGATGTCGTCGGCAAGGCCGATCACGCGGCTCGCCTTGATGCCCGGAGCAGGCTCCAACTCGTACATGGTGACGACCGGGCCGGTACGTACGGCCGTGATTTCGCCCTTGACGTTGAAATCGTCGAGCACGGTTTCCAGCAGGCGCGCGTTGCGTTCCAGGCTGAGCTTGTCGATCTTGGGCTGCGAGTTGGGCGCGGGGTCGGCCAGCAGGTCGAGGCCGGGCAGCGCGTACTTGTCGAACATGTCCTTCTGCCGGTTGCCGAAGCCGATCTGCGCGGGGGTGGCGGAGACCTTGGGCTCGGCGATCTCGGGCGCCTTGCGGGGCGTGTCGGGGAAGGACGCGGGGGCGGGCGCCTCGGCGATGCGGGGGGCGGCTTCTGGCTTTGGTGCGTCCCTATCCTTCGGCGCCTTGAACGGTGCCTCCTCGGGCGCGGGAAGGCCGCGGGGCAGGCGACCGATGCGGCACGGCAGGGTGAGCAGGCGCACCCAGTCGGGCGCGAAGACGCAGCCCGCCAGCAGGACCCCGGTGCCCAGGCAGACGAGCGCGAGGGCGAGCTTGATCCAGTTCTGCGCGATCGGCGGCGTCAACTGCGCGAGCGCGGTGATCGCCTTGGCGCCCAGCAGTCCGGTGATGCCGCCCATCGAGG
>DATKFS010000069.1:0-6373 GCA_035511275.1 Novosphingobium sp.
GGCGTGTTCTCGGAAGTGACCGCGACGTTCTGCGGCAAGCGCCTGTTCGGCTACTCGTCGATGGTCTACGCGACGCTGGTCATCACCATCCTGTCGTACCTCGTGTGGCTGCACCACTTCTTCACGATGGGTTCGGGTGCGAGCGTCAACTCGTTCTTCGGCATCACCACCATGGTGATCTCGATCCCGACCGGCGCGAAGCTGTTCAACTGGCTGTTCACGATGTACCACGGCCGCATCCGCTACGAGCTGCCGATGATGTGGACGGTCGCCTTCATGCTGACCTTCACCGTGGGCGGCATGACCGGCGTTCTCCTCGCCGTGCCGCCGGCCGACTTCGTGCTGCACAACTCGCTGTTCCTGATCGCGCACTTCCATAACGTGATCATCGGCGGCGTGCTGTTCGGCCTGTTCGCCGCGATCAACTTCTGGTGGCCCAAGGCCTTCGGCTTCAAGCTCAACCAGTTCTGGGGCAAAGTCAGCTTCTGGCTGTGGGTCCCGGGCTTCTGGTTCGCGTTCATGCCGCTCTATATCCTGGGCCTGATGGGCGTGACCCGCCGCATGCGCGTGTTCGACGACCCCTCGATCCAGATCTTCTTCATCATCGCCGCCTTCGGCGCGCTGATGATCGCGGGCGGCATCGGCGCCATGCTGGTCCAGTTCGGCGTCTCCATCTGGAAGCGCGAGGAGCTGAAGGACGAGACGGGCGACCCGTGGAACGGCCGCACCCTGGAATGGTCGACCTCGTCGCCGCCGCCGGAGTACAACTTCGCCTTCACGCCGATCGTCCACGACATCGACGCCTGGGACGACATGAAGCGCTGCGGCGTGGAGCGTCCGACCTCCGGCTTCCGTCCGATCCACATGCCCAAGGGCACGGGGACCGGCCTGATCCTGGCCGGCCTGTCGACCGCCTGCGGCTTCGCGATGATCTGGTATATCTGGTGGCTCGCGGCGGTCTCGTTCGCCGGGATCATCGGCTATGCCATCTTCCATACCTTCAACTACAAGCGGGACTACCACATCCCCGTCGAGACGGTCGAAGCGACCGAGGCGGCACGCACCCGCCAGCTCGCCGCCGCGGGAGCCTGAGACATGACCGCAACGACCGCATCCAAGATGCATGACCTCGACCAGCCCCAGCTGCAGTCGGCGTTCTACGACCTCGACGAGCACGACCATCCCGAAGGCGGCAGCACCATGCTGGGCTTCTGGATCTACCTGATGAGCGACTGCCTCATCTTCGCGATGCTCTTCGCGGCATACGGCGTGCTGGGCGGCAGCTTCGCCGCCGGGCCGGGGCCGAAGGACCTGTTCGAACTGCCGCTGGTGGCGCTCAACACCGCCATGCTGCTGTTCTCGTCGATCACCTACGGCTTCGCCATGCTCGCCATGGAGAAGGGCAGCAAGGGCGGCACGCAGCTGTGGCTGCTGGTCACCGCGGTGTTCGGCGCGGCGTTCCTCTCGATCGAGCTTTACGAGTTCTACCACCTGATCCACGAGGGCGCGACGCCGATGCGCTCGGGCTTCCTCACCGCGTTCTTCTCGCTGGTGGGCACCCACGGCCTCCACGTCACCTTCGGCCTGGTCTGGCTGTTCACGCTGGTCGCCCAGATCGGCACCAAGGGCCTGATCCCGGCCAACAAGCGCCGCCTGATGTGCCTGTCGCTGTTCTGGCACTTCCTCGACGTCATCTGGATCGGCGTCTTCACCTTCGTCTACCTGATGGGAATGCTCTGATGGGCACCGAACACGCTCACCCCAACGCCGCCGCCGATGCCCACGATGCCATGGAGCACGGCGGGCACGGCTCGCTGCGCGAATACGTCGTCGGCTTCATCCTCTCGGTGGTGCTCACCGCGATCCCGTTCTGGCTGGTGATGTCGGGGGCCATCCCCGACAAGCAGACGACCGCGCTGGTCATCATGGCCTTCGCGATCGTGCAGATCGTGGTCCACATGATCTACTTCCTGCACATGAACACCAAGTCCGAGAATGGCTGGACGGTGATGGCGCTGATCTTCACCATCGTCATCGTCGTTATCGCGCTCTCGGGTTCGCTCTGGGTCATGTACCACCTCAACCACAACATGATGCCGATGAGCCACGAGATGAGCGCGATGGGCTGACCGCCTTGTCGTCCCCAATATCGACATCGCAAACCAAAGCAGCGCGGCGGCCCTACGGGCTTGCCGCGCTTCTGCTGCTGGCCATCGCGCTTTTCGCAGCGCTCGGCGTCTGGCAGATCGAGCGGATGCAGTGGAAGCACGCGCTGATCGCCCGTGTCGACGCGCGGGTCCATGCCGCGCCCGTCGCCCTGCCGTCGGACGCTCGGCTCGGCGGGACCGGGGCGGCCGATCTCGAATATCTTCGCGTCCGGGCCTCGGGCGTCTATCAGGGTTCGGCGACCGCGCTGGTGCGGGCCGCAACGGAGCTTGGGACGGGGTACTGGACGATGACGCCGCTGCGCCTTGCCGATGGCAGGCAGGTCTGGATCAACCGCGGCTTCGTGCCAGCCGGGACCAGCGCCGCGACGGCGGGAGCGACCGCGCCCGGCGGCCGCGTCACGGTCATCGGCCTGCTGCGCAAGAGCGAGCCCAAGGGCAGCATCCTCCAGTCGAACCGCCCCGAGGGCGACCGCTGGTATGCCCGCGACGTCGCCGCGATGGCATCGGCGCGGGGGATCGGCGCGGTGCTGCCGGCCTTCGTGGACGCGCAGGTCGAGCAGGCTGACGCTCCGTCATCGGCCAAGCTCCGGCCCGTCCCCGGCCTGACCCAGATCCGCTTCCCCGACAGCCACCTCACTTATGCGCTGACCTGGTTCGCCATGGCGCTCTTTTCTGCGGTGGGGCTCGCCTACATCTGGCGCCGGGCGTGATCGAACGGGTTGCGGGACTGTTCCTGCCGGCCGGCATGGCGGGCATGTCGCCCAGCCGGTCGAGCGTCATCCTGCTGACCCAGTTGCGCTGGATCGCGGTGTTCGGCCAGCTGGCGACCATCGTGGTCGTCTCCGCCGTGCTCAAGGTGCACCTGCCGCTGGCGCCCCTGCTGCTGGCACCGCTGCTGCTGATCGTCATCAATCTCGCCGTCGCGGGCGTGCTCCAGCGGCGCCGCGCCTTCTCGCAGCGGGAGCTGTTCTCGGCGCTGATGATCGATGTCGTCGCGCTGTGCTGGCAGCTCTACCACTCGGGCGGGGCGACCAATCCGTTCACCTTCCTGTTCCTGCTCCAGATCGTCATCGGCGCGATCATCCTGGAGGCGCGGTGGAGCTGGCTCGTCGCGCTCAACGCCTGCCTGTGCATGGCGCTGCTGACCTTCCGCTACACGCCGCTCCGCCTGCCGCCGCCGCATTCCGAGGACCCGTTCCGCCTCTACATCCAGGGCAGCCTGTTCTGCTTCGTGCTGGCGGCCGTCCTCCTCATCGTCTTCGTCGTCCGGCTCGACCGCAACCGGCGCGACAGCGACGCGCAGCTCGCCACCCTGCGCCAGCAGGCGGCGGAGGAGGACCACATCATCCGCATGGGCCTGCTCGCCTCGGGCGCGGCGCATGAACTGGGCACCCCGCTCTCGTCCATCTCGGTGATCCTGGGCGACTGGAGCCGCGAGCCGCTGATCGCGGGCGATCCCGACATGGCCGCCGACCTCGCCGACGTGCGCCGCGAACTGGCGCGCTGCAAGACCATCGTCTCGGGCATCCTGATGTCGGCGGGCGAGGTGCGCGGCATCGATCCCGCCGCCACCGGCGTGCGCGCCTTCATCGAGGACATCGCCGAGGAATGGCGCGCGCGCATCCCGGGCGAACTGCGCCTCGTCGACCGGGTGGGCGAGGACGTGCCGATCATCGCCGACCCCGGGCTGCGACAGGTCATCGGCAACGTGGTGGACAACGCCGCCGAAGTCTCGCCCGACCTCGTGGTCATGGAGGCATGGACCGAGGGGGAAGGGCAGGGCGTCAGCCTCGTCCTCACCGTCAGCGATCGCGGCCCCGGCTTCGCGCCCGAGATGCTCGGCCGCATCGGCCAGCCCTATGCCTCGACCAAGGGGCGCGACGGCGGCGGGCTGGGGCTGTTCCTCGTCGTCAACGTCATCCGCAAGCTCGGCGGCGCCGTCTCGGTCGAGAACCGGGCAGGCGGCGGAGCGAGCGTGCAACTCATGATCCCCCTCGCTACACTGGCGCTGGACGAACCCGGCGAGGACGCATGAGCGACAGCGAGAGCCAGATCGAGACGGGGCCCGAAGGCGCCAGCCTGCTGATCGTCGAGGACGACCCGACGTTCGCCCGCACTCTGCGCCGCTCGTTCGAGCGCCGGGGTTACCGCGTCGCCTCCGCCGCCAGTCCGGAGGAGGCCGAGGCGCTCTACATCGCCGAAGGCTTCGACTTCGCGGTGGTCGACCTGAAGCTCGGCAATGCCTCGGGGCTGGCCGTGGTGGAGGCGCTGCACGACCATTCGCCCGATACCCGCATCGTCGTCCTCACCGGCTATGCCAGCATCGCCACCGCCGTGGAGGCGGTGAAGCTGGGCGCGGCGCACTATCTCGCCAAGCCGTCGAACACCGACGACATCGAGGCCGCCTTCGCGAGCCTGCGCGGCGATGCCAGCGTGCCGGTGGAGGGGCGCAAGAGCTCGATCAAGACGCTGGAGTGGGAGTACATCCACCGCACGCTGGTGGAGTGCGATTTCAACATCTCCGAAACCGCCCGCCGCCTCGGCCTCCACCGCCGCACGCTCGCCCGCAAGCTCGAGAAGCGGCAGCTGTGACGGGCGCCGGCATTTCCAAATTCCCGCGTTTTCCGCTATGCCCCTGCATGAGAAGCGAAGTTTCCCGGTGATACGAACCCATGTCGAACTGTGATCTCTGCGTCGTCCGCAACCGGGCGATCTGTTCCGCGCTCGATGCGAAGGAGCTGGGCGCGCTCAATGCGATCGGGCGGACGCGCGCGCTGGCGGCGGGCGAATCGATCATCTGGGAGGGCGAGGATTCGGTCCTCGTCGCCAACGTCATCGACGGCGTGCTCAAGCTGTCCACCAACACCGAGGACGGGCGCGAGCAGATCGTCGGCGTGGTCTACCCGTCCGACTTCATCGGCCGCCCCTTCGGCGGCACCACCGGGCACGGCGTCACCGCGCTGACCGATGCGAAGGTCTGCGTCTTCTCGCGCCGCGATTTCGACGCCTTCGCGCGCGAGCATCCGGCGTTGGAGCACAAGCTGCTCGAACGCACGCTGGGCGAACTGGATCGCACGCGCCGCTGGATGCTGCTGCTGGGCCGCAAGTCGGCGGCGGAGAAGATGGCGAGCTTCCTCGTCGAGATGACCGAGCGCCTCAGCGGCTCGGGCTGCCGGATCGAGCCGGGCAAGCCCAACCAGCGGATGCTCACCCTGCCGTTCTCGCGCCAGCAGATCGCCGATGTGCTGGGCCTCACCATCGAGACCGTCAGCCGCCAGTTCACGCGCCTGAAGAACGAAGGCGTGATCGACCTGCCCTCGCGCCGGGATGTCACGATCCTCGACTACGAGGCGCTGGTCGCCGAGGCGGGATAACGGCCCGGCGCGTTCCGTTTGCGCTTTGCTGCGGTGCGGGAAACAACCCCGGTTCGATCGAGTTTGGCCAAGACTATGCTGATCCCCCGCCATGCCCATGGCCCACACGAACATTCCGGCCTGATCAGCCGGCACGGCGCGGTGCTGTTCCTGCGCAACGCGGTCGCGTCCAGCTTCTGCTTCGGGCTCGACATGGCATTGATCTGGCTGATGGTGTCGCGGCTCGGCGTCGACAAGTTCGTGGCGGTGACGCTGGGCTTCCTCGTCGCCAATGCGCTGAACTATGCCCTCGCGCGCATCTGGGTATTCCGCGAGAGCGATCGCGGGCTGTTCACCGGCTACGTCTACTTCCTCGGCAACGCGCTGGTGGGGCTGGGCATCATCCTTGCCGGCTTTGCGCTGCTGACCGGGCCGCTCGACACGCATTACCTCGTGGCGCGGGTGGTGGTCTCGCTGTGCTCGGGGACCATCGTGTTCATCCTCAACGCGACGCTCAACTTCCACGAGGTCTGAGCCGGACACACGAAAACGCCCGCTGGCGAGTGCGGGCCTTACGCCGGGGAAATTCGCGCGAGAACCGAGGTAACATCGGGTCGGCGTCGTGGAGCGCCCATGCTGTGGGCTGCGAGTTTTCCTGCCTTGCGAGCGATGCCGGGTAAAGGCAGGTCAGCCCGGCTTGGCCTTTAGTCTCATAGATCGGTGCTTCGCTGCGATGGGGTTCGCGTCGAGCGCAGGCGAGGGGACTTCCGGGAAACCATTCGGGTGAGAAGCGAATGGCGGGCCAGAGCCACGATGACCGATCCGTTTCGGACGCATGGACTGCGCTGGTAG
>DATKFS010000070.1:0-21780 GCA_035511275.1 Novosphingobium sp.
CGCGCGCGCCGCGTCCCAGGCCGCGCGGCGCGGCTCGGCGGCGTGGACTTCGGCCCCTTCGAGCACGGCGATACGCGCTGCGGTCATCCCCAGCCCGCCGAGGCCCACAATGCCGATCCTCATGCCCGCGCGCAGTCCGCCCGCCCGCATCAGCGCGCTGTGGGATGTCTGCCCCGCATCCGTCGCCGCCGCGCCCTGCACGAAATCGACGGCGGCGGGCAGGGCGATCAGCGCGTCCTGCGGGACAATGCAATGGCTGGCGTAGCCGCCGTCGGCATGGCGGCCCGGGCAGAACTCCAGCGTTCCCGAGGCGACCACCCGGTCTCCTTCGCGCCATCGGGAAACGCCGGCTCCCACCATGGCCACCACGCCGGACACCTCGTGCCCCAGGACGATGGGCGGCTTCTTGGGCATGTAGGGCGTGAGCGTGCCGTCCATCCGCCCGACGTCGCTGTGGCACAGCCCCGAGCCACGCACCTTGACGAGGACCTCGCCGGCGCGGGGCTCGGGCGTCGGTCGCTCGATGCGTTGCAGCGGCTCGTGCGCGCCGGTGAATAGCCAGGCCTTCATTCCTGCAGCGCCAGCGCGGTGGTGACGACGATCTTGCCGAGCTGGCGGTTGCTTTCCAGCCTGCGGTGCGCCTCCGCGATATCCTCGATCGCGAACGTGCTGTCGATCACCGGGCGCAGCGTGCCCCGGGCGAGGCTATCGCCGACGTAGCCGACCATGCGAGCCCGGCTCTCGGGCTGTTCAACGAGAAGGTCGGCCGAATAACCGCGCAGGGTCACGTTTCCGAGCATCAGCGGCGGGAGCGGCACTTCCAGCGAATGGCCCGCCAGCATCCCGTAGGCGATCACGACACCCTGCCGGGCCACGGTGCCGACGAGCGCGGCAAGGGGCGCGCCGCCAAGGGCATCGAAGACGACGCGCGCGCCTTTGCCCCCGGTGACCTCCATCACGCGCGAGGGCACGTCCTCGTCGTCGCTGACGATGACGTGGGCGCCGCCGAGGTCGCGGAGCGGCTGCGCCTTGTCGGCTCCGCGCGTGACGGCGATGGGGATCGCGCCATGGTCCCGCGCGATCTGGATCGCGGCGATGCCGACCGACGAGGACGCGGCGGTGACGACCACGAAGTCCCCCGCGCCCACGTTCGCGATCTCCACGAGCGCGTAGGCCGTGCCATACTGCATCCACGCGGCGGCGGCATCGACGAGCGACAGTGTCGGCGGCACCGCCACCAGCCGGTCGGCCGGGTAGCACAGCCGTTCGGCATGGGTGCCGAAGTCCGCCATCGACAGTCCGTAAAGCGTCGCGACCCGGTCGCCGACCCGCCAGTCGGTGACGCCCGGGCCGATGGCGGCGACAGTCCCGGCGGCCTCGTAGCCGAGACGCGCCGGGAACGTCACCGGCCCCAGCGCTCCTGTGCGATAGAGCGCCTCGACCCGGTTGAGGCCGAAGGCGGTGACGTCGATCAGCACTTCGCCCGGTCCCGGTGGGGGCACCGCCACATCCTCGAGCCGGAGCACTTCGGGGCCGCCGAAAGCGTGGAACCGCACGATCCTTGCCATGGATGCCGCCTCCGTCAGAGCTTGAAGCCGCCGCTCGCCTCGATGTTCTGGGCGGTGACCCAGCGGCCGAGGGGGGAGGCGAGGGCATAGACGATGTCGGCGATCTCCTCCGGTGTGCCGAAGCGACGCAGGGCGGTGGCGTCGGTCACCTGCCGGGCGGCCTGCGGATCGTCGGTGACGTGGGCGTTGGTCTCGCCCGCCGTGAAGCCGGGGGCGACCGAGTTCACCGTGATCCCGCGCGGGCCGAGTTCGGCGGCCAGCACGCGGGTGAACGCCTCCACCGCAGCCTTGGCCATGGTGTAGACGATGATCCCGGGGTCGGTCAGCCGCGACCCGGCGGAGGACAGGTTGATGACCCTGCCGAAGTCGGCCAGGCGGCCGTGGAGCGCCTGCGTCAGGAAGAACGCCCCGCGCACGTTGTTGGCGAAGGCCTGGTCGAACGCCGCCTCGTCCACGTCGAGGATGCGCATGTGCTCTCCGCCGCCGATGTTGTTGACGAGGATGTCGAGGCGAGCGGCACCGGTGCGGCGGAGCAGTTCGGCGTCGAGCGTCTGCACAAGTTGCCCGGCGCCCGCCGTGCCGCCCAGCGTCGCCTGCACCGCGAAGGCCTTGCCGCCGGCGGCTTCTATGCGCGCCACCGTTTCGTCGGCGGCCTCGCGGTTGGTGGCGTAGTTCACCGCCACCAGCGCGCCCGCGCCTGCCAGCCGCTCGGCGATGCTGCGTCCGAGGCCACGGCTGGCACCCGTGACGAGTGCGGTCCTGCCCTTGAGGTCCATCGTCAGGGCGTCGCCACGAGGCGCCCGACGACACCGCCTGCGCGCAGCCGTTCGAGCCCCTCGGGTATCTCGTCGAAGGAGAGGGTGGAGGCGCGGATCTCCAGTTCGCCGCGGGCCATGTGGCCCAGCACCGCTTCGGTGGCGCCGGGCATCGCCCCGCCGCGCGCGCCGCGCAGGGTCACCATCTTCGCCGTGAGCTGCGCGGTGGAGATCGTCGCCTCGGTTCGGCCGAGCCCGACCTGCACGACGATGCCGCCCGGCCTGACGGCGTTGATGGCGCCTGCCGTGGTGGTGCCGAAACCGGCGAAGTCGACGATGAGGTCGCACGCGAACGGGGCCAGCGCCTCGGCGTCCTCCACCACCTCGATCACGCCGAGCGAGCGGGCCGTGTCCCAGGTCTCGCGCCGGGGCTCGGCCGCGTAGACCTGCGCGCCGTTGACGACGGCGATGCGCGCGCCCGTGGTTCCCAGTCCGCCGAGGCCGACGATGCCCACGCGCTGCCCGGCCTTGAGTTCGCCCGCCCCCATCACCGCGCCGTAGCTGGTCATGCCCGCATCGGTCGCGGCGGCGCCCTGCACGAAGCTGACGCCCTCGGGCAGCGGAACGAGGCCGGACGCCATGGCGAGGCACTTGGTCGCATAGCCGCCGTCCACACGCCAGCCGGGCGCGAATTCTTCCGGCCCGTTTAGCACGACCGCATCGCCCGGGGCAAAGCCGGTCACGCCCTCGCCGATGGCGCTGACGGTGCCCGCCACCTCGTGCCCGAGGATCATCGGCAGGCCGGGCAGCATCCACGTCAGCGTGCCGTCGAGAAAGCCCACGTCGCTGTGGCATAGCCCGGCCGCCTTGACATCGACCACGACCTGCCCGGGGCCGGGCACGGGATCGTCACGCTCGACCTGTTGTAAGGGCTCGTCGATCCCGGTGAAAAGCCAGGCTTTCATGGCGCTCTCCCACTCCCGCCGGTGTCTCGATGGTCCGGCTGGTCGATGTGATACGCGATGTATCATTTGCACGGCAAGCGCCCCGGGTTGACCGCGACGGCAACGCGCCGACGATGACGCTGCGGTGTGGCGGGCTGGACGGGGCGGCCGCGTTGACAACCGGGGGGCGAGATGGAAGCCTCCCGGTCGACAGTCGGAGCTTGCGCAAGGACCGGTTTGCCGGGCCGCGCAGGCTGAACAAGAAGACGTCGAAGGAGAGGATTATGAGGAACGCGCAAGCACTTGCGGCGGGAACGGCGCTTGTCGTGCTCGGCGCTGTGGTCGCCACGCCGTCCGCGATGGCGCAGTCCGCTGCCGCGCCGCAGGATGCCGTGGAGGACAATTCCGGCGACATCATCGTCACTGCCCGCAAGCGCAGCGAGCGCCTGCTCGACGTCCCGGTGGCCGTATCGGCGCTGTCGAAGGAACAGCTCGAGCGCTATGCCACGGTGACGCTGACATCGATCAGCCAGCAAGTGCCGCAGCTCGTCATCGCCGAGTCCCAGAACCAGGTCGGCGGCTCGATCAACCTGCGCGGCATCGGCTCGGGCATCTCCAACCCCTCGACCGAGACCGCCGTCACCCTGAACATCGACGGGGTGCCGATCAGCTACGGCAATGCCATCCGCCTCGGCCAGTACGATCTCGGGCAGGTGGAAGTGCTGAAGGGGCCGCAGGCGCTGTTCTACGGCAAGAACAGCCCCGGCGGCATCGTCTCGCTGACATCGCAGGACCCTGGCAAGGCGTTCGAGGCGAAGCTGCGCACCGGCTACGAGTTCGCGGGCGACCAGCGCTATGTCGAGGGCACGGTTTCGACGCCGCTGACCGACACCGTCGGCGCGCGCGTGATCGGCTACTATTCGAAGGAAGACGGCTGGTTCCAGAACGTCGCCGTGCCGATTGCCGGGGTGACGCCCGGCCCGGCGGCGGACAGCTACAATGCCGAGGACGTCTTCGTGCGCGGCACCCTGACGTTCGATGCGCCGGGCGGTGCGACGCGGGCCACGGCCAAGGTCGCCTACGGCCAGCGGACCCGCGACGGCGTCGGGCCGACGGGCGGCTCGCAGATCGTGTTCTGCCCCGGCGGCACCAGCCGTCTCTCCGGCGCGATCGATTGCGAGCTGAACCGCAAGTTCTACAGCGTGATCCTCCCTGCGCGGATGACCGCGCTGGATCCGACGCTGCGGGACGGGGTGCCGTTCACGAAATCGAGCCAGTTCCTCGCCTCGCTGACGGTCGACCAGGACCTTGGCGATGCGCTGACGCTGTCGTCGGTCACCGGCTACTACCGCCTGCGCGAGAAGTCGGTCGATCCGTTCACCTTCTCCAACGCGACCTACTTCGGCGCCTCGAACGATATCGACGCCACCGGTTTCAGCCAGGAACTGCGCCTTGCGACCGATTTCGACGGGCCGCTGAACTTCCTCGTCGGCGGATTCTACCAGGACGCGCACTTCAAGATCCGGCAGGCCTTCGCGGTCGATTTCGGCGGAGCGACGACGCCGTTCCTCGTCGGCTCGACTTACTACGACGTCCACACCGAGGCGTCCTCGCTGTTCGGGCAGGCGCGCTACAAGCTGGTCGAGGACCTCGAACTGGCGGCGGGCGGGCGCTATTCGTGGGAAACCAAGTCGCTCTACGGCACGTCCTACGGCAGCCCGATCGACGTGCTGAACCCCAAGCGCAAGTACACCGACTTCTCGCCGGAAGTGACGCTGACCTGGCGGCCCAGCACCAATCTCACGCTCTATGCCGCCTATCGCGAGGGCTTTACCTCGGGCGGCTTCAACACGGTGCCGACGACGCTGCGCTCGCAGGCCAACCAGACCCTGCCGCGCGTGGACCTGTCCTATGGCCAGATGACGGCGCGGGGCGGGGAGGCCGGGATCAAGGGCTACCTCGCCGGGCGGCAGGTGATGTTCGACCTCGTCGGGTACTACTACAAGTATTCCGGCCTGCAGCTTTCGCGCTACGACAATGCCTCGTTCACCCAGCTCACCCAGAACGCGGGCGGGGCCGAGATCGAGGGCTTGGAGGCGAGCGTGACGTACCGGCCTGCGGCGCTGCCCGGCCTGTCGCTCAACGCGGCGGCGGCATACAACCACTCGAAGTACACCGACTTCATCGGCGGCTGCTACGCGGGCCAGTCGGTGGAGGCGGGATGCAACCTCAATCCGCGCACGCCGAGCCTGCCCGCCTCGACCTACGGGACAGCGGCCAATCCCTATCAGGACCAGGACCAGACCGGCCAGCGCCTGTTCCGCGCGCCGGAGTTCTCGCTGACGGCAGGCGCCGCCTACGACCACGAGTTCTCGCCCGGGCTTGGCGGGACGGTCGCGGTCGATACCGCCTACAGCAGCAGCTACACCACGCAGACCGAGGCCAATCCGCTGAACCACCAGTCGTCGTACTGGCAGCTGAACGGAGCGATCACGCTGAACGGCGGTGCGGACAAGCCATGGGAAGTGGCGCTGATCGGGCGCAACCTGACCAACAAGCTCTACGTCGTCGCCGGTTCGGTCGTCGGGGCGACGGCGACCGGCACCGGGACGGCGGTCACCCGTCAGGGCGACGTGCTGGGCACCGCCAGCCCGCCGCGCAGCGTGACGCTGCAACTGACGATCAAGGACAGCCTGCTGCGGGGACGGTGAGGGAAGGGCGCCGATCCTTGCGGGTCGGCGCCCTCCGTTTCAACCCTCAGAACTTGCCCGAGATCGAGCCGCCGATGACGCGGGGTTCGTTGAACACCGCCGCCATGTAGTTCTCGATCACGCCCTTGAGGTTCTTCTCGTTCGTGATGTTGCGCGCGAAGGCGGCGATCTCGTACTGGCCGCCCGGAGAGGTGTAGCCGATCTTGAGGCCGCCCTCGAAGTCGCCGCTCGAGTTGAACTCCTGCGTCTTGTAGAGCACGAAGTTGGTGTAGCCCTGCAGCATCCAGTCGGTCGCGGCGAAGAGCGTGCCGCCGTTGCCCAGCGGCACGTCGTAGCGGGCCGTGAGGTTGGCGGTGTACTTCGGCGCGTTGGGCAGCGGGTTGCCGTCGATCTGCGCGAAGACGCCGCGACCCGCGACCGTGACCGTCGGATCCTGGACCGTGCAGACCACCACGCCGTTGAGCGCGCAGACCTGCGCATAGACGTTGGGATCCTTGATCTCGGTGTGGAGCAGGCTGAGGCCCGCCGTCAGCGTGAGGTTGGGGATCGGGCGCGCTTCCAGCTCGGCTTCCATGCCGTAGGCCTCGGCCTTGTCGGCATTGAACAGGACGCCGTTGCCGTCGCTGTCGTTGCCGTTGAGCTGGATGTCCTTCACCCGGTAGGCGAAGCCCGACAGGTTGAAGCGCACGCGGTTGTCGAACAGCGTCGTCTTCACGCCGGCTTCGCCCGAGAGGATCGTCTCGGAATCCGCCGTGGTGAAGTCCGAGTTGAACACGGCCGAGCGGCCCTGGATCGTCGGACCGCGGAAGCCCGTCGCCACGCGGGCGTAGAGGCTGACCTCGGGGCTGGCCTCGTACAGCACGCTCACGTCCCAGCTCGGCTTCTCGTCCGAGAGGCGCACGTAGCGGCGGCCGCGATAGGTGACGACGCCGGCGGCGGTGTCGGCGGTCTTGAGCAGACGGGTCTTCTTGGTGTCGTTGGTGTAGCGGCCACCGGCGGTGATCGTCAGGCCCGGCGACAGCTCGTAGCTGGCCTGGCCGAAGAAGGCCCAGCTGGTGTTCTCGTTGCGCAGGCGCACCCAGTTGTTGGGATTGTTGGCCGGCGGGGTGAGGAAGTAGGCGCGCTGGTAGAAGTCGGTGATGTTGCGCTCTTCGAACCACATCGCGCCGACCTGCCACTTGAAGCGGGTGTCGCCGTTGCTGGCAAGGCGCAGTTCCTGCGTGATCTGGTCGAGGTCACGCACGTTGCCCTGCGACTGACCGAAGCCGTTGGCCACGCCGTTCACCGGGTAGTCCGCGCCCGCGCCGCCGTCGGTATCGCCGCGGCTATAGCCCTTGGTGGTCTCCCAGCCGGTGATCGAGGTCAGCGTGACCGGGCCGAAGTCCAGTGCGATGCGGCTGGAGGCGCCGTAAGTGTCATAGGCCTGCGGGTTGTCGTGCGCCTCGTCGAGGGCGATCTTGTCGCGCGGTTCTGCCTCGACCGAGTTCGAGCCCTTCTTCAGCGCATTGCGGTGGAAGATCGTCGAAGTGCCCTCGTAGCTGCGGGCGTGGAAGCTGGTCAGCATCGAGAAGTTGCTGCCGACCGGGGCGAGCAGCAGCTGCACGCGCGCGTCGCGCTCCTCGAAGCCGCCCATGGCGTTCTTCTTGGGCGAGACGGTGCCGTCGGCGCTGGGGCCGTCGTAGACGTTGTCGACCCAGTCGTCACGGCGCTGGTAGAGGCCCGAGACGCGGATCGCCAGCTTGTCCTGGATGATCGGGCCGCCGACGCCGGCATCGACGTTCACCGAGTTATACTCGCCGTAGCTGGCATTGGCGCGGCCGGTCCAGCGGTCGGTGGTCGGCTTGACGGTGTCGACCTTGATGATGCCTGCGGTGGTGTTGCGGCCGAACAGCGAGCCCTGCGGTCCGCGCAGCACTTCGACCTGGTCCATGTCGTAGACCGGGTTCGACTTCAGCACGACGTGCTCCAGTACGATGTCGTCCTGGATGATCGACACCGGCTGCGAGGCGCCGAGGTAGAAGTCGATGTTGCCGAGGCCGCGGATGTAGAAGCGCGGGAAGATGCGGCCCGTGGTCGTCTCGGCGTAGAGGCCGGGGACGCGGCCGGAGAGCGACAGGATGTCGTCGCCGCCGGCCTGGAGGCCGCGAAGCTGGTCGCCGCCGACGACGCCGACGGAGACCGGGACGTTCTGCAGGTTCTCGGTGCGGCGCTCCGCCGTCACGACGATGTCGCCGAGGCCTTCGCTCGATGCGGTGTCGGAGGCGGCGGTGTCCTGTGCGTAGGCTTGCGCTGGAAGCAGCAGCGCGGCGGCCCCGCAGGTCAGGCGAAAGGCGGCTTTCGCGGAAATCTTCCTGGACATTGTACTTGTTACCCTCACGTATGTTGTCCTTGCCGGACGGCGGTTAAGCGCCGTCGATGACACCGGGATGACCGGTCGGCGGGCGGCGCCCATGCACGCATCGCCTCGCCCGCGCACCGTTCGGGCGATCATGATCCACAATTGCGTGCGGCAAGCGCCGGCTCTTGCGGATGCCGCGCCGTGGCATTAGGAACGCCGGGCCGGATGCTTGCGACAAGCGCCCGGCAAGATCGCGCTGGTGTCCCGAAAGGGACTTAAAAGGGAACACGGTGAAGACTTCGCGTCCGAATCCGGGGCTGTCCCTGCAACTGTAAGCGGCGAGCGCGATGCACATGCGCGGCGGGGCGAAGGTCCCTGCCGCCAGCCACTGGGCCGGACGCTGCGACATGCGAGGCCTGGGAAGGCCGTGCATCGATGCGTTGACCCGTGAGCCAGGAGACCTGCCTGCGTCCGGTCGCTCTTGCTTTGGTCCAGGGGATGGCCGGGGCACGGTGAACTCCGTCTGAGCGACGAACGAGCGGCAAGGCCGCAACGATGGGTTTCCCGTCGGCCACGTTCGCGCGGCCACGGTTCCCGTCGCTGCAGGCGCGTGGACGGGGCCATCCCGCCGCGTGGCCCAACCGCTCGCTACGTACAGCAACGCCCGGCCGCACATGCGCGCCGAGGCCCTAGAGACGAGCGGGGACTACAGGGAAAATGAATAAAGCAGCCATCATTCGCGGCCTTGGCGCGAGCACGCTTTCGCTGGCGATCGCGCAGGGCGCGGCCGCGCAGCAGACCGCGTCGACGACGACCGTCGAGGACAGCGAGGCGATCCTCGTGACCGGGCAGAAGGAGGCGGGCATCAGCCTCGAGACACCTTCCACCGCCGGCACCCGGCTCGGTCTCACCGCGCTGGAGACACCGGCGAGCGTGGCGGTCCTGTCGGGCGACATGATCCGCGACTTCGGCTACCAGACCATTGCCGACGCCACCAGCCGCGCACCGGGCATCTCTTCGGTGCCGTTCCCCGGAACCGGCAACAACGCCTTGAGCACGCGCGGTTTCTACGGCGTGAACTCGATCACGCAGACTTATGACGGGATGCAGCTCTACAATGCGGGCGGCGTCATCACCTTCCCGTTCGACCCGTGGAACGTGGAGCGGATCGAAGTGCTCTACGGCCCCGCCTCGGTGCTCTACGGAGCGGGCGCGATCGGCGGCGCGATCAACGTCGTGTCGAAGAAGCCCGATCCGGAGAACAGCCGGATGCAGGCGCAGCTCTCCTACGGTTCGTGGAACACCACCCGCGCCGCCTTCGACGTGACGGGGCCGGTGAACGAGCGCCTCTCGTACCGTCTGAACGCCAGCTACAACCAGTCGGACGGATGGGTGGACCGGGGCGATTCCCGCAGCTTCGCCGCATCCGCCGCCCTGCGGTTCCAGGCGACCGACACGCTCGCCATCAGCCTTGTCGACGACTACGGCGACATCCGGCCGAGCAGCTACGAGGGCACGCCGCTGGTGGGCGGCCGGATCGACAAGCGCCTGCGTTACCAGAACTACAACGTCGAGGACGCGCGCATCCGCTTCGAGGAGAACCGCGCGCGGATCAACGTCGAGTGGTCGCCGTCGGACAGCTTCACCTTCCGCAACGACGCCTACATGATCCACCAGTATCGCGAGTACTTCGAGAACTACACCTACACCTACCTGCCTGCCACGACCCTGCTGCCCGAGCGCGTGCAGCGCTCCCAGTACCGCGACATCGTCGCCTACCAGCACCAGTACGGCGACCACGGCTTCGCGACTATCGAGAGCAAGCTGGGCGGCGGGATCGAGAACTCGCTGGCAGTAGGCTTCGACGTCAACCACAACCGCTACGACCGGCGCGACAATGGCACCTACACCGGCTCCAACACGGTGCCCGCCTTCGGCTTCGATCCGGGGCACTACGCGGATGCAACTGGCATCACCTACAACCGCCCGCAGTACATCGCGACCGTGGACCAGGTCGGCTTCTTCGCGCAGGACCGCGTGAAGTTCGGCGAGGCGCTTTCGATCGTCGCCGGCGTGCGCTGGGATCGTTATCGCATGGAGCGCCGAAGCCAGCTGCCGGGCGCCGTCGATCCCGAGCCCAACGCGGTGAGCGGCGCGGGCTGGAACGTGGGCGTGGTCTTCAACCCCGTCAGCGAAGTCTCGCTCTACGCGCAGTTCGCCACCGCCAACGATCCGGTCACGTCGCTCGCCAGCATCTCGGCCTCGCAGATCCTGTTCGATCTCTCCCCCGGCCACCAGTACGAGGTGGGTGCCAAGGGGTCGCACATGGGGGGGCGGATCGAGTGGACGCTGGGCGCCTACAAGATCGTCAAGAAGGACCTGCTCGTGCCCGTGCTCGGCAACCTCAACCAGACAGAGCAGGTGGGCCAGCAATCGTCCAAGGGCATCGAGGCCTCGCTGACCGTGACGCCGGTCAAGGGCTGGTCGGTGGTCGCCAACGGCACGCTGCTCGATGCGCAGTTCGATGACTTCTACGCCAGCGTCGGGGGCGTGCGCACCTCGCTCGAGGGCTATCGCCCGCAGTTCGTGCCGGAGCAGACCGCGAACGTGCGCACCACGCTCGACGTGACGCCCACGGTGCAACTGCGCGCCGAATGGCAGCACGTCGGCAAGCGCTATACCGACAATACCAACCGCTATGTCCTGCCTGCCTTCGACGTGGCGGCGGTGGGCGCGCGGTGGCTGGTGACGCCCGCGCTCAAGCTGGACCTGCGCGTCGATAACCTGTTCGACGAGGTCTACGCCGCTTCGAGCTATGCCGGCAACGGCACGCAGGCGATCCTCGGTGCGCCGCGAAGCTGGACGGGCACGCTGAGCATGGCCTTCTGAACCTGAACGGGGCGGGGCGTGCGTTCCAGAACGCTCCCCGCCTCTGTTTCCTCGGGGAAACTTCCCATGAAGCGTTCGCACATCATCCTGTCGCTGCTGTTCGCGCTCGTGCTCGGCGCGGGGGCGTGGCTCCTGTCGCGGGGAGGGGGCGGGAGCGCGCCTGTTGTCGCCGCGCCCGGCGCGTTCACCTTCCGCGACGATGTGGGGCGCAGCGTCACCGTCTCCACGCCGCTGCGCCGTGTCGCGGTGTTCAACCGCTACGACGTGGAATTCGTGCGGGCCATCGCGGGCACCGGCGTCATCGCCGGCGTCGATGCGGGGACGGCGAAGGAGCGCGCTTACTGGCCGGGGATGGAGCGGGCGGCGATCATCGGGCAGGGCCAGTCGACGCCCAACTACGACGCCATCGTCGCCCTTCATCCCGATCTGGTGCTGATCCCGCGCAACGGCAGCTGGGCGGAGGCGGAGCGCATCCTCCAGCCGCTGGGCATCCCGGTCGCCGTCGTCACCGCGTGGGACGTGCTCAGGCACGAGGAGAACGCGAGGCTGCTCGGCCGCCTGTTCGAGCGGCCGGAAAAGGCCGAGGAGCTCAACCGCTTCTACCGCCACTGGCGCGATCTCCTCGCCGAACGCCTGAAGGGCGTCACGCGCAAGCGCGTCTACATGGAGGAAGTGGCGGACTACCGCACGCTGCTGCCGGGTTCGGGCTGGCACGACATGATCGAGACCGGCGGCGGCCTCAACGTGTTCCGCGACGTCAGGCTGGATGGCGAGAACCGGGGTCGCGGCAATGTGCAGGGCTTCACCGTCGATCCCGAGCAGGTGATCGCGCGCAGGCCCGAGGTCATTCTGAAGCTGGAGCCCGGGCAGTACGCCCCGCACCCGCGCGCATTCTCTCGCTCGGTGCTGACCGGCATCGCCGCGCGTCCGGGCTTTTCGGAGCTTCCGGCAGTGCGGGACGGCCAGGTCCACCACATGTCCTATTACCTTGCGGGCGGGTGCTCCAAGATCGTCGGCGCGCTGCAGGTGGCCAAGTGGCTCTACCCCGAGCGTTTCCGCGACGTCGATCCCGACGCGGTCATGGCCGAGTGGCTGACCCGCTTCCAGCACGTCCCGGCGCCCGGCGGCTACAGCGCCAGCCTCGGCGAGTTCACCTCGTGACGCAGACACGCCAACCCTGGCTCATCGCCGTCGCCGGAGCGGCCCTGCTGGCCCTCGCCCTGTTCGCGACGCTCCAGGGCGTGACGCAGATCGGCGCGGTGGAGGCGCTGCGGGCGCTGCTCTCGCCGATCCTGCCCTCGTCGTGGAGCGCGGACCTCGTCCCGCAGGACGTCGCGATCCTTACCCGCCTGCGCCTGCCGCGCACGCTGCTGGCGGCGATCGCGGGAGCCAGCCTCGCGGCGGCGGGCGTCGCCATGCAGGGGATTACCCGCAATCCGCTGGTCAGCCCCTATACCATCGGCATATCGCCCGCCGCCAGCTTCGGCGCCTGCCTCGCCATCCTTGCGATGGGGGAGCGGGGGCTGTCGGGACAGGTCATGCTGGTGGGCGCGGCGTTCGTTTCCGCGCTGGTCTGCGCGGTGCTGGTGCTCGGCCTTGCCAGCCTGCGCGGGATCAGTGGAACCGTGCTCGTCCTTGCAGGGGTGGGTCTGTCGTACCTGTTCGGCGCGCTGACCTCGACGCTCCAGTTCATCGCAACCGAACAGCAGCTCGCGGTCATCGTCCACTGGGCCTTCGGTTCGGTCAACGGCGCCACCTGGGACGGCGTGCTGGTGACGGGCATGGTGCTGGCCGCCTGCCTGCCGGTGCTGCTGGCGCAAGCCTGGGCACTCAACGCCTTCGCGGCCGGGGGCGACGAGGTCGCCGCCTCGCTTGGTTTCGCGGTGATGCGAACGCGCGTGACAGTCACGCTCGCCTCTGTGCTGATGACGGCGGCGGTGGTGAGCTTCGCGGGCGTGATCGGCTTCGTCGGCCTCATCGCGCCGCACGTCGGGCGACTGCTCGTCGGGGGCGACCACCGGCGCCTGCTGCCGTTCGCCGCCATCGTCGGAGCGGGGCTGCTGCTGCTCGCCGACCTTGCCGGACGCCTGCTCTTCGCGCCGGTGACGGTGCCGGTGGGCATCGTCGTCGCCTATCTCGGCGTGCCGCTGTTCCTGCACCTGCTGCTGCGGCCGAGGGGGCGGGCGTCGTGACCCTCTCTGCACGAGACCTCCACCTGAAGCGTGGCGGCCGCGCCTTGATCGGTGGCATCGACCTGACGCTTGCACCCGGAGAACTGGTCTGCCTGCTTGGCCCCAACGGCGCCGGCAAGAGCACGCTCATCCGCTGCCTGGACGGCATCTGGAAGCCGACCTCGGGCCATGTCGCGGTGGATGACCGCCCGCTGCCCTCGCTCCACCGCGCGGAACTGGCGCGCACCATCGCCTACGTTCCGCAGCACAGCGGCGAAACCATGGGCCTCGACGTCACGCAAATCGTCACCCTCGGCCGCGCCGCGCACCGCCACCGCGAGAGTGCCGGGGCCCGCCGCGCGCTCGTGGCGGCGGCTCTGCAGCGCTTCGCTCTCGCGCCGTTCGCGCACCGCACGTTCGACAGTCTCAGCGGCGGCGAGAAGCAGCGCGTCCTCATCGCCCGCGCGGCCGTGCAGGAGGCGCGCTACCTCCTGCTCGACGAGCCCACCAGCGCGCTGGACCTGCGGCACCAGCTGGAGGCGCTGTCTCAGGTGCGCGCGATGGTGGACCGGACTGGCGTCGGCGCCCTCATGGCGATCCACGACCTGTCCGCCGCCGCCCGCTTCGCCGACCGGATCGCCCTGATGAAGGAGGGCCGGCTCGTCGCCATGGGAGACTGGCGCGCGATCCTTACGCCCGAGCGCCTGCGCGACGTCTTCGGCGTCAGCGCGCATGTCGGCGAGATCAAAGGCGTCCCCTATGTCCTGCCGACGGAGGTTCCATGATCGCGCTGTCCTTCCTCGACCAGTCACCCGCCGTCGCGGGCGTGACGTGGCGATGCGTCTCGCGGAAACTATACATGCGTTCCGCGCCGACGAGATCGTCATGACCTGCTGGACGCATGACCCCGTCGATCGCCTGCGCAGTTGCCGCCTGCTGGCCGAGCGTCTCGGCGCGGCGGTGCCGGCATGAGCGAGGTGCTGCCCACCGCGCTGCTGCTGGCGCGTTCCGCCATTGCCGCAGTGCCCCTTGCCGAGATGACCCGGCTCGCCGCCCTGCTGGAGGCGCAGGGCAACGTGGCCGCCGCGCGGTTCGCTTTCTCCGAACAGGGGGAACCGTCGCTGCGCGGGGAACTGCTGCGACTGGTGGAGGAGGGCGCGGCCTCGGTGGTGATCGTGCCGCTGATGCTGCCCGCCGAACCCAGCTTCACAGCCTGGCTCGGCCGTGCGATCGCCCGCTGGCGCCGGGAGGACGGGCGCCGCTGGCCGGAGATCCGCGTCGCGCCTCCGCTGGGCGGACTGCCGGGGATCGCGCTGCTACTGGATTCCGCGCTGCGGACGGGGGCCGATGCGCCCGTGGAACCGCCACCGCCCGCCAAGGCGCGGGAAGGATCTGTCGTCCCCCCGCAGAAGCGGCGCGTCCTCGTCTGCCATGGCGGTCCGTGCACGGCGGCGGGGGCGGCGCTGGTCTGGGGCCATCTGCGCAACGAGCAGGCCCGCCTGTCGCTCCGCACCGAAGGGGAGGGCATGATGAGCGCGAAGACCACCTGCCTCGGCCCCTGCAACCTCGCCCCCGTGGTGCAGGTCTGGCCCGAGAACACCTGCTACGGCGGCGTGGACGAGGCGGCGGTGGATGCCATCGTCGGCTCGCACATCCTCGGTGGCGGGGAAGCGCTCGACCATGCCTATCCGGCCGACGGCAAAAAGCAGTTCCTGCGGCCGCGATGATCGCGGGAATTGCGTCCCGCGCCGCATAGGCGGTAAGCACCGGGGATGGTAACCGGCGGGAGCGGCATGGAAGAGACGAAGGAGCCGCGGCGGCGCGATCCGGTGAAGACGCGCGCGCGGATTCTCGCCGCCGCATACGACCGGTTCGCCGGCCAAGGTTTCGCCAACACCGGCATCCGCGACATCGCGGAGCAGGCCGAGGTCGCCTCCTCGCTGATCCTGCGGTACTTCGGGACGAAGGCGAACCTGTTCCACGATGCGCTGGTTTTCGGCATCGTCAACGACAGCATCTTCACCCGCGACAAGAGCGGGTTCGGCGAGCGGATGGCGCGGATGATCGTGCGCGGCAGCGATGCGCGGCTGACATCGCTGATGGTGCTGGCGGTCGCCGACCCGGAATCGCGCGAGGTGGCGAGCCGGGTCCTGCTGCGCCACGTCATCGAACCGCTCGCCGAATGGCTCGGTCCACCCAACGCGCAGGCGCGGGCGATGAACCTCTACGGCCTGATGAGCGGCTTCGTGATCCAGGCCCGGATGCTGGACGATCGCCAGATACCGGCGGCCTCGGTGAGATGGCTCGCCCGGGCCATGCAGGACGTCGTCGACGAGGCCTGACGACCACGAAGTGACCGGCGGTATCCGATATGCAGCGGCACGGCGGCGTAGCGTTGCGCGGATATCGGCGATTCAAGGCTCTTGCCACAAAGGGCCGACTCATGGCTTAATAGAACGAACGATCACTTAGAGATGATCGCGCCGACAGGAGAGAGTCGTGGCCATAAACCCCATCGCGTTCGATTCCCGCGAAGCCCAGCCGCTCCCCGTCGCGGCCGAGGAAGGCGACGCGATCGAGTTCAAGCGCACCTACTGCAAGGTCTGCATGACCAACTGCGGCATCGTCGCCGAAGTGGCCAACGACACCAAGATCCTCAAGGTCAAGGCCGACCGCGACCACCCGATCACCAAGGGCTATTCGTGCCCCAAGGGCCGCGCCACCGGGCAGATCCACCACCTCGACCGGCCGATCACCCGCCCGATGATGCGCAAGGGCGACGAACTGGTCGAAGTGAGCTGGGACGAGGCGCTGGACGACATCGGCGCGCGCCTGCGCAAGGTGATCGACGAGCACGGCCCGCATTCGGTCGGCATGTATTTCGGCAGCGGGCTGGGGCTCGATTCCTCCGGTTACACGATGGAGGAGGCGCTGTGGACGGCGCTCGACCATGGCCCCAAGTTCACGCCGCTGACCAACGACGGCACCGCCAAGGTCATGATGTCGGGCGCGATGGGGCGCTTCTACGGGCTCAATCCCAAGACCGACTACGACGAATGCATGATGGTGCTTTACGTCGGCACCAACCCGATGGTCAGCCATGCCCACAACACGGGGATGTACCAGCCCGGCATGTGGCTCAAGACGATCAACAGGCGCGGCGGCGAGATCTGGGTGATCGACCCCGTCCGCACCGAGACCGCCGACTTCGCCAGGGGCCACATCGCCACCTATCCGGGCAAGGACTACGCCGCGCTGGCGTGGATCGTGCGCGAGATCATCGAGGGCGGGCCACTCGATCCCAAGCAGCCGATCAGCGACCTCGAACCCTTGCGCGAACTGCTCAGGGACTACACCCGCGCCAGGGCCGCCGAGATCGCCGGGGTGCCCGAGCAGCAGTTGCAGGACCTGCTCGACGCGATCCGCCGCCGCAAGATCCTCGCGATCGAGACCGGCACCGGCGTCGGCATGTCGCCGGGCTGCAACCTGACGGTGTGGATGTGCTGGCTCATCATGATCCTGACCGGCTCGATGAACGCGAAGGGCGGGCTGTGGATGCACCCCGGCGTGCTGTTCCCGTTCGACAAGTTCGTCGACCACCTGCCGCTCCTCGACAGCGCCTTCACACGCGGCTCCCACGTGCGGCCCGACGTCAAGGGCGTGCTGGGCGACTGGCCCTGCGCGGTGCTGCCGCAGGAGATCGAGCAGGGTTACATGCACGCCTTCTTCAACTTCGGCGGCCACCTCCTGCGCTCGTTCCCGGACGCGAATGCCATCCGCAAGGCGCTGCCCAAGCTCGACCTGCACGTCAGCGCCGAGATCACCCACAACGAGGTCAGCGGTTACTGCACCCACGTCCTGCCGACCAAGTCGACCGTGGAGCGCAACGAGTTCACGCGCTGGGACACGCTGAACTGGAACGTCTCGCTCCAGTACGCGCCGCGCCTCGTCAAGCCGATGGGGGAGCGGCGCTCGGCCTGGTGGGTGATCGCCGAGATCATGCGCAGGGCAGGGCTGCCGGTGGCGGACCACGTGCCCGACATCGACAGCGAGGAGAACGACGACTTCATGCAGGGCACGCACCTCGCCATGGCGCGCTGCACCTGGGAGGAGCTGAAGGAGAAGCGCATCGTCGAATACCCGCTCGAGCTACCCGCCGCCTGGGTCGACCGCCATTTCGAGCGCGCGGGCGGATGGCAGCTCATGCCGCCGGAGATCGTAGACCAGTGGAACCGCTTCCGCGCGGTGGACGAAGCCAACGTCGGGCGCCCGAAGCCGCTGGTCTATTCCTCGCGCCGGCAGCGCCGCAAGTTCAACGCGCAGATGAGCTTCCTGGGCGAGATCGCCGACTGCCTCATCCATCCCGAGACCGCCGCCGAGCATGGCATCGTCGATGGCGCGAGGATGCGGGTCTTCAACAAGTCCGGCGAGATCGTGGTGACCGCGAAGCTCGACCCCACCATGATGCGCGGCGTCTGTTCGATCCCGCACGGCCATCAGGACGCCAACATCAACAACCTGACCTGCACCGACGACATGGACTGGCTGGGCGGCATGGCCTATTTCAGCGGCGTGCCGATCGAGATCGAGCCTGCCGTGCAGGACCACGATCAGGAACTGGGCGTGGCCGCCGAATAGGCGCTCGCGCCGGCCCTTGAAGCCAGCTTGCGGGCGTAGAGCGCGGCGCCATGTCCGGGCGGATGGCGCGGCTCGACGCATTCGAAGCCGTGACGCTCCAGCGCCGCGAGGAACGGGATACGTACCATCGGCTCCTGGCTGAGCACGCCGCCGGACCACGATATCGGCACCCGCTGGTCTGCGGGAAAGCCCAGCCGCTCCCGCAGGGCGAGGGCGATCGCCGCCAGTTCGTGCGCGGCGGCATCGAGGATGGCAGCGGCGGCCCGGTCGCCGTCGGAAGCGGCGGCGGAAACGACGGCGGCGAGCCCGGCGATCTCGCTGCGGCTCATGCGGCCGGGCCCCATGATGCGTTCGCAGACTTCGAGGTCGTGCTGCAGGGAAAGCGCATCGGTGATCCGCTGGTGCAGGATGCCCCGGGCCGCGCGGCCGTCGCTCATGCGCGAGAACAGCGCCAAGCCCTGCACGGCGATCCAGTACGCCGAACCCTCGTCGCTGAAGACCTCGCCCCAGCCGCCGACGCGGGCGGAAAGTCCCTGCCGCTCGCCGTAGCCGATGGAGCCGGTGCCGGCGACGATGTTGATCCCGTCCTCGCAGCCGAGCGATCCGGCCCAGCCGCAGACCATGTCGTTGCCGCAGGCATAGCGGTCGTGCCCGAGCAGGCGCCCGCAGGCCGCTTCCAGCAGCGGGTCGACGGTGCCATCCTCGCCGAAGGCCGGCAGGCCGAAGAAGGCATGGTCGATCGCGGCGGGGGCGATGCCCAGCGCGGCGCAGACTTCGCCGATGCCCTGTTCGAGCCGGCGGACCGCCTCGTCGAGCCCGACCTGGAGGTGGTACGTCGTCCCCGTCACGGCGCGGGCGATCACCGTGCCGTCGCCGTCGATGCAGACGAACTCGGTCTTGGTGCCGCCACCGTCGACGCCGAGGAAGATCCCCGCCGTCATGTCCCTGCGTGGATCCGCACGCCCTGCACCACCCGGTTCACGGTGCCGCTGGCGTTCGGCCGGTCCGGCGTCAGGCCGAGGGCGAGCGAGACGTGCAACCCGTAGAGCTGGGCCGGGACGATGAAGGGGAACAGCAGGTCGGCGTCCGCCGCGGTCGCCATGCCGGGCACCACGATCCGTGCCCCGTCGCCCGCCTGCGCGGAAATGGCGACGACCGCGCCGCTGTGGCCGTCCGCGCGCAGTTCCTCGATGATGTCGAGGTCGTAAAGGCGGGTCAGCGGATCGTTGGAGACGAAGACCACGGCGAGCGTCTCGGCGTTGATGATGGTCTTGGGACCATGCCGGAAGCCGAGCGGCGTGTCGAACGCCGTGACCACGGCGCCGTCGCTCAGTTCCATGAGCTTCAGCGCGGCCTCGCGCGCCAGCCCCTTGAACACGCCGCTGCCAAGGTAGACCACGCGCCTGAAATCGCGGCCGGCAAGCTCGGCCGCCAGCGGATCGGCGATCGCCAGGGTGCCGGACACGGCGGTCGCGAGGGTCTCGATCCGGCCGTCCATCGCGTCGATGCCGCCGAGGATCGAGAGTGCCGCCAGCATCATCGCGCTGAAGCTGGACGTCATCGCGAAGGCGCGGTCGTGGGTGGCTTCGGGCAGGACGACGACATGGATGGTGTCGCCGCTGCGCTGCCCCAGCTCGCCCTCGGCATTGCAGGTGACGATCAGGTGGAACGCCTCGTCGACCCGCGCATCGACGATGTCGGCGGCGGCGACGCTCTCCGGGCTGGAGCCCGAGCGGCCGAACGAGACGAGCAGCGTCGGCGCGTCGCGGCGCAAGTGAAGGTCGGGCGCGCTGACGATGTCGGTGGTGGCGATGGCCTCCACCGGGCGGGCGAGTTCGCGCGAAAGCCATGGCGCCAGGCATTCGCCGATGAACGCCGAGGTGCCGGCGCCGGTGAGGACGATGCGCAGGTCTGGACGGGCGAGCAGGGGGGCGATGAACGCCTCGATCGCCGCGCGATTGGCGGCGAGCAGCGCCTGCGTCTCGCGCAGGGTCGCGGGTTGCTGGGCGATCTCCCGGCGGGTCCAGGGCTGGGCTTCGTCGTCCGGGTTTCCGGGGACCAGCAGGGCGTCAGGCATCGGGATGGCAAGCTCCATGATAGGCATCGAGGGTGGCGCCGATATGCGCCATGACAAGGTCGGCCGGGTCGAGCGAGGCGCGCTGCGCACGCACCGCGGCGTAGGCCAGAGGCAGGTGCTGGCTGACTTGCGCCAGCGCCGGGACGCTCTGCCGCAGGTTGGCGAAGAGCCGCTCCTGCGCCGCCGCGATCTGCGGGTCCGGCCAGTAGTAGCGGATGCGGTCGGACAGGCTGTATTGCAGCTGGAGGTCCAGCGCGGCGCCTTCCTCGTGATAGTACTTGCGCCAGTTGCCCGGCTCGGCGCGCATCCGCTCGATCGCGGTGTCGCGCAGGCGCGCGCGGCGGTGCGGCTCGACGGTTTCCGCCTCGATCGCGTCGAGCGCCCAGAGCGCCTCCCGCAACGCGAAAGTGACGCCGGGACCGACTTTCAGGATGGCGAAGTGATCGCGCACCAGCGCGGCGAGCGCGTCGGCGGTCTGGTAGTCGGTGGAATGGGCCTCGTACACGAGGTTGGCCACTGGCTCGATCGCCCGGCTGAGGGCGACGGCGCACTCGGGGCGGTAGTCGACCACCTTGTCGTGGTCGAACTCGACGCCGGGCTGGACGACGGTGGCGATCACGCGCTCCCACGCGTCGGCGAGGCCGCTGTCGCGGAACAGGTCGCGGTGCATGGCGATGGTGGCGATCGCCGCATCGGGCGTGGTGACGGCCAGTTCGTCGAGGTCCTCCGCCGCGCCGCCGGGCACGGGCACCTCGGTGCCGACCACGTAGACCGGGGCATCGGCCGCATCGCCGTCGAACGCATCCTCGGCCGCGCGGCACAGGCGCGCGGCGCGCTGGGCGATGGTGCGCTCCGGCAGCGGCACGGGGTCGTCCGCGCAGCTCATCGAGCAGTCGAGGTGGATCTTGCGGAAGCCCGCGCGCACGTAGTCCACCACCATGACCTCGGCCCGTTCCATGGCCTCGGCGGAGGGGAGCGCGGTCCAGGGATTGGGGCCGAGGTGATCGCCGCCCAGCACCAGCCGCTCGTCCGGGAAGCCGACGGCGGCGGCGATGCCCTGCACGAAGTCGCGGTAGTCGGCGGGGCGCATCCCCGTGTAGCCGCCCTCCTGGTTGACCTGGTTGCACGTCGCCTCGACCAGCGCGAGCGGCTGGCCCGTCCCCAGCGCATGGCGCAGCGTGGCCTCGATCACGAGGGGGTGGGCGGAACAGACCGACGTCACTCCGATCCGCTCGCTGGCCTTGTGTCGCTGCACGATGTCTCGAATCGCTTTCACGGATGCGTTCCTTTCGGTTCCGTTCCTAGCCGATTGATTGCGGTTACGCAATAAATCGCAACTAAACGAAACTATTCCGCAGCGGGTTCGGCGTTTTCGTCCCGCGCGTCGGGTTCGATGGCGAGGAGCAGGGAGGCGACCAGCGCGAGGAGGATGCCGATGGCCTTGAGCGGGCCGGGAACCACGCCCAGCACAGCATCACGACCATCGCCGGGACCAGCCATTCCGCCGATGCCCCGCCGCCGCCCGCCGGGGCGAAGTCGAACGTCGGCAGGGCGAGCAGCGCGAGCACGATGCCCAGCGCGCCGAGCCGCCCGGTGCGCTCGCGCATCAGCACGAAGGACAGCGCGATCGTCACTACCGGCGACAGCGAGATGATCGGGAAGATGAGGTAGGTCGGTCCCCGCGCGACG
>DATKFS010000071.1:0-2881 GCA_035511275.1 Novosphingobium sp.
CACCAGCGTCATGCCCTTGCGCTCCACCGCGCCCTGCAGGCGCGAAATCTCGCGTTCGTGGAGCAGCAGCTTGCGGGGCCGCTTGGGGACGTGGTTGAAGCGGTTGCCGTGGCTGAACTCGGGCACGTTGGCGTTGACCAGCCAGCATTCCCCGCCGCGAATCTCCGCGAAGGATTCGACGATCGAGCCTTCGCCGAAGCGCAGCGACTTCACTTCCGTGCCGGTCAGCGCGATTCCGGCCTCGAACTTGTCCTCGATGAAGTAATCGAAGCGAGCCTTGCGGTTTTCCGCGACGGTCTTGGCTTTGTCGAAAAGGGAGTTTTGGGGGCGTGCCATGGTCGCCTGCATGTAGGGACAAGCGCGACAAAAGAAAACGCCCCAATGCGCCGCTTTCGGACGCGAAATCGTACAGGCGCGGCGGGCCGTTCAATCGTGCTGCAGGTAGATGTCGAGATGCACCAGCCGGCCCGCCCCGTCGAACTGGTAGACGGTGCAGGAATTGACCACGCGCTCGGCACCGCCGCGCGGGTGGTTGTGCTCGGTCAGTTCGAGGAAGACGCGGTCACCCGCTTCGCTGACGCGGTGGAATTCGGCCCAGAAATCGGTGGTCGTCGCCCATTGCATGAGCAGCCCGCGATAGACATCCCAGCCCATCGCCACCTTGTCGTTGCCGACCCGCTCGAAAGCGGACGTGTCGAGCATGGCCGCCAGTTCGTCCCAGCCGCTTTCGTCGAAGCCGGGTTCCTTGGCCCGCTCCACCGTGCGCTTGATGCAGTCGGTATAGGCGAGCACCTTGAGCGCATAGGCGCCCGACACGGCCTCGCGCGTGGTCCAGCTGGCAGCCATGGCATTCTCCCGGTCTTCGTTGTTTTGCCGCAGTGTTCTCAATCGCGGACGACTTGGCAAGCGCCATGACTTGCGCCCGTTCGGCAAGATGGCTCCATTTTCAAGCAACACGGGCGCGATAGTGCCGAGAGACGGCTTGCGCTGTGCGAAACGGTGGGGAATACGGTTCGGGTAATTCGGGGGAATACATGAAGATGCGATCGACCTGCCGCGCCGGACTGTCCGGCGCGCTGTTCCTGCTGGCGCCCGCGCTTGCCCAGGCCGCCGCGCCGCCGCCACCGCTGGATGCCTATGGCGAGATGCCGCGGGTCGAGGACGTCGCCGTCTCTCCCGACGGCCAGTCGGTCGCCTACGTGATGCAGGCCAAGGAAGGGCGTCGCGTCATCGTCACCAAGGGCGACAAGGTGCTGATGAACGGCTCCTCGGGCGAGAACAAGGTGCGCGGGATCGAATGGGCGGACAACGACACGGTCCTGCTCACCACCACGTCGACCGTCGCGATGTACGGGTTCGCCGCCAGCAAGTACGAACTCACCGGCACGACGATCCTGCCGATGGTCGCGGGCCGCGAGGCCGGGCTGGTGTTCGGCAAGTCCAAGGCCATCGCCCATACCACGCGCGGCCGCTACGGCATCCGCACCATCGGCGGGCGCACGGTGGGCTACTTCGGCGGGATCGAGCTGGAGGTGAACGGGATGGACACCTACTTCCGCCACGGCCGCGCCTCGCTCTTCGCCGTCGACATCGCCACCAACCGCCCGCGCGAGGTCGCGTCGGCCCCGGGTGAGGCGCACTACCGGGACTGGCTGGTGGACGCGGCGGGCAATGTCGCGGTCATGCTCGACATTTCGGAGACGAACGGCGTCTGGAAGATCACCCTCCCGCGCGGCGGCGAACTGGCGCGCGGCGTCGATCCGACCGGCGACGTCAGCCTGCTCGCCTTCGGCAAGGACGGCTCCACGGTGATCTACCAGATCGAGGACGAGGGCGGGAACGAACGCTGGTTCGAAGTCCCCCTCGCAGGGGGCGAGCCGAAACCGTTCCTGCACGACATCGGCATCGAGCGCATCTTCGTCGACCGCAACAACGGCAACATGGTCGGCTATCGCAGCTCGGAAGGCAACCGCGACACGGTGATGTCGGACCCCGTCCACCAGCACGCGCTCGCCCGCATCTTCCGGGCCTTTTCCGGGCGCGAGACCAGCCTGATCGACTGGACGCCGGACTTCTCCAAGGTGATCGTGCGGACCACCGGCAGCAACGACAGCGGGACCTGGTTCCTCGTCGATGTCGCCCAGCGCCGGGCCGACCCGATCGCCGACGAACGGCCGGAGATCCCCGCCGAACAGGTGGGGCCGATCTCCGAGGTCGACTACACCGCCGCCGACGGGCTCGAGATGAGCGGGGTGCTGACGCTGCCGCCCGGCCGGGACCCGAAGAACCTGCCGGTCATCCTGCTGCCCCACGGCGGCCCCGCATCGCACGACAAGCCGGTGTTCGACTGGTGGGCGCAGGCCTTCGCCTCGCGCGGGTATGCGGTGTTCCAGCCCAACTTCCGCGGCTCCACCGGCGGCACCGACGCGTTCCGCCATGCCGGCGACGGCCAGTGGGGGCGCACGATGCAGAGCGACATCTCGGACGGCCTCGCCGAACTGGCGAAGCGCGGGGTGGTCGATCCCAGGCGCGCCTGCATCGTCGGCGCCAGCTACGGCGGCTATGCGGCGCTGGCGGGGGTGACGCTGCAGCAGGGCTTGTACCGGTGCGCGGTCTCGGTGGCGGGGGTCGCCGACCTCAGGCTCATGTACGCGACCGACATGCGCGAAAGCGGCGATTCCAAGATGCTGAGCAAGTCCCTGCGCGAGCAGCTGGGCGATCCCAAGGGCTATGCGGAAGTCTCCCCCCGCCGCTTCGCCGCCCGTGCCGATGCGCCGGTGCTGCTGATCCACGGCAAGGACGACACCGTCGTCCCCTACCGCCAGAGCCAGGTCATGGCCGATGCGCTGAAGGATGCCGGCAGGCCCTACGAACTGGTGAC
>DATKFS010000072.1:0-1717 GCA_035511275.1 Novosphingobium sp.
GGCGGCGTAGCCGTAGACCGTCGCCATCGCCTGCCCGGGCGCGACGCGGCACGCGGGCGCGCCGATGGCGACGACGAATTCCATCTCGTAGTGGCAGTTCGCGGTGCCCGGTGGATAGGGGATGGCCTCGCCCGAAAGGCAGAGCGCGGCGGGCGCCTTGTTGAACCAGATCGGCGCCTCGCGGTCCACCGCGTTGCCGAGTTCGAGCGCGTGCGCGGCGTAGTTGCGCCCGACGCAGAAGATGCGCCGCACCGGATAGCGCGCCTCGCTGCCGAGGACGGGGACGGTGGGCGTGGCGGGGAGGTCGAAGAGCAGGGTCATGGGGTTGGTCTTAGAATCAGGTGGCCGGCAGGGGAAGGGTCAGCGGTACACAAATCCCGTCGCGTTCTTCCGGATCCATTCCGGCTTGCGGCCAGCCGTGCCTCGCCTACATTGGGCGGCGTGACAGCCGAACAGTACCTTTCGGGGCGCATCCTGCTCGCCATGCCCGGCATGTTCGACCCGCGATTCGAACGCTCGGTCAACGTGATGTGCGTCCATGACGAGAACGGCGCGCTGGGCATCGGCATCGGCCATGTCCGGCAGGGCGTGCGCTTCCACGACGTGCTCGAGGAGCTGGGCGTGGACCCCGGCGTCTCCCCCAACCGCGAGGTGATGGTGGGCGGCCCGGTCGAACCCGGACGCGGCTTCATCCTCCACTCGACCGACTGGGGCGGCACGGATACCATCACCGTCGAGCCGCTCTGCGCCCTCTCCGCCTCGATGGACGTGCTGCGCGCCATCGCCGAAGGGCGGGGGCCGACGCACTGGATCATGGCGCTGGGCTATGCGGGCTGGGGCCCGGGACAGCTTGAGGGCGAGATGCGCCACCACGGCTGGTACGCGGCAGAAGGCCACCGCGAAGTCCTGTTCCACACCCCGCCCGAGGGCCGCTGGTCGGCGACCTGGCGGGCGGAGGGAATCGACCCGGCGCTGCTTTCGACCGAGACGGGCCGGGCCTGATCCACGTGAAATCCTCCCCATCGCTTCGCGACAGGGAGCACCGGGATCAGTACGTGCGTTCGAGGATCTTGTTGTCGCTCGATGCGCCGCCTTCGAAGTAGCCGAGGCCGTAGTCGCCCTTGATGGTGGTGCGCTGCATGCGGCGGCCGTATTGCGGATCGTGGCCCGAGACGGCGTGGAGGACGCGCCAGTTGTCCCAGATCAGCATGTCGGTGGGCTTCCAGCGATGCCAGTAGGACAGGTCCTTGCCGAGTTCGAAGACCTCCCGGCTGACGGCGTCGAGCAGGGCATCGCCCTCGGGCGTCTCGTCGCCTTCAAGCCCCTCCGCCATCCAGGGCGAGACGTGGAGCACCTTCTCGCCGGTGTCGCGCGTCCAGACCGCCGGATGGACGGCGCGCGGCGTGTCCTTCGCGGCTTCCATCACCGCGTCGGCGTGGGGATTCTCGGACAGGCAGGCGTAGTCCTCGGGCGCGCCGAAGTGGAAGTTCTCCATCAGCACGTTCATGCGATAGAGCACGTTCTTCCCGTCGATCGCCTCGCGCAGGTTGGGCGAGAGGCTGTCGTAAAGCTCGATGCCGTCGACGAAGCCGGTGAGGCCGTCCTGCGGCGGAATGTCGAGCGCGCGCAGCACGCCCGCGCGGTTGAGTTCGTTGTTGTAGGCATGGTCGAAGTGCCAGGGCAGCCACTGCGTGACCTCGCGCCCCTCGACCCGGAT
>DATKFS010000073.1:0-1941 GCA_035511275.1 Novosphingobium sp.
CCTGACGGCACCGAGCGCTCCGGTGCGCGCGATCGCAATGGACTCCGCAACGCGCTGTTCGCCGATCTTCTCGTCACCACCGGCCTGCGCCTCGAAGAGGCGTCGGGCCTGCTTGCTGCCGAGCTTGCCGCGATCGACCGCGACGGCGACCAGGCTCAGCAGCTCTGGCTGCCTCTCCCGCCGCCGCTCACCAAGGGCGACCGCGGGCGCAGCATCCTGGTGCCGCGCCGGCTGCTTCGCCAGATCGCCGCCTATGTCGCCGTCGAGCGCGCCGCGAGCGTGGCCAAGTTCGCCGCGCGGGACGGCGCGGCCAGGCTCGAACGACAGATCCCTGTCACCCGCGCCGGTCTCGACCGCATGCGCGATGTCTGCACCCCGGAGGAACGATGCCGCCTGATCCTGTGCGACGAGGATGGAACGCCCCGCGAGCCGGCAGCGCTATGGCTGACCGAGGTCGGGCAGCCGGTCCGCCCCAACTCGTGGGAGGTGATCTTCACCCGCGCCTGCAAGCGGTGCGAGGACAACGGCTTCCCGCTGTCGATCAGCCCACACCAGCTTCGGCATGCATTCGCAGTCCATATGCTCGCCTTGCTGATCCAGCAGCGCCTGCGCGAAGCGGCACTGCCGGCGGGGCCGGTGGAGAGCTACCGGCTGATCCTGGGCGATCCGCTGCAACAGGTGCAACGCCTGCTCGGCCACGCGAGCCTCGCCACCACCTATATCTACCTCGATCATATCGCGACCCGCGCCGATACGGTGGACGCGGCCGTCGAGGAGCTGCTCGCGCTGCTGCCGGGACCGCAGGGCGCATGAGCGGGCGTCCCCGCAAGGGCCGGCCTGTCGCCTTCGCGCCCATCACGCCGGAGCGACCCCAGCCCGATCCGGTGCTCGGCCTCAAGTTCACCATCGAGGCGCGGCATGGCGGAACGGTCCTGGTCGATATGACCGGGCTCGATCCCCGTCCGCTCGCCATCGCCTTCGCCGGCGCGCTGCGTCGGTCGGCCGCGCTCGGGGGACCGATCGGTGCGGCCAGCGTCATCAAGCAGTATGTTCAGGTTTATCGTCACTTCTTCGCCTGGCTTGGCGATGATGCGCCGGAGGTGGCTGGCGTCAGCGACCTGCGCGCAGCCCATATCGATGGGTTCGCGTCCGCGCTCGAACGGCGCGGGATGGGCGCGATCCACCGGCACATGACGGTCAGCAAGATCATCAATACATTGCGCGCGATCGAAGCCGACCGGCCCGATCGGATCGCGCCCGACCTGCATGAACGGCTGCGCTATACGCTGGCCACTTCGGCGGGCCGCTCCACCCCGCGCGATGCTTACAGCCCATTCGTCGCCCGCGCATTGCGCGACGCGGCGCGGGCCGATGTCGAAGCGATGTTCCGCCGGTTGGGGGCCGACGACCGGACCGATGAGGACGACCCCGTAATCGCCAGAGCCCGTGCCGATGTCGAAGCCATCATTGCACGCCATGGATCTATTCTGACCGACCGCGTCGAGGTGCGTCGCCTTTATTTCATGCGCGAGCGACGCGGCTTGCCGTTCAGCACGCTCATCGACGACCTTCATGGCCGGTATCATCTGCTCGCGAGCGATCTTCCGGCGCTGCTGGTGTTGCTCACGCTCGATACCGGTCTCGAGCCCGAGTGTCTCAAGGCGCTGAACGTGGATTGCCTCACCAACGCTCACGCCGGCACGGTGGAGCTGCGCTATCTGAAGCGCCGCGCGCGCGGCGCCGAGCACAAGAGCATGCGCGTCCGCGACGGCGGTGGCGGCACGCCTGGCGGTCTTATTCGCCGCCTGATCGACGTCACGGCGACCGCCCGCAAGCACCTGCCCGATGATCGTCTTTGGGTTTATCACAACGCTGGTGGCCTGCGAGCAGGTATCCGTCATCCGACGGAACGGATCGATGCCTGGGTAGCGCAGCACGCTA
>DATKFS010000074.1:0-5379 GCA_035511275.1 Novosphingobium sp.
AGGCCTCGTTGATGCGCGCGTTCTGGTCGCGCCAGACCTGCAGGTAGCGGTCGTCGCCGGTGGCCAGGTAGGCGTTCATGAAGCCCATGATCGCGCGCGGGATGCGGTTGCGGTCCTCGCGCTTGCCGGTGACCGGATTGACCGGGCTGAACCCCCAGCCATAAGTCCCGCCCCACCAGTTGCCGCCCGCACCGCCGCCGATCGTGCCGTCGGGCCCGATGTTGCTCGGGATGATGCCGTCGTTAGCGCGCGCGCGGGCGGCCCATGCCTCGACATATTCGAGCATCCAGTCGCGGAAGCGCGCCTCGCCCGTCAGCATCCACGCGTTGAAGCCCAGCGCGGTGGAGTGCAGGTTCAGCGGGTTGTCGCCCACCGTCTCGGTATATTCGCGGTAGTGTTCGAGCGTGTCGGCGTAGCTCGTCTCGCCGTGGACCATCTCGAAGGGCGCGGTGTCGAACGGGTCGCCCGCCCAGTCGAGCGGAGTGGCGGGGCGCATCAGCGGGCCGATGCTGCCGTTGAACATCGAGCGGACGAGCTTCAGCTTCGGATCGTAGTTCGTCGCGATCGGGTCGCGGCCGGTGTAGAAGTCGGCAAAGCGGCGCGCGCGCTCGACCAGCTTGCGGTCGCCCTGCGTGCACAGGCCGAGCTGGTTGAAGGTGGTAAGCCCCTCGCTGATGTGCTGCCAGTCCATCTGCGGCGCGAACTCGCGCACGTACATGCCCTTGCGGCCCATCGGCACGTCGCGCGTCCTGGCCCGCGAATACTGCGCGAAGTGCGCTTCCTGCACCTTCTGTGCGAGGTCGAGGATGCCCGCATCGGCACCGATCATGTAGAGATAGGGCCAGTCGTTGACCGCCTCGATCGCGTCGTCCGGCCCGTCGTTCGCGCCCCAGCGCAGGAACGCCTCGATCTCGTGGGCAGCGTTGAAGTAGCGGTCGTGGAAGGCCCGCGCGGCGTCTCCCTGCATGGCGATGAGGTGGCGCTGGAGCACCGCCCAGCTCGGCGCCGCCATGGCTGTGTCGATGGCAATCTCGGGCGTCGCGGCGCGGGCGAGCGCGGGCATCGTCGCGGCAAGCGTCAGCATCCCGCCGCCGGCAAGGACGGCTCGTCTGTTCAGGGTCAAGGTATCAGCTCCAGACGTTCCAGTTTCTGCACGACGAGGAAATAGGCGACGATCGTCAGCAGGCAGTGCGCGCCCACGAAGACCAGCGCGGTATCGAACGAACCCGCGCTCGCCACCAGCAGGCCGACGACGATGGGCGTCACGATCCCGGCGGCATTGCCGAAGGTGTTGAACACCCCGCCCGCGAGGCCCGCCAGCTTGCGCGGCGCAACGTCGGACATCACCGCCCAGCCGAGCGAGGCCACGCCCTTGCCGAAGAACGCCAGCGACATCAGCAGGACCACGCCCCACTGGCTCTCCACCCGTGCGGCGACCATGATGAGGCTTGCGAGAAGCATCCCGCCCAGCAGCGGCGCCTTGCGCGCCAGCGTGATCGAGCCGGTCCGCGCCAGCAGCCAGTCCGATGCGACGCCGCCCGCAACGCCGCCCACGAAGCCGCAGAGCGCCGGAAGCGCCGCAACGAAGCCGGCCTCCATGATGTTGAACCCGCGATCCTTGACGAGATAGATCGGGAACCACGTCACGAAGAAGTAGGTCAGCACGTTGATGCAGTACTGGCCAAGGTAGATGCCGATCATCATGCGGTTGACGAGCAGCTGGCGTACGTTGTGCCAGGTGAAGGTCGGGTCGCCCCGCTTGCCCTTCTGCGTGTCGAGTTCGACCAGGCCGCCGCCCTCGCGGATGAGGTCGATCTCGGCGCGGTTGGCCCACGTGTGGCGCACCGGGTCGCGGATGAACGCGTAGAAGGCCAGCGCCGCCATGAGGCCGAGGCTGCCCATTACGAAGAATACCGCCCGCCAGCCGAAAGGATGGACCACCCAGCCCATCAGCGGCGCGAAGGCGACCAGCGAGAAGTACTGCGCGGAGTTGAAGATGGCGGAGGCGGTGCCGCGTTCGCGCGCGGGGAACCACGCGGTGACGATCCGCGCGTTGCCGGGGAAGGAGGGCGCCTCGAACAGCCCGACGAGGAAGCGCAGCACGAACAGCTGCGCCACCACCGTCGCGCCCAGCAGCAGCCCCGCGAAGCCTTGGATCGCGGTGAAGATCGACCAGATGGCGATCGCCGCGATATAGACCGGGCGCGTCCCGAAGCGGTCGAGCAGCAGGCCGCCGGGGATCTGCGCGGCGGCATAGGCCCAGGCGAAGGCGGAGAGGATGAACCCCGTCTCGATCGCGCCCAGCCCCAGTTCGTCCGCCGCCGAAGCCCCGGCGATGGAGAAGGTGGAGCGATCCGCGTAGTTGAGCGAGGTGATGACGAAGACCAGCGCGATGATCAGGAAGCGCACCCGCGTCGGGCGGTCGCCCGTCACTGGCGCATCCACGGGCGCATCTATCGGGGGAGGAACGGCGATCCGGGCTTCACTTGACACGTCCAACTCTCCCTTGCCCCGTTCGCGGGCTTATCGTTCATCCAGACTAGGCGCGCGGTGGCCGCTGCATCCATGCCGCAATTCAACTCGATCGATGCGGCTTGCGCATCGGAAGTCGGCGCGGTCCCCGCCCCCTCCTTCGTCATCCCGGCGAAGGTGGGAACCCATCTGACGCCCGTGCGGGCGGAGACGTCATCGGTTGGGTTCCCTCCTTCGCGGGAATGACGGCGCAGTTCCTGATCGACAAAAGCTCACCATTCCCCGACCTCCCCCGATCAATGCTCCGCGCGCATCAATCGTGCCCCTTTTCGCTCACGAAGCGGTTAGCAACCTCGCCTATCGTCCAAATCACAAATCCACGGTGGCTGACACCGGTATCACGCCTATTCATAAGGCAGAGCCGGGGAAGCTCAACGGTAACGGCGCCACAAGGTCGCCGGGCCGGACAACAAGGGGAGGATAACAATGATGTCTTCAGCAGCGCTCCGCCTACGCCTTGCGCGCAGTGCCTCGGCCCCCGTGCTCGCCACGGCCATGGCCATGGCCTTCATCTCGCCCGCCCTCGCGCAAGAGGCCGCGCAGGAAGCCCCGCAGGAAGAGGCCACCACCGACGAGGCGGCAGACCTCGGCGGCGCCACCCCGCAGGACATCATCGTCACCGGTTTCCGCAACGCGATCCAGACCGCGCAGGCCGAAAAGCGCGAGGCGACCGGCGCGGTGGACGTCATCAAGGCCGAGGACATCGCCAAGTTCCCCGACAACAACCTCGCCGAATCGCTCCAGCGCATCCCCGGCGTCGCGATCTCGCGCGAGGGCGGCGAAGGTCGCTCGATCTCGGTGCGCGGCCTTGGTCCCGAATATACCCGCGTGCGCATCAACGGCATGGAAGCCGTGGCGACCACCGGCGGCTCCGACGCGGGCGGCGGCGTCAACCGCGGGCGCGGCTTCGACTTCAACGTCTTCGCCTCGGAACTGTTCAACTCGCTGACCGTGCGCAAGACCGCCTCGGCCTCGGTCGAGGAAGGCTCGCTCGGCGCCACGGTGGACCTGCAGGCCGCCCGCCCGCTGGACTACAAGGACAATTTCGTCGTCGCCGGGTCCGCGCGCGCGGGCTACAACGACCTGGCGAAGAAGTGGGACCCGCGCCTTGCGGGGCTCGTCAGCTGGCAGAACGAGGAAGGCACCTTCGGCGTCCTCGCCTCGGCCGCCTATTCCACCCGTTCGATCAAGGAGGAAGGCCACTCGACCGTGCGCTGGAGCCCGGCGGGCGCCAACGGCGGCTTCAACGCCGCGTCCACCCTGCCCGGCTACACCATCGGCCAGATCAACACCGCGCCCGCGACCGACGGCTCCAACTGGGATGACCTGATCTACCATCCGCGCATCCCGCGCTACGACACCTGGACCAACGATATCACCCGCCTCGGCCTCACCGGCGCGGTACAGTGGCAGCCTTCCGACCGCACCGAGATCGTGGTGGAGGGGCTCTATTCGAAGTCCAAGACCAAGCGTCAGGAAAACTACATCGAGGCGCTGTCGTTCAGCCGCACCGGCGCCACCGGCAAGGCCCAGAGCATCATTCGCAACGGCGAGGTCAACGACCAGAACGAGCTGGTCTACGGCGTCTTCGACGATGTCGACATGCGCATCGAGAGCCGCCACGATGAGTTCAGCACGACCTTCTACCAGGTCAACACCGTGCTGAAGCAGGAACTGACCGACACCTTCCGCCTCAACGGGTATCTCGGTTACTCCAAGTCTGACTTCGACAGCCCGGTCCAGACCACCGTCGTGCTCGATCGCCTGAACACCGACGGTTACAGCTGGGACTATCGCGACAACGACCGCCGCCCCACCATCAACCTCGGTTTCGATCCCAGCAACCCCGCGAACTGGTCGTTCATCAACGGCACCTCGGACGTCCGCATCCGCCAGAACCAGGTGACCAACGACTACCTCTCGGCCAAGCTCGGGGGTGAGTGGGACCTTGCCGAAGGCTTCAAGTTCTCGGTCGGCGGCGAGTACCGCCGCTTCCGCTACGACACCTTCGAATCGCGTCGCTTCGTGGCCGAGACATCCTCCGGCACGCTCACGCCTGAACAGGTCGCGGCATTGACCACGCCCTTCAAGGGATCGACCGGCGACCCGGCCTACAACGGCTTCGTGGTCCCCAACCTGCAGGGCTTCGTCGACGACCTCGGCATCTACTGCAACTGCGTGACGACCATCAACGGCCGCTCGGTGGACTTCCGCGTCAACGACCGTGACGTGGCGGGCACCAACCCCAACGCGACCGCGGCCAGCAACACCGGCAACATCAAGGAAGTCGACAAGGCGATCTGGTTCCAGATCGACTTCGAGCAGGAAATCGGCGGCATCATGGTGCGCGGCGATGCCGGCATGCGCTACGTCAAGACCGACCAGACCTCGTTCGGCTATGGCCTCGCCAGTGGCGTCGCCACACCGATCACGGTGAAGCGCAGCTACGAGAACTGGCTGCCCTCGATGAACCTCGTCGCCGAGATCACGCCCGAGTTCCTGCTGCGCTTCGGTGCCGCGCAGGTCATCACCCGCCCGGGCCTCGGTGCGCTTTCGCCTGGCGGCAACCTGACGCTGCAGCCCGCCAACCAGGTCTTCAACCAGGGCAACCCGTACCTCGACCCGACCGAGGCGTTCAATCTCGACCTTTCGGCCGAGTGGTACTTCGGTTCGGGCTCGCTGCTCGGCGTCAGTCTGTTCCAGAAGGACATCGCCACGCTCAGCGGCACGCAGGTTTCGACGCTGGTGCCGTTCAACGAACTGGGCTTCCCGCTGAACCTCGCGACTGACCAGGGCCTTCCGGTCGACGTGCCCGTCACCGTGCGCCGGACGATCAACGGCGACGGC
>DATKFS010000075.1:0-6487 GCA_035511275.1 Novosphingobium sp.
GACATCACCCGCCCGCTTCAGCGCTTCGACTTGCGCGTCGAGTATGCCGATGAGGGCGACGAGGACTCCACCACTTTCACGATCCGGCACGAGCGCCCGGTTGAACTCGGCGATGGCTGGCGGGCGAACCTGCGGTTCGACCTGCCTTTCAAGCTCGTCAACGAGGAGGCGCCCGGCGAGGCTTCGGACTTCGGGTTCGGGGACGTGCTGCTCCAGGCGATCTTCGCCCGGCGCACCGGCGCCAACGGCTTCGGCATAGGCACCCAGGTCATCGTGCCGACAGCCGGCGGCGAGAAATTCGGCCGCGGGCAATGGCGCCTGCGGCCGACCGCGGGCTATCGCTGGGGGACGCCCTCGATCTCGAAGGGCAGCTACTTCCAGGCGCTCGTGCGCTACGACTTCAGCATCGCCAGCAAGGAAGGGCGCGGCGAGACGCGCGAATTGCAGTTCTCGCCCACGCTGGAGATCGAACTGCCGGAAGAGAGTTACGTCACGATCTTTCCGAGCACCGACATCCGCTACAACTTTAGGACCGACGCGTTCTTCCTTCCCGTCAACCTCGAGGTGGGCAAGCAATGGGGCAGGGTAGTCGCCTCGCTCGAAGGCGGCGCGGCGGTGATCTCGGGCGACGGCGCGCCATACGACTGGAAGCTGGAAGCGCGCGTGGGCTACCGGTTCTAGCGCTTCTACCGCATGTCCCTCTGCGCCGAGAGCATCGCCAGCGCGTGCTGAGCCTGCTCCATCCCGTTCTCGAACACATGGTCGCCGGCGCGGTCGGCGATGCGGGGCCACGCGGCGGCGAGGTCCTCGGCGCTGCGCTGGCCTTCGGGCAGCAAGACGCCGTCGTTCACGGTGACCCATGCGCTCTGGAAGACGCCGCCGCCGGCAGCCACGATGGCGTCGTTCGGCGCATCCCGCGAGACGAGGAAGATCGCGGCGGGGACGACGTTTTCGGGCTCGAACGCCTTATACGCTTCCTCGGGAAAGATGTCGGTGGTCATGCGGGTCCCGGCGGTCGGCGCGATGGAATTGACGCGGATGCCGTACTTCGCGCCTTCGAGCCGCAGGGTCCGGGCAAGGCCGAGCGTTCCCGCCTTGGCGGCGCCGTAGTTGGCCTGTCCGAAATTGCCGCCGAGGCCGGAGGAGGATGTGGTCATCAGGACCCGCCCGTAGGCCTGCTCGCGCATCAGGTTCCACACCGCCTTGGTGGCGAAGGCGCTGCCGAGCAGGTGGACGCGCAGGACCAGTTCGAAATCGGCCGGGTCCATCTTGGCGAAAGTGCGGTCGCGCAAGATTCCGGCGTTGTTGATGAGGACGTGGACGCCGCCCCAGGTTTCCTTCGCACGCGCGGCCATCCGCTCCATCTGCGCATAGTCGGAGACGTCTCCGCCGTCGGCCATCGCCTCTCCGCCGCCCGCGCGGATTTCCTCGACCACCATTGCGGCTGCCTCGGAGTGTCCGGTGCCGTCCCGCGCGGCGCCGAGGTCGTTCACGACCACTTTCGCGCCGCGCCGGGCGAGTTCGAGCGCGTAGGCGCGGCCAAGGCCGTTACCTGCGCCCGTCACCACCGCGACCTGCCCGGCAAAGGAGATCGTCATCGTCGCATAACTCCGCTTGGGCCTGCCAGACGCGGCCCGCCGCCCAGCAGATGGCAGGTTGCAGGCCCGCGTTCAATCGCGGCGCGACTTGCTTCGGCGCGCCTCTGGGGTCATAGGCGCCGAAGAACGAATCTGCGCCAGCGAAAGGCCCTGCGATGAAAGTCCGCGTCCACGTCAGCCTCAAGCCAGGCGTCCTCGATCCCCAGGGCCGCGCGATCCACCACTCGCTCGAGGGCCTGGGCTTCGCGGGCGTCAACGACGTGCGCGCCGGCCGCCTGTTCGAACTCGACGTGGCCGACAGCGTCTCGGACGAGGCGATCGACGACATGTGCCGCAAGCTCCTCGCCAACATGGTGATCGAGAACTACCGCATCGAGAAGGTGGCCGCCTGATGGGCTTCGCCTCCGCCGTCATCACCTTCCCGGGCTCGAACTGCGACCGCGACATGGCGGTGGCGCTGGAGAAGGTGTCGGGCGTCGCGCCGCACCGCGTCTGGCATGGCGACAGCGAACTGCCACAGGGGCTGGACTTCATCGCCGTCCCTGGCGGGTTCTCCTACGGCGACTACCTGCGCTGCGGCGCGATCGCCTCGCGCTCGCCGATCATGCAGGCGGTGATCGCGGCGGCCGAGCGGGGCGTGCCGGTCCTCGGCGTGTGCAACGGCTTCCAGGTGCTCACCGAAAGCGGCCTGCTGCCGGGCGCACTGCTGCGCAACGCCGGGCTCAACTTCGTCTGCCGCGAAGTCTCGCTCGAAGTCGCCAACGCGCAGTCGCTGTTCACCTCCGCCTATGAGGCCGGGCAGGTGATCCGCGTCCCCGTCGCCCACCACGACGGCAATTACTTCGCCGACGACGCCACGCTCGATCGCCTCGAGGGCGAGGGCCGCGTCGCCTTCCGTTATGCCGAGGAGGTCAACGGCTCGGCTCGCGCGATCGCGGGCGTGCTGAACGACGCGGGCAACGTGCTGGGCATGATGCCCCACCCCGAGCGCGCCATCGAGACCACCCATGGCGGCACCGACGGTCGCGGCCTGTTCGAAAGCGCGATCCGGGGGCTGGTCGGCGCCTGAGCCGATCTGCGGGGAAGGCGCATCGGCGCCGCCCCGCAGATCTTTCGTCAGGCCACGTTCTGCTTTGCGAGGTAGGACGGGCCCCGGAACAGGTTCCCCGCATCCTTGGGGGACATCGGCCTGCCGAAGTAGTAGCCCTGAATCTTGCGGCAGCCGAGTTGGCGGATGATCTCGACCTGCTTCTCGGTTTCCGCACCTTCGGCGGTGGTGGACATGCCGAGGCTGTCGGCCATGGCGACGACGGCGCGGATGATCGCGAGGCTCTCCGCATTGCCCTTCGCCGCGCCCTGGACGAACGAACGGTCGACCTTGATGGTCGAGAAGCGCAGCTTGCGCAGGTAACCGAGCGAGGAATAGCCGGTGCCGAAGTCGTCAAGCGCCACCGCACAGCCCAGCGCCATGATCTGCTCGAGCGCCGTGCGGGCAAGGCTCGCATCGCGCAGGAAGATGCTTTCCGTCACTTCGATTTCCAGGCGGTTGGCCGCCAGCCCGCTGCACGAAAGCGCGCTGACCACGCTTGAGACGAAGCTGGGATCGAGCAATTGCTCGCCCGAGACGTTGACGGCGACGCGCACGTGCGTCGGCCAGTTGGTCGCTTCGCGGCAGGCTTCGCTGAGGACCCATTCGCCGATCGGGACGATCAGGCGCGTATCCTCGGCGAGAGGCACGAATTTCGCCGGACTGACAGCGCCGTGCTCGGCGTTGTTCCAGCGCAGCAGCGCCTCGAAGCTGACGATGCTCTCGTTCTGCGCGTCGACCACGGGTTGATAGACGACGTGGAACTCGTGGCGTTCCAGCGCGCGGCGCAGGGCGAACTCCAGTTTGCGGCGTTCCTCGGCATGGGCGTGGAGGGAGGGCTCGTAAGTGCGGTGCGTGTTGCCGCCCACGTCCTTGGAGCGATAGAGCGCAAGGTCGGCGTTGCGCATCAGCGTTTCCACGCTGGAGCCATCGCGGGGGCCGATGGCAGAGCCGATGGAAGCGCCGACGAACAGGGTGTGATGGTCGATCTCGTAGGGCTGCGACAGGCGGTGGATCACCCGCTCGGCCACCTGCTCGACGCGCTTGAGATCGGCTGCATCCCGTATGACGATGGCGAATTCGTCGCCGCCGAGACGCCCGCACAGCTCGTTCTCGCTCATCTGCTCCTTGAGCCGCTCGGACACGCGGGCCAGCAGCTGATCGCCGACATGGTGGCCGAGGGTATCGTTCACCGCCTTGAAGCGATCGAGGTCGAGCATCAGGAAGGCGCAGCGCGTGCGCCACTTCTCCGCCTGTTCGAGCGCGGTGCCCAGCGTCTCGGTAATCATCATGCGGTTGGGCAGGCCGGTGAGCGGATCGTAGCGGGCCAGCCAGGCGATCTTGTCGGAATTCTCGCGCGCGTCGGTCACGTCGGAACCGACGCCGCGGAAGCCTTCGAAGATGCCGTGCTCGTTGATGCGCGGCGTGCCCGAAAGCTCCCACCAGCGGGAGTGCCCGCCGATCATGACCCGGACCAGCAGGTTGGAGAAATGCTCGCGCCGCTTGAGCCTTTCGGCAAGGTCGTGGAGGCTCGTCGGGAACTGACCGGTTTCCCAGGCGGACCCCGCGATGAGCTGGAGCAGCGGCAGTCCCTCGGCCTCGGCGGCCTCGCGGTCCAGCGCATAGGCGAAGCGGGGCGATACCGAGCGTACCCGCCGGCCGGTGTCGATCTGCCAGAGCCAGTCGGCCTGGCCTTCCTCGAACTCGCGCAGGAGCAGGGAGACGACTTCGTCCTTCTCCACCATCCCGGCCTCGGCGATTTTCGCGGTGACGTAGCGCCGCGCGCCTTCGATCGCGCCGATGGCGACGATGCCCATGAACAGCAGCGCGATCGCCGCCATGTCGTAGCTGGCGGAACAGAGGAAGAAGGCGATGGCCGAGCCGCCGACGATGGTCGAAAATGCCAGCGATGTGATCGGCACCGCCGGGACGAGCATCACCGATGCCGCCATCAGCATCGCCAGCACCGTCCACAGCTTTACTTGCGTCTGCGGGTCGATGAACATGCCGAGCCCACCCAGCGGCAGCGCCCAGACGAGCCCGCCGCCGATCGATCCCACCAGCTGCGCCTTGACCTCGTCGCGGGAGATGCGCCGGCGGTCGGCGTCGGCAAGCGAGCGGTCGACGCGGTAGCCGTGCCACAGGGTCACCACGACGAGGACCAACCAGGCGACGATGGCGGGCGTCGCGATCCTGCCGGCCAGCAGCATCGATGTTGCCAGCGCGGCGGCCGCGTGCATCAGGATGCGGGTCGAGGTCGAGCGCCGCAGGGTCGCGTACTGAATGCCGCGCAGCCGCACCCAGTCGCCGTCAGCGGGATCTGACAGGCCCAGCACCGCCAGGACGGGCAGTTCTCTCGGCAAGGGGATGCTGACGGGCGACTTGGTGTTCACGCTCCGGAGGATACCGGGTCAAGAGTTAGCAGTAAGTTAAGTATTGGACACAGTGGCGCGCGCTATTCGACCGTCACGCTCTTGGCCAGGTTGCGGGGCTGGTCGACATCGGTCCCCTTCGCGCAAGCGACGTGATAGGCGAGCAACTGGACGGGAACCGCGTAGACCAACGGCGCGATCAGGGGGTGCACGCGCGGCATTTCGATGGTCGCGATACAGCCTTCTCCCGCCTCCTCGATCCCTTCCGCGTCGGAAATCAGCACGACCTTGCCGCCGCGCGCACGCACTTCCTGCATGTTGCTGACGGTCTTCTCGAACAGCGGGCCGGAGGGCGCCAGCACGATCACCGGCACCGCCTCGTCGATGAGGGCAATGGGGCCGTGCTTCATTTCCCCAGAGGCATAGCCTTCAGCGTGGATATAGCTGATTTCCTTCAGCTTCAGTGCGCCTTCGAGCGCCAGCGGATAGTCGGGGCCACGCCCGAGGTAGAGGACGTCGCGCGCCGGGGCGATGAGGTGGGCCATCGCGGCGATCTCCTCGTCGTGGTCCAGCGCGGCGTTGAGGCTGGCGGGCGTTTCGAGAAGGTGCTGGACGACCTCCATCTCCTCGGCCCGGTCCATGCGCCCGCGCTTCACCGCAAGGTGGGCGGCAAGCGCGGCGAGGACGGCCAACTGGCAGGTGAAGGCCTTGGTCGAGGCGACGCCGATCTCCGGCCCGGCGTGGGTGGGCAGCAGCAGGTCGGCTTCTCGCGCCATGGTGCTGGTCGGCACGTTGACGACGACGGCGATCGTCTGCCCGGCGGCCTTGCAGTGGCGCAGCGCGGCCAGGGTATCCGCGGTCTCGCCCGACTGGGAAATGAAGAGCGCTAGCCCGCCGTCCTCCAGCACCGGGTCGCGGTAACGGAACTCCGACGCCACGTCGATGTCCACGGGGAGGCGCGCGAACGTCTCGATCCAGTACTTGGCGACCATGCCGGCGTAGTAGCTGGTGCCGCAGGCGACGATGGTGATGCGGTTGATCGTCGAAAGGTCGAAATCGACCTGCGGCAGCGCCACCGACTGATCGACCTGACGCAAGTACGAACGCAGCGTCTGGGCCACCACCGTCGGCTGCTCGAAGATCTCCTTCTGCATGAAGTGGCGGTAGTTGCCCTTCTCGATCGCAACGGTCGAGGCGCCCGAAGTGACGATCTCGCGCTCCACGCGCTCGTTCTCGGCATTGTAGATCGTCGCGCCTTCGCGGGTGATGACCACCCAGTCGCCTTCGTCGAGATAGGTGATTTTCTGAGTGAGGGGGGCGAGCGCCAGGGCGTCCGAGCCGAGGTAGGTCTCGCCCTCACCGTAGCCCACCACCAGCGGCGAGCCGAGGCGGGCGCCGATCAGCATGTCGGGGAAGCGGCGGAAGGCGAT
>DATKFS010000076.1:0-2502 GCA_035511275.1 Novosphingobium sp.
CCAGCCCGTTGGCGATGCACAGGTAGCCGATCCAGTCGGGAGCGCCGGGGAAGAGGCGGTCCGATGCCATCAGCATTCCCACCACAACGAAGGCGACGCCCAGGATGCGGGTGAGGTTGATCATCGCGAACCGGGCGGCGGCGGGATCGTGCTGCGTCATGCGAGAAGGTGCTCCAGCAGTTGCGCGGGGCTCTCCATGACCGCTTCGGCGCCGGCCTCGGCCAGCTCGCGCGGGTGGTGGTAGCCCCAGTCGACACCGATGCCGCGCACTCCGGCAGCGGCGGCCATGCGCATGTCGTAGGCGGTGTCGCCGATCATCACCGCTTCACCGGGCAGCGCCCCCGCCTCGGCCAGCGCCTGCTCCAGCATCGCGGGGTGTGGCTTGGACGGATGCCGGTCCGCGGTCTGGAGGGTGACGAACAGGTCGGCGATACCGTTCGCCTCGAGGCAGAAGCCGAGGCCCCGGTCGGACATCCCGGTGGCGAGGCCGAGCGTCCAGCCGGCGGCATGGAGACCGCGCAAGGTGTCCTCGATGCCGGGGAACAGCGGCTGGGCGACGCGGCCCTGCTCGCGCGCGGTGCGGAACGAGAGCTTGTAGGCCTCGGCCATGGCGTTCTGGCGCTCGGCATCGGACTCGGGGAGCAACTGGCGGATCGCCTGCGGGAGCGACAGCCCCACCGCGCGGCGGATCGCCCCGCGCGAGGGTGGGGTGAGCGAGAAGGCCGCGAAAGCCGCCTCCATCGCCTCGCAGATCGGCGCCTGGCCATCGACCAGGGTGCCGTCGCAGTCGAACACCGCCAGTTTCATCAGCCGCGACCTCGTGGGGCTCCTCGCGGCGCCCCGCCGGGCTTGCGGGCACCGGCGCGCGGACCGGCGCCGGCGGGCTTCCCGGCCGGCTTGCCGAACGTCTTGCCCGCAGGCTTCGCGCCGGGCCTGCCGCCCGGCTTGCCCAGTGGCTTGCCGCCGAGCTTGCCGGTCGCCTTGGAGCCGGGCTTGGCCGAAGGCTTGCCGGAACGGACCTGGCCCGAGGGGCTGTCCGCGCGCTTGCGCCGCTCGCCACGGCGTTCCTTGCGGTATTCCTTGGCGTGCTGCTTGGCGGCCTTCTTGCGCTCCTCCTTCGAGAACTCGACGGGCGCCTCGATCTCGATGTCGCCCTCGGACTCCTCGAAGCCGAGCGATTCGAGCGAATTGGCGAAATGCTCGGGCAGGGGGGCGGTCACGTCGAGCGGGGCGCCGTCGGGATGCTCGATGATCAGGCGGCGCGCGTGAAGGTGCATCTTGCGGCTGATCGAGCCGGTGAGGAAGGCTTCCTGCCCGCCGTACTTGCCGTCGCCGACGATCGGGTGGCCGATCGCCGCCATGTGGACGCGCAGCTGATGCGTGCGGCCCGTCAGCGGGTGCAGTTCGACCCAGGCGGCGCGGTTGCCGGCACGGTCGATCACGCGGTAGCGGGTGCGCGCGGTCTGGCCTTCCTTCTCGTCGACATGCATCTTCTCGCCGCCGGTGCCCGGCTGCTTGGCGAGGGGGAGTTCGATCATGCCGTCGCTGATGCTCGGCACGCCGACCACGAGCGCCCAGTAGATCTTCTTCGCGGTGCGTCCCGAGAAACGCTTCGAGAAGAACGCCGCGCTGCCCGGGGTGCGGGCGATCAGCAGGACGCCCGAGGTATCCTTGTCGAGCCGGTGGACGAGGCGCGGGCGCGGGCCCTTCTCGACATAGGCGTCGAGCAGGCCGTCGACGTGCTCCTTCATGCCAGAGCCGCCCTGCGTGGCGAGGCCGGGGGGCTTGTTGAGCACGATGGCCGCACGGTCCTGCGTCAGCACCATCGAATCGGCGAGTTCGATCTCCGCCTCGGTCAGTTCGCGCCGGGGAGTGTCACCGCCGAGGCCGGGCTTCGCCTCGCCGCCCGGAGGCACGCGCAGGACCTGTCCTGCGGTCAGGCGCGTGTCGACGTCGGCGCGCTTGCCGTCGACGCGCAGTTGCCCGGTGCGGGCCCAGCGCGAGACCATCGCGAAGCCGACCTGGGGCAGGTGGCGCTTGAACCAGCGGTCGAGGCGCACGCCTTCGTCGTCGTGGCCGACGGTGAACTGGCGCACCGCGTCGGCGTTGCCCGGGGAATTGTAGCCGGTGGTCATGCCACGCTCCGCATCATGATAAGGCCAAGGAACAGGCTGGCGATGCCCGCGACGAGCGACAGGCCGGTGTAGAAGACCGCCGTCCCGATCTCGCCCCGGCCGACGAGGGAGACCACGTCGAGGCTGAACGAGGAGAAAGTCGTGAAGCCGCCGAGGATGCCGACCGCGACCAGCAGGCGCGTGGCCTCGCTTTGGCCGTCGAGCGGGCCGCCGAACCGGGCGAGCCAGCCCACGAACAGGCCCATCGCAAGGCTGCCGAGGAGGTTGACGGTGAGGGTCCCGTAAGGGAAGGCGCCGGCGCGCAAGGGGCCGAGCACGGCGCTCCAGGCACGGCCGACGAGGAATCGCAGCCAGGACCCGAAGGCGC
>DATKFS010000077.1:0-5916 GCA_035511275.1 Novosphingobium sp.
TGAGATGGCGGGCATCCCCAAGGGCGTGGTCAACGTCGTCACCGGCAGCGCGGGGCAGATCGGCTCGGCGCTGACCGCCAGCCCCAAGGTCGCCAAGCTGACCTTCACCGGCTCGACCGAGATCGGCCGCGATCTGCTGCGCGAATGCGCCGAGACGATCAAGAAGTGCTCGATGGAACTGGGCGGCAACGCGCCGTTCCTGGTGTTCGACGATGCCGACGTCGATTCCGCCATCGAAGGCGCGATGATCTCGAAGTTCCGCAACGGCGGCCAGACTTGCGTGTGCACCAACAGGTTCTACGTGCAGGACGGCGTCTACGACGAGTTCGTAGAGAAGCTCGCCGCGCGGGTCAACGCCATGCATGTCGGCTACGGCATGGACGCGGGCACCGATGTCGGCCCGCTGATCGACGAGAAGGCGGTCGAGAAGGTCGAAGAACACCTCAAGGACGCGGTCGACGGCGGCGCCAAGGTGCTCGCGGGCGGCCAGCGCAACGAACGCGGCGGCAGCTTCTTCAACCCCACCGTGGTCGCAGGCGTGAAGCCCGACATGAAGCTCGCCAAGGAAGAAACCTTCGGCCCGCTCGCCGGCGTGATCCGCTTCAAGGACGAGGCCGAGGCGATCGCCATGGCCAACGACACCGAATTCGGCCTCGCCAGCTACTTCTACGCCAGCGACCTTTCCCGCGTCTGGCGCGTGGCCGAGGGTCTGGAAGCGGGCATGGTCGGCATCAACACCGGCCTCATCTCCACCGAGGTCGCCCCGTTCGGCGGCGTCAAGCAGTCGGGCCTCGGCCGCGAGGGTTCGCACTACGGTCTCGATGACTACATGGAGGTGAAGTACCTCTGCATGGGCATCAAGCCGGCCTGAAGGAACTAGATTCCGACCCGGTACTGTAATTCAGCAGTACCGGGCGTCGGACCATGCGCCGCCTCCAGAATTTGCCGCCTGTTGGCTGGACTGGGAGGAAGTCCAAGGAAAACAAAGTCACCCACCCTGGGCGGAACTTCGAAATTTCTCTGAGTTACGACAGTGTTGCTCGAGACGTCGTATATTTCGATCAATATAGCCACACCTCACCTCCACTTGGTATGGCAGAATAGTATCACATCCAGCCCGCATGGCATTACGCATTTTGCGTGGATACAAAGCAAACTTGGCAGCCGCCCTCAGGTCGACCGGACAAATTGAAGGATCGGGTGGACGCTCAGGTAGTTGCGTCCCGTTGACCAGCAGGGAATGCTCTCCCGAACAGAACGGGAGAGGATGCCGCCATGAAGATCTGCCGCTACCGGACGCGCGCCGCCGGACCCATCCGCGTGGGGCTCGTGCGCGGCGCGCTGGTCCACGACGTCACCGCCGTGACCGACACCCTGCCCGACGTGCGCTGGCCCTATCCGGCGGGCGACCAGTTCATCGCCAACCTGGAAACCCTGCGTCCGCTGATGGAGGACCTCGCCGACAGGGCCGAGGGCATTCCCCTCGCCGAAGTGCTGCTCCAGAACCCCGTCGCCAACCCCGGCAAGTTCCTGTGCGGCGCGGGCAACTTCGAGGAAGTGCTGGCGGCCGGTGGCCATCCCCGCCGCCTCGGCCTGCTGTTCAAGATGACCAGCGCGGCGGCGGGCGAGGCCGACGGCGTCACCCTGCGCTGGCCCGAGCGCACCACTTTCCACGAGATGGAGATCGCCATCGTCATCGGCCGCGAGGGCACGCAGATTCCCGTGGCCGAAGCGCTGGACTACGTGGCGGGCTATTGCATCGGCCTCGACATGACCATGCAGGGGCCGGAATTTCCCAGCTTCGGCAAGAGCTTCGACACCTACGGCGTGATGGGCCCGTGGCTCACCACCCGCGACGAGATCGCCGACCCCGACGCCCTCGACTTCCGCCTCACCGTCAACGGCGAGGACCGGCAGGTCGACAGCACCCGCCGCCTCGTGCTGGGCATAGCCGACCTCGTCGAGCACGCCGCCTCGGTGATGACGCTGCATCCGGGCGACGTGATCTTCTCGGGCACCCCGCCGCGCTCGGTCGGACCGGTGGTGCCGGGGGACGTGATGCACGCATGGATGGAAGGGCTGGGCGAGATGACCGTGAAGGTCAGCGGCGGACCGGGCCGCAGGACCCCGCTCGACGGGATGGATGTCGCCAAGGCGATAGGTTGATCCTCCCCGTCGCGCAGCGATGGGGAGGGGGACCGCCGACGCAGTCGGTGGTGGAGGGGTAACAGAATCCCTCCGTCAGCCCTGCGGGCTGCCACCTCCCCGTTGCTTCGCAACAGGGAGGATGCGGCCATCACCCCATCAGCTTCTCGATCTCGTCGATGGTGCTTGCGAAGTCCGCCACCAGTCCGCGGTATGGCTCCGGTCCGGTCATGTCGAGGCCCGATGCCTTGATGATGTCCACCGGATCGGCCGAGCCGCCCGCGCGCAGGACGTCGAGGTAGCGTTCGCGCTCCACCTTACCGCCGTTCAGGATCGAGCGCGCGAACCACGTGCCCGCCGAAATGGAGGTGGCGTACTTGTAGACGTAGAACTGGCTGTAGAAGTGCGGGACGAAGGCCCACTCCACGGCATAGGGCTCGTCGATCACGAAGTCCGGGCCGTGGTAGCGCTTGAGCAGGTCGAGGTAGACCCGCGTCAGGCTCTCGCCCGAAAGGCCCTCGCCCGCTTCGGCCATCTCGTGCATCTTCAGCTCGAACTCGGCGAACATGGTCTGGCGGAAGAACGTGCCGCGCATCCCCTCCAGCCTCATGCCGAGGTAGTAGATCTTCTCCTGCGCGGTCTTCGCCTGCGCCAGCATGTACTCGGTCAGCAGCACCTCGTTGCAGGTCGAGGCGATCTCGGCGGTGAAGATCGGGTAGTCGGAAAGCTCGAACGGCTGCGCGGCGTCCGCCAGCAGCGTGTGCATGGCATGGCCCCACTCGTGCGCGTAAGTGGACAGCCCCTCATAGTTCTCGCCGAGGTTGAGCAGCAGGTACGGGTGTACTCCGTAGGCCGACCCGTTCATGTAGGCGCCGGACCGCTTGCCGGGACGCGGCAGCGGATCCATCCACTTCGCAGCGGTCGCCGCGCCGAGCCGCTTGCCGTAGTCCGGCCCCAGCGGCTCCAGCGCCTTGAGCGTGATGTTGCGCATGTCGGCGAGGGTGAACTTGCGGTCGAGGCTGACCAGCGGCGGGTAGATGTCGTAGTAGTGGATGTCCGGGAGCTTGAGCATCCGGCGGCGCAGCTGGAACGAGCGGTGGAGCTGCGGCAGCCCCGCATTGGCCTCGGCGACGAGGGTGCGGTAGACGCCCTCGGGCACGTTGTCGGGCGAGAGCGCCGCGGCCAGCGAGCTGGGATAGCTGCGCGCCCGCGCCTCGAACACGTCGCCCTTGAGCTTGGCCGCCATGGTGGTGCCGATCGAGTTCTGGAACTCGCCCATCTTGCCGAAGAAGGCGTCGAACACCTTCTTGCGGTCGGCCCGGTCCGGGGCGTCGCGGGTCAGGGTGTAGCCCTGCGAGTCGAGGCGCTGGGTGCGCCCGTCGGAGAGCGTGACGGTGGGCCAGGGGATGTCGGAACTGAGGAGTTGCTGGTGGATGCCCTGCGGCCCCGACAGCGGCGCGGACACCGCCGCGAGGAGCTGCTCGCCCTTCGCGTCCAGCGTATGCGCCGCCTGCCGCAGCGTCCTGCGCAGCGAGTAGGCGAAGCGGCGCTTCAGCGTGGCGTTGGCGGCGATGTACCCCTCGACCTTGGCGGCGCCCAGTTCGAGCACTTCGGGACTGGTCCAGGCGGTGGCCTCGCCATAGGCGGCGTAGAGGTCCTCGACCTGGGCGTTGCGCTCCTGGTTGGCGGCGACGCGCACGTCCTCGTCGGCGCGGAGCGAGGCGTGGACGTAGACGCGCATGAACTTGATCATGACCGCCGACATGTCCTCGAGCGCCCGGGCCATGGCCTCGGCGCCCTGCCCCAGTGTGCCCTTGTAGGCGGCGAGGCGGGGCAGCGCGGCGACGACCTCCTTGCGCGCCGCATCCCAGGCGGCGAGGTCGGGGTAAAGCTCGGTAAGGTCCCAGGCGGCCGCGCTGCCCGGCTCGGCGGCCAGCGCCTCACTCGCCAGCAGCGAGGGCAGCACGGAGGCCAGGGGAAGCGCGGCGGCGAGGCCGAGGGCCCCGCGACGGTCGGTTTCGATCATGCATGTCGTCCCTTCGATGCCGCGCCCAAGATGGCGCGGTGCGATGGGAGCAAGCTATCGCCGCTTGTGCGCCTTGCAAGACCCAAGCGCGCGGTTCCCACGGCGCGCTTGGCCTCCTCAGGCGAGCGCCGCCTTCAGCGCATCGACGAGGTCGGTACGCTCCCAGGGGAACAGGTCGCCCTCGGGCTTGCGGCCGAAGTGGCCATAGGCGGCGGTCTTGCCGTAGATCGGCTTGTTGAGGCCGAGACCGACGCGGATGCCGCGCGGGGTCAGGCCGCCCAGCTTTTCGGCGGCGACCTTGGCGATCGCGACTTCCAGGTCGGCGTCCCGCGCGGTCCCGGTGCCATGGGTGTCGACGTAGAGCGACAGCGGCTCGGGCACGCCGATGGCGTAGGAAACCTGGATGGTGCAGCGCGTGGCGAGGCCGGCGGCGACCACGTTCTTGGCGAGGTAGCGCGTCACGTAGGCGGCCGAGCGGTCGACCTTGGTGGGGTCCTTGCCCGAGAACGCGCCGCCGCCATGCGGGGCCGCGCCGCCGTAGGTGTCGACGATGATCTTGCGGCCGGTGAGCCCGGCGTCGCCGTCGGGGCCGCCGATCTCGAACTTGCCGGTCGGGTTGATGTGGAACTTGGTCGCCTCGGTGACGAAGCCCTCGGGCAGGATCTCGGTGACGGCCTTGCGGACGTAGGCCTTGAGTTCGGCCTCCTCGGCGCCCGTGTGGTAGCCGGCCTTGTGCTGGGTGGAGACGACCACGGCGGTGGCTTCCACCGGCACGCCGTCCTGGAAGCGCAGGGTCACCTGGCTCTTGGCGTCGGGCTCGAGGAACGGCGCCGCGCCCGAGTGGCGGTCGGCGGCGAGGCGCTCGAGGATCTTGTGGCTGTAGTCCAGCGTCGCCGGCATGAGGTCGGGCGTCTCGTCGCAGGCGAAGCCGAACATGATGCCCTGGTCACCGGCGCCCTCGTCCTTGTTGCCGGCCGAATCCACGCCCTGCGCGATGTCCGCGCTCTGTGGGTGGAGGTGGTTCTCGAACAGCAGGTCCTGCCAGTGGAAGCCGGCCTGCTCGTAGCCGATGCGCTTCACGGTCTCGCGCACGATGTGCTGGATTTCCTCCTGCGCGCCGTCTTCCCAGTGACCGTCCTTGTCGATCATGCCGCGCCCGCGCACTTCGCCGGCGAGGACCACGCGCTGGGTCGTCGTCAGCGTCTCGCAGGCGACACGCGCCTCCGGATCCTTGGACAGGAAGAGATCGACGATGGCATCGGAAATCTGGTCCGAAACCTTGTCGGGGTGACCTTCCGAGACGCTCTCGGACGTGAAGACGTAGTTGCTGCGCATGAGAGACCTTGGGATATAAAGGAAGCTTTATGTGGCCGCGCAGGTCTAGACCCGCCGGCGGCTCAGTGCAACCACGCAAAGGCTTGCAAAAAGCAGCATCGCCGCAAGCGCCAGCGGCAGCAGGTTGCCCATGCGCGCGAACGGCGTTGGCTCGTGGGCGAGCGGGATCAGCCCATCGAGCCGCCCCGCCCGGTGGCGCGGCACGAAAGCCCGCACCAGGCCGTCCGCGTCGATCACCGCGCTGATCCCGGTGGTGGTGGAGCGCAGGACCGGCAGGCCCTCCTCGATCGCCCGCAGGCGCGCCTGCGCAAGGTGCTGGGGCGGGCCCCATGCGCCGAACCAGCCGTCGTTCGAGGGATTGAAGATGTAGTCGGGCCGGTTGGAAGGATCGACCACTTCGCCGCTGAAGA
>DATKFS010000078.1:0-8212 GCA_035511275.1 Novosphingobium sp.
CACCTTGAGGCATTGAACGGCGGTCATCGCAGGACAGTGTCAGAGCCGCAAGATGTAGGAAACCCGATCCTCCCCGCTGTCTCGTAACGGGGAGGATCCGGCCTCAGCCCAACCTTGTCAGCGCCGCGCTGAGCCGCTCGGCTTCGGCCGCATGGGCGGCGTGGTCGTCGCGGGCCTTGGCGATCGCCTCGGGCTTGGCCTTCTCGACGAAGGCCGGATTGTCGAGCCGCTTGGCGAGCGAGTCGCGCTCCTTGATCGAGGCGGTGTGGGCCTTCTCTAGACGCGCCTTCTCGGCGGCGATGTCGATTACGCCTTCAAGCGGGATCGCCAGCATCGCATCGCCTGCGCCGACCTGCATCGCCGCACCCGCCGGAGCGGCCTCGAAGCGGATGGCGTCGAGGCGCGCGAGGCGGTCGATGGCGGTGGCGTTGCGCTCGATGATCGCGCGGGTCGCGTCGGACGGCTCGGCGAGGTAGGCGGTGAGGCGGGCGCCGGGCGAGATGCCAAGCTCCGACTTGGCGCCGCGCAGGTTGCCGACGAGCGCGATCAGCCACTCGACCTCCAGCTTGGCGGCGGGATCGACCTTCGCGCCCGGCTGCGGCCACCGGGCCACGATCAGCTCGCCTTCGCGCTCGCCCATCTTGCTCCACAGCTCCTCGGTGACGAAGGGCATGAAGGGGTGGAGCATGACGAGGATCTGGTCGAGCACCCAGCCGGCGACGGCCTTGGTCTCCTCATCGAACTGGCCCTTGATGAGTTCGATGTACCAGTCGCAGAACTGGTTCCAGACGAAGTGGTAGATGGCGTTGGCGGCAGCGTCGAAGCGCAGGTCGGCCATGGCCTTGTCGAGCGCGGCGACGGTTTCCACCACTTCGCCGATGATCCAGCGGTTGACCGCCGACGTCGCCGCCGGAGCCTCCACCGAGGTTCTCGCGCCGATGCCGTTGGACTGGCAGAAGCGCGCGGCGTTCCACAGCTTGGTGGCGAAGTTGCGGTAACCCTCGACGCGCTTCTCATCCATCTTCACGTCGCGGCCCTGGCTCTCCATGGCGGTCATGAAGAAGCGCAGCGCGTCGGCGCCGTACTGGTCGATGAGGCCGAGCGGGTCGACCACGTTGCCCTTGGACTTGGACATCTTCTGGCCATCGGCGGCGCGCACGAGGCCGTGGAGGTAGAGCCGCTTCCACGGCACTTCCTTCATGAAGTGGATGCCCTGCATCGCCATGCGCGCATCCCAGAAGAACAGGATGTCGAAGCCCGAGACGAGCAGGTCGTTGGGATAGTGCTTGGCGAGCAGCGGCGCGTCCTCGTCCGGCCAGCCCAGCGTGGCGAAGGGCCAGAGCGCCGAGGAGAACCAGGTGTCGAGGACGTCCTCGTCGCGGGTCAGCTTCTTGTTGCCGGCAAGGGCCTGCGCCTCTTCCTCGGTCTCGGCGACGAAGATCTCGCCGTCCTCTGCAAACCACGCCGGAATCCGGTGGCCCCACCAGAGCTGGCGCGACACGCACCAGGGCTGGATGTTCTCCATCCAGTTGAAGAAGGTCTTCTCCCACGACTTGGGGACGATCTCGATCTGGCCGGTGCGCACGGCTTCCAGCGGCGCCTTGGCGAGCGTTTCGGCGTCGACGTACCACTGGTCGGTTAGCCAGGGCTCGATCACCACGCCGCCACGGTCGCCGTAGGGCGTCTGGATGACGCGGTCCTCGACCTTGTCGAGCAGGCCGTCCGCTTCCAGGAGTTCGACCACGCGCTTGCGGGCGTCGAAGCGGTCCATGCCGATGAACTCGTGCGGGATCAGCCCGTCCGAGGTCTGGCAGACCTTTGCCTCGGCATCGAGCATGTTGAGCATGTCCGCCGCCTTGAAGCCCGCGCGCTTGCCGACCTCGAAGTCGTTGAAATCATGCCCCGGCGTGATCTTCACCGCGCCCGAGCCCAGTTCCGGGTCGGCGTGCTCGTCGGCGACGATGGGAATCTCGCGTCCGGTGATCGGCAGGGTGACGGTGGCCTTGCGATCGAGCAGCGGCTTGTAGCGCTCGTCGGCCGGGTTCACCGCGACGGCCATGTCGGCCAGCATCGTCTCGGGGCGGGTGGTCGCGACCATGATGTGGCCCGAGCCGTCAGAGAGCGGGTACTCGATGTGCCAGAAGTGGCCCTGGATCTCGCGCGTCTCGACCTCGAGGTCGCTGATTGCGGTCTTGAGCTTGGGGTCCCAGTTCACCAGCCGCTTGTCGCGGTAGATGAGGCCCTGCTTGTGCAGGTCGACGAAGACCTTCACCACGGCGCGGGTGAAGTGCGGGTCCATGGTGAACTGCTCGCGGCTCCAGTCCATCGAGCAGCCGAGACGGCGCAGCTGACCGGTGATGGTGCCGCCGCTTTCCGCCTTCCACTCCCAGACCTTCTCGATGAAGGCCTCGCGGGTGTAGTTGGTGCGCTTGTCCTGCTTGGCCTCGAGCTGGCGCTCGACCACCATCTGCGTCGCGATGCCCGCGTGGTCGGTGCCCACCACCCACAGCGCGTCCTTGCCGCGCAGGCGCTCGTAGCGGATCACCACGTCCTGCAGCGTGTTGTCGAGCGCGTGGCCGATGTGGAGCGAGCCCGTCACGTTCGGTGGCGGATTGACGATGGTGAAGGGCGCCGCGTCCGGGCGCTCGGGGCGGAACAGGCCCTTGTCTTCCCAGTGGGCATACCACTTGGCCTCGATCCGGGCGGGGTCGAAAGTCTTGTCGAGTCCGCCCTCGGGCGCGGCTTCTGCATTCTGGTCGGTCATGGCGCGGCGCTTTGCCAGTGCGCGGGTTTTGGCGCAAGCAGTCCATTGCCACGCTTTTGCCGCAAGCGCGTGCGATGCATTGCAGCAACAATTCGTCGCACCCGTGGAACCTCTTGCCGGTCCACGCTTTTTCCACGATACGAGCGAACATGCGGGAATGGGCTGAATTCACCCTGTCGGAAAGCGACGAAGGCGCAGACCATGTCCTGGCGCTGAAAGGGCCCTTGCGCGTCCATTCCATTGGAAATCTCGACGCGAAGCTGGGTGCGCTGGAAGGCAATTTCACCCGCGTCGACATGTCCGGCGTCACCGACATCGACACCACCGGGGCCTGGCTCGTCAGCAACTACGCGCATGAGCGCAAGCTGGAGATCACCGGCGAAAGCGAGCAGGCGCGCCGTCTCTTCGCCGCCCTTGGCGACATGGGCGAGCCCGAGGCCGAACCCGAACCGGAACTGCCGCTGCCCACGCGGACCCTCGCCGAACTGGGGGACCTCGTCGCCGCCTGGGGCAACGGGCTCTACAAGATGATGGGCTTCCTGGGCGAACTCATCATCGCCTTCGGCCAGGTCATCCGCCGCCCCTCGCGCCTGCGGGGCACGGCGCTGGTGTTCCACATGCAGTACGTGGGCGTGAACTCGCTGTGGATCATCGGCCTGATGAGCTTCCTCATCGGCATCGTGATCGCGCAGCAGGGCGCGGTGCAGCTCGCGCAGTTCGGCGCCGAGATCTACACCATCAACCTCACCGGTCGCCTGTCCATGCGCGAACTGGGTATCCTGATGACCTCGATCATGGTCGCGGGCCGGTCGGGCTCCGCCTTCGCGGCGCAGATCGGCACCATGAAGCTGACCGAGGAGGTCGACGCCATGCGCACGATCGGCGTCTCGCCGATGGAGGCGCTGGTGGTGCCGCGCGTGCTCGCCTCGATGCTGATGATGCCGCTGCTGGGCTTCTATTCCACGGTGCTGGCGATCATCGGCGGCGCCTTCATCTCGAACTTCGCGCTCGATATCCCGTTCTGGAGCTTCCTCCAGCGCACGCAGGAAGTCGTGCCGATCACCGACGTCTGGGTCGGCCTCATCAAGGCGCCGGTCTTCGCGCTGATCGTGGCGCTCGCGGGCTGCTACCAGGGTATGCAGGTCACTTCCAACGCGGAGGAAGTGGGCGCACGCACCACGCAGGCGGTCGTCACCGCGATCTTCACGGTGATCGTCCTCGACGCGTTCTTCGCGGTGTTCTTCACGAAGATCGGCTGGGAATGAGCGAGGCTTCGGGCGACCAGATGCAGGCGACGCGGACCGCGCCGGGCGACGAGGGCGAATACCCCATCGTCGTCAAGGGCCTGCGCAACACCTTCGGCGAACACGTCATCCACGAGGACCTCGACCTCAAGGTCCGCAAGGGCGAGATCCTCGGCGTCGTCGGCGGATCGGGCACCGGCAAGTCGGTGCTGATGCGCTCGATCATCGGGCTCCAGCAGCCCGCCGCCGGGGAGATCACGGTGCTCGGCCACAAGATGGGCGATGCGACCGAGGAGGACTCGATCGACCTGCGCTCGCGCTGGGGCGTGCTGTTCCAGGGCGGCGCGCTGTTCTCCACGCTGACCGTGGGCGAGAATGTGGAAGTGCCGCTCAAGCAGTTCTTCCCCGAGATCACCGACGAGCTGCGCGGCGACATCGCACGCTTCAAGGTGCGCCTCTCCGGCCTCGCCGAGGAAGCGGCGTTCAAGTACCCGAACGAGCTTTCGGGCGGCATGAGGAAGCGCGCAGGCCTGGCCCGCGCGCTGGCGCTCGACCCCGAGCTGCTGTTCCTCGACGAGCCGACCGCGGGCCTCGACCCGATCGGCGCCGCCGCCTTCGACACGCTCACGCGCGAGCTGAAGGAGACGCTGGGGCTGACCGTGTTCCTCATCACCCACGATCTCGACACGCTCTACGCCATCTGCGACCGGGTGGCGGTGCTGGCGGACCGGCAGGTGATCGCGGTGGGCACGATCCCGGAACTGCTCGCGCTCGACCATCCGTGGATCCAGGAATACTTCAACGGCCCGCGCGGCCGTGCGGCGCTCGCCGCGAAGGACGATCCGGCGCTATCGCCGGAAGGCGACGCAGCATTATCGTCGGAAGGCGATCCGGCGGCATCGCCGGAACAGGAGGCCGGACCGGCCGTTGACACAACTTCGACCTCGAACGAGGCACCGGCGTCCGACATGGACAGGCCCGGCAGAACAGGGGCATAGGGCACAGCGATGGAAACACGGGCCAATCACGTCTGGGTCGGAGCCGTCACGCTGGTGCTGCTGGCGGCGCTGGCCGCGTTCGTCATCTGGATCGCACGGCTGAGCGAAGGCTCCCAGAACGAATACGACATCTTCTTCAAGCAGTCGGTCGACGGGCTCGCGAAGGGCTCCGAAGTCGCCTACGCGGGCGTGCCCTCGGGGCAGGTGACGAAGATCGAGCTGTGGCCGCAGGACCCCAGCTTCGTGCGCGTGCGCGTCAAGGTCGACGAGAAGGTGCCGATCACGGTGGGCACCACCGCGACGATCCAGGCGAGCTTCACGGGCGTCTCCGACATCCAGCTCGAAGGCGCCGTGAAGGGCGCGCCGCTGCTGACCGAGCCGGGGCCAGAGGGCGTGCCCGTGATCCCGACCAAGCGCGGCGGCTTCGGCGAGATCCTCTCGAACGCGCCGCTGTTGCTGGAACGCCTGGCGACGCTGACCGAGAACCTCAACCAGCTGCTCAGCGACGACAACCGTCGCTCGATCACCGGCATCCTCGCCAATACCGACAAGATGACCAAGGACATCTCGCAGGCGACGCCGGAATTCCGCGCCACGATGATCGAGATGCGCGGCACCCTGGCGCAGGCGACGCAGACGCTCGCCGCCTTCCAGGGCGTCGCCCACAAGGCCGACGACCTGCTGGGCGACGAGGGCAGTTCGCTGGCCGACCAGCTGCGCAAGACGCTGGCCTCCGCGCAGAAGTCGATGGACCAGCTCGACCGGACCATGCAGCACGCGCAGCCCGCGCTCGACCAGGTGTCGCAGCAGACGCTGCCCGCCGCCGAGGCCGCGATCCGCGACCTTCGCGCGACCAGCAAGGCCCTGCGCAGCGTGACCGAGAAGATCGACGAGCAGGGCGCCGGCGCGCTGCTCAAGGGGCAGAAGCTGCCAGACTACAAGCCTTGATGGGGATGATGATGGGAACCGCGATGAGCCGCCTGCGCCTCGGCACTGTCCATAAGGCCGGCTTCATGGCCCTGGCCGCCGCGCTCACGCTGTCGGGCTGCGTCAGCCTCGGCACCAAGCCGCCCGACGAACTGCTGCGCCTGACGCCGAGCGAGACTTCGCCGGCCGGGACCGTCGCCAGCGGCCAACTGACCGAGGCGATCGTCGTCCTCGACCCCGAGGCGGATCGCGGCCTCGACGTGCTGCGCGTGCCGGTCACCGTCGATGCCTCCAGCGTGTCCTACCTCAAGGACGCGCTGTGGATCGAGAAGCCCACGCGCCAGTTCCGCTCGCTGCTGGCCGAGACCCTGCGCGCCCGCACCGGGCAGCTGGTGGTCGAGGGTGGTGACTTCGAGGTCACCGGCCGCACGCTCGTCGGCGGTCGCCTGATCCAGATGGGCTACGATGCGCAGCGCAGCGCCGTGATCGTCCGCTTCGACGCGATGCGCACCGAACGGGGCAGCGATCCCATCCAGTCGCGCCGGTTCGAGGCCGTGATCAACGGCGTCGAACCCAAGGCCAAGCCGGTAGGCGTCGCGCTCAACCAGGCGGCCAACGACGTGGCGCAACAGGTTGCCGACTGGGTGAAGGGCTGACGCGCCAAGTCCCGCGAATGAATTTCCGCATGGCAATCGCCAGCCCGATAATGAAGGTGCGGCGACGAAAATAGTTTGAGGGGTCGATCCTCGATCTTTCGGCAAACGCGTGCAGTTGGCGCAAACCCGCGGGAAACGGCGTTCCTTGGCGCGACTGTGCTGTGGCCTTGCGGACACAATGACAATTCGATGACGGTTAGGCTCAACTCCATGGTTTGACTGCGGAATCTGCTCCGCTAAGGGGCGCGTCCCCGCCGCGTTCGACGGCGGGACGCATAAGAATTTGCAGGAGCATACCATGAAGAAGTTCGCCATCGCCGGCGCCGCCGCCGCGCTGTTCGTCGTTCCCGCCGCTGCCCAGGCCCAGGCCTTCGTGCAGGTCGAGACCGGCCTCGACGCGATCTCGTTCGACGGCGAATCCGACGAAGGCGTCAGCTACGGCGTGACCGCCGGCTACGACATGCCGCTGTCGGGCGGCCTGTTCGTTGGCGTGCAGGGCACCGTCGCCGACAGCACCACCAAGGAATGCGTCCGCGCCGGCACCGAGGCGCTCTGCCTCAAGACCGGCCGTGACCTCGCCGCGCTCGTGCGTCTCGGCACCGCGGTGGGCGACAAGGGCAAGCTCTACGTGCTCGGCGGCTACACCAACGCCCGCCTGCGCCTGACCTACACCGACGGCACCAACGACTTCAGCGAAGGCGACAACGGCGACGGCTTCCGTCTCGGCGCGGGCTACCAGCACGACCTGACCGACAGCCTCTTCGTGAAGGCCGAGTACCGCTACTCGAACTACGAAGCGGACTTCAGCCGCCACAACGCGCTCGTCGCGCTCGGCGCTAGGTTCTGATCTCAAGAAGGAGGGGTGGGCGTCGCGAGCGTCCGTCCAGCCGTAGGCCCGTCCCGGATTCGTCCGGGGCGGGCTTTTTTACGGAGCGCGGTTCATCACCAAACCGCGACGGATTCTGAAACAGGTTCAGGATGCCGGGGGTACGACCTCAGCGCGACAGTTCCGCCAGCCGCATCGCCAGCCGGAACGCGGCGAAGCGCGTGGCGCGTAGCTCCGTGGCTTCCCAGTCCTCGCCCCAGAGTTCCACCTGCCAGTCGGCCTCCAGTTCGGCTGCCCGCCACAGCGCTTCAGCGTCCGAGTCCGGGCGGATCGCCTCCAAGGCGATCACCAGCGAGGCGGCGAGGCTGGAGAGCATCTTGAGCGCGGCAAGTTCGAAGTCGCTGCAGGTCTCCAGTTCCTCGTGCAGTCGGGCCAGCGTCTCGTCGGGCTGGGGCTTGTGCATGATGCCCGAGATGCGCGCGAAGCGGACGCCGAGCCGTGCCTCGAAGGCGGACAGCAGCGGCTCCCACACCTCGGCCTGGCGCCTGTAGAGCGCTTCGTCCGGGTCCGCGCGGTAGCACAGGGTGTCGGTCTCGGCGTAGGGCACGAGTTCGGCGATGACCGCGTCGCGCGCGGGCGCCACGGCGTCGATCGCGAAGTCGGCGAGGTCGCGCAGATGGAACGCGGCCGGGTCGATCGTCTCGCCCTGACCGGCCCATTCGGCGGCGAGCGCCTCGGCCAGTGCCTTCGTCGGCACGACCTGCGGCCGTCCCCCCGCAGTGCGAATGCCGCGCCCG
>DATKFS010000079.1:0-4120 GCA_035511275.1 Novosphingobium sp.
GGCGCAGGCGCTGATGGTGGCCAACAAGATCAGCGGCATCCCCGTGGTCGAGGCGTCGGGCCGCCTGGTCGGCATCCTCACCAACCGCGACGTGCGCTTCGCCGACAACCCGATGCAGCCCGTGCGCGAACTGATGACGCACGAGAACCTCGCCACCGTCGGCATGACCGTCGGCAAGGAAGAGGCGCGCCGCCTGCTCCACCAGCGCCGGATCGAGAAGCTGCTGGTGGTGGACGAGGGTTTCCACTGCGTCGGCCTTATCACCGTCAAGGACATCGAGAAGGCCGTCACCTACCCCGACGCCACCAAGGACGCCGCCGGCCGCCTTCGCGTCGCCGCCGCTACCACCGTGGGCGACAAGGGCTTCGCGCGCACCGAGGCGCTGCTGGCGGCCGAGTGCGACGTCGTCGTCATCGACACCGCGCACGGCCACAACCGCGACGTCGCGCTGGCGGTGGAGCGGGTGAAGCGCCTGTCCAACTCGGCGCAGGTCATCGCCGGCAACATTGCCACCGCCGAAGCCGCCAAGGCGCTGATCGACGCGGGCGCCGACTGCGTGAAGGTGGGCATCGGCCCGGGCTCGATCTGCACCACGCGCATCGTCGCGGGCGTCGGCGTGCCGCAGCTCACCGCCGTGATGGAAGCCGCCGAGGAAGCCGACAAGGCGGGCGTGCCCGTCATCGCCGATGGCGGCCTGCGCACTTCGGGCGACGCGGCCAAGGCGCTCGCCGCCGGTGCCTCGACCATCATGGTCGGCTCGATGCTGGCAGGCACCGAGGAAGCGCCGGGCGAGACGTTCCTCTACCAGGGCCGCGCCTACAAGTCGTACCGCGGCATGGGTTCGGTCGGCGCGATGGGCCGGGGCTCGGCGGACCGCTACTTCCAGGGCGACATCAAGGACCAGATGAAGCTGGTGCCCGAGGGTATCGAGGGCCAGGTCGCCTACAAGGGCCCGGCGAAGGACGTCATCCACCAGCTCGTCGGCGGCATCAAGGCGGCGATGGGCTACACCGGCTCGGCCACCATCGACGACCTGCGCCGCAACTCGAAGTTCATCCGCATCACCAATGCGGGCCTTCGCGAGAGCCACGTCCACGACGTGACTATCACGCGCGAGGCGCCGAACTACCCGACGCGAGGCTGACGGGGAGGGACGGGCGATGACCCCCGCCGCCCGCGTCCAGGCCGCGATCGAAGTGCTCGACCTCGTGATCGAGGCGGCGCGCTCCAACGGTGCGCCTGCCGATCGCCTGATCGCCGACTGGTTCCGCACCCGCCGCTTCGCCGGTAGCGGCGACCGGCGGGCGGTGCGCGAACTTGCCTATCGCGCGATCCGCGCTTGCGGGGAAGTGCCGGAGAGCGGCCGGGCGGCGATGCTGCTGGTCGCTCGCCACGATGCGCAACTGACGGCGTTGTTTGACGGCACCAACCATGCGCCCGCGCCGATCGAGCCAGGCGAGCCGGTGGCGGCGCCGGGCGTCGCCCCGGCCTGGCTGATGCAGCGGCTGGCCGAAAGCGACTTCGACGAGCCAGAGGGGGAGGCGCTGCTGGGCCGTGCCCCGCTCGACATCCGCGTCAACACGCTGCGTTCCGGCACGCTGGAACTGCCCGAGGGCGGCGAGCGGACGGTGGCGGCCAACGGCTGGCGCTATCCGCCCGAGACGCGGATCGAGCAGTCGTCGGCCTATCTCCAGGGCATGATCGAGGTGCAGGACACCGGCTCCCAACTGACCTGCGAGGCGGTGGCCGCGCGGGCGGGCGAAACGGTGATCGACCTTTGCGCAGGCGCCGGGGGCAAGACCCTCGCGCTTGCGGCGGCGATGGAGAACACCGGGCGCCTCGTCGCCAGTGACGCCGACCGCACGCGCCTTTCGCGCCTCGCGCCGCGCGCCGAACGCGCCGGGGCGACCATGATCGAGACGCTGCTGCTCGACGCCAATCGCGAGATGGATGCGCTCGCGCCGTTCGTGGGCTTGGCGGACGCGGTGCTGGTCGATGCGCCCTGTTCGGGCACCGGCACCTGGCGGCGCAATCCCGAGGCGCGCTGGCGCCTGACCGAGAAGCAGCTGGAGCGCTACATGGCGATCCAGTCGCGCCTGCTCGACATCGCCGCGAACCTCGTGAAGCCCGGCGGGCGGCTGGTCTTCGTCACATGCTCGCTGCTGGACCTCGAAGGCGCGGAGCAGGCGCGGGACTTCCTCGACCGTCATCCCGGCTGGCGCGGCGAGGTGCCGGTGCTGCCGGCGGGATCACCGCGCGGGCCGGGCCTCAGATTGTCACCGTATCATGACGGCACCGACGGCTTTTTCGTCGCACGCTTCGTCCGCCTGTGATAGCGTCCCGTCCCATGATGAGGACGAAGACCTCGGCCAAGGACCTGCTGATGCGCTACATGCCCGCTGCTGTTGCTCTTTCCCTTCTCGCCGTCATTTCATCCAGCGTCACGCATTCCCAGTCGCCCGCGCCGCTCGATCCGCGCGCGGTGGCGCTGCTGGCCGAGGGCCGTGCCGCGCTGCAGGGCGGCAACGTCGACGGTGCGATCGACGCCTATGAATCGGCGCTGGCGGTGGAGCCCGGCAGCGTGCCGGTCCTGCTCTCGCTGGCCGAGGCCACGCGCCGCCAGGGTATGCAGGGCAAGGCGCTGCACTACTACCGCATCGCGCTCACCAGCGACCCGCGCAACCTGACCGCCATCGCGGGAGAGGGCATGGCGCTCGCCGAAAAGGGCGCTACCGAGAAAGCCAACCGCAACCTCGCGCGGCTCCAGACGCTCTGCGGCAAGTCCTGCAACGAAACCCAGAACCTCGCCGCCGCCATCGCCAAGGGGCCGGCGGCACGGGTCATGACGGCCGACGCCGCGGCGCCCAAGGCCGTGGTTTCGGAGAACTGAGGGGGTAGCGCCCCACCGCCGGGGCTTCGACAGGCTCAGCCTGAGCGGGGTTCGGGCCGAGTGGGCTCAGGTCTGGGCGGGTTTCGGGACGCGCGGGTTTCGGTCGCGCTCCTCTGCCGGTACGTCCTTCGCGGCTTCACCCCCCGCTCATCCTGAGCTTGTAGAAGGATGAAGGGCCCGCGCCTCAGATGAGGGCGCGGAATTCTTCCAGCACGGCGCGGTAGACGCGCTTCTTGAACGGCACGATGAGGTCGGGCAGCAGTTCCGCCTCCACCCACTTCCACTCGCAGAATTCGGGCGGCTGGTGCGCTTCGAGGTCGATGGCATCGTCGCTGCCGTCGAACCGGGCGAGGAACCAGGTCTGGCGCTGGCCGCGGTACTTGCCTTTCCACAGCTTGCCGACAAGCTCCTCGGGCAGGTCGTAGAGAAGTTCCTCGCGCGTCTGCGAGAGCAGCTTCACCTTGTCCTCGGTGACGCCGGTTTCCTCCCACAGTTCGCGATAGGCGGCCGCCTTGAGGTCCTCGCCGTCGTCGACGCCGCCCTGCGGCATCTGCCACCAGTCGCCCTCGCGGTTGTCGATTCGCTTGCCGACGAAGACCTTCCCGTCGGCATTGACGAGCATGACGCCCACGCAGGGACGGTAGGGGAGGGAGGCGGCATCGGTCATGGCGAGGGGTATTTCCAGATGGGAGGCGCGAGGTGCGCCAGGGATTCGGCGACCGGTTTACCGGCGCATGCGCCGGGACGCCAGAACCATCCAAGCCATGGCCTTGACTGGCGCAGGGCATGGCCCACACTGACATGCCGGAAACGGGAAGTTTGTTCGCCAGAGGGAAAACTAATTTGTAAGAGCGAACGAACCCCCGCACCTTGAAGCGGCAAGGGAATTCCGGCGCAGACCGGAGAGAGGACAGGCCATGGCGAGTTCGACTGGCGTGCAGGATACCTCGACCGACGGTGCGGTTTCCGTCCGCGACGCTTCGCCCGAAGCGGTCGTCGTCCGCTTTGCGGGCGATTCCGGCGACGGGATGCAACTGACCGGCGGTCAGTTCACGCTCTCCACCGCGCTGGCGGGCAACGATCTCGCCACCTTCCCCGATTTCCCCGCAGAGATCCGCGCGCCGCAGGGCACGCTGTTCGGCGTCTCCGCGTTCCAGATCAACTTCGGGTCGAGCGAGATCACCACCGCGGGCGACGCCCCCGACGTGCTGGTGGCGATGAACCCGGCGG
>DATKFS010000080.1:0-4297 GCA_035511275.1 Novosphingobium sp.
CAGTCGAAGATCCTTATCCCCGCTGTTGCCTATGCAGTGCAGCCGAGCCCTGACGGGCTGGCACAGGCCTTCCATATCGGCGCGGACTTCCTCGCCGGATCGCCAAGCGCGCTCGTCCTCGGCGACAACATTTTCTACGGCCACGGGCTGCCCGAACTTTTAGGCGAGGCCAGCGGGCAGACCGAAGGCGCCAGTGTCTTCGCCTATCGGGTAAACAACCCCCGAGCCTACGGCGTCGTCGCCTTCGACGAGAACGGGGTCGCCAGCTCGATCGAGGAAAAGCCCGTCGAGCCCAAGTCCAACTACGCCGTCACCGGCCTCTATTTCTACGACGGCACGGTGGTCGAGCGCGCGCGCGACCTCAAACCCTCGCCGCGCGGCGAACTCGAGATCACCGACCTCAACAGGCTTTACATGGACGAGGGCGCGCTGAACGTCTCGATCATGGGGCGCGGCTATGCCTGGCTCGACACCGGCACCCACGGATCGCTGATCGACGCCGGCACTTACGTGCGCATTACCGAGGAGCGACAGGGCGTGAAGATCTGCTGCCCCGAGGAAATCGCGTGGCGCAACGGCTTCATAGACTCGGCGCAGCTCCAGCAGATCGCCCAGCCGCTCAAGAAGTCGGGCTACGGCGAATACCTTCTGCAACTCCTGGGCTGAGGACGGGTCGCCGTGAACATCGTGGAAACAGCCATTCCCGGGCTGCTGATCGTCGAACCCAGGGTTTTCGGTGACGACCGCGGCTTCTTCATGGAAAGCTGGAATGCTGCGGCCTTCGCCGAGGCCGGCCACGACCTGAACTTCGTCCAGGACAACCACAGTCGCTCGCGCAAGGGGGTGCTGCGCGGGATGCATTTCCAGGACCCCGCGCCGCAGGGCAAGCTGGTGCGGGTGGTGTCGGGCGCGGTATTCGACGTCGCCGTCGACCTGCGCCGGTCCTCGCCGCACTTCGGCAAGTGGGTAGGCGTGGAACTGAGCGCCGCCAACAAGCGCATGTTCTGGGTGCCGGAAGGTTTCGCCCACGGCTTCCTCACGCTCGAGGACGATACCGACTTCCTCTACAAGTGCACCGCGCCCTACGCCCCCCAGAACGAGCACAGCCTCGCCTGGGATGATCCGGACGTCGACATCGATTGGCCGCTGAACGGGATCGAACCCCAGATTTCGGCCAAGGACCGCGTCGGGACGGCGCTCGCAGACATCACAGGCTTCGCATGAAGACGCTTATCACCGGCGCATTCGGCCAGCTCGGCCGCGCCCTCAGGTCGCAGGTTCCCGCCGACTGGCAGGTCGATGCCGTCGGCAAGAACGACCTCGACCTGACCGACGCCGCCGCGGTGCGCGCCAAGGTCCGCGACGGCGGCTACGATCTCGTCCTGAACGCCGCCGCCTACACCGCCGTCGACCGGGCGGAAACCGATGAGGAGGTGGCGCTGGCGGTGAACGCCGGCGCCGTCGCCGCGATCGCCGAGGGGCTGCGCGACACCGGCGGCCGGCTGGTCCACGTCTCCACCGACTTCGTGTTCGATGGAGCATCCCCGCGCGCCTATCGCCCGGATGACGCGCGCAACCCGATCTCGGCGTATGGCCGCACCAAGGCCGCGGGAGAGGACGCCGCCGGGCCCGACGCGCTCATCGTCCGCACCGCCTGGGTCTATACTGCCGGGGGCGCCAATTTCGTGCGCACCATGCTGCGGCTGATGCGCGAACGCGACGAGCTGCGCGTGGTCGTGGACCAGATCGGCGCGCCCACCTGGGCGCCCGGCCTTGCCTCTACGCTGCTCGGCCTGGTGGAAAAGGACGTACGCGGAATCTTCCATCACAGCGATTCCGGCGTCGCGAGCTGGTACGACTTCGCGGTCGCGATCTACGAGGAAGGCCGCGTGCGAGGCCTGCTCGACCGCGACGTGTCGATCGTCCCCATCCCCTCCAGCGATTATCCCACCCCCGCCAGCCGCCCCGCGTTCTCGCTGCTCAACAGCAGCGCGACCCGCGCCGTGCTGGGCGATCGCCCGCCACACTGGCGGGACAACCTGCGGATCATGCTCGAAGAGGAAAAGACGCTTGGCTAGCCTGCTCGTTACTGGAGGCGCCGGCTTCATCGGCGGTAACTTCGTCCACTACTGGGCGAAGCAGCATCCCGAAGACGCCATCGTCGTGCTGGACAGCCTGACCTACGCGGGCAACGAATCGACCATCGCCGGCGTCGAACAGGCCGAGCTCGTGGCGGGCGACATCCGCGATACCGAACTCGTCGAAAAGCTGCTGCGCGACCGTGCGGTCGGCACGATCGTCCACTTCGCCGCGGAAAGCCACGTCGACCGTTCGATCACCGGGCCGGACGCCTTCATCGAAACCAATATCCTGGGCACCAACAGCCTCCTGAAGGCCGCGCGCAAGGTCTGGCTGGACGAGGGTTCGGGCGCCGAGCACCGCTTCCACCACATCTCCACCGACGAGGTCTTCGGCTCCCTCGGTCCGCAGGACCCCGCCTTCCGCGAAACCACGGCCTATGCGCCGAACTCGCCCTATTCGGCATCGAAGGCGGCGTCCGACCACCTCGTGCGCGCCTATCACCACACCTACGCGCTGAACGTGACGACGACCAACTGCTCGAACAACTACGGGCCGTACCACTATCCCGAGAAGCTGATCCCGCTGTTCCTGCTCAACGCGCTGTCGGGCAAGCCCTTGCCGATCTACGGCGACGGCATGAACGTGCGCGACTGGCTCTACGTCGAGGACCATTGCCGCGGCATCGAAGCCGCGCTGCTGCGCGGCGTTCCGGGCGAAACCTACAACATCGGCGGCGGCGAGGAATTGCCGAACATGGCCGTGATCGACCGCATCTGCACCGAGGTCGACCGTGCCTTCGCCGAGATCGAGGGCCTTGCCGAGCGCTATCCCGACGCGCCCGCCGCGAATGGGCGCGCGACCAGCACGCTCAAGACCTTTGTCGAGGACCGCAAGGGCCACGACCGCCGCTATGCCATCGACGAGACCAAGGCCCGCGCGGAGATCGGGTATGTTCCGCAGCATGACTTCGAGGACGGCCTGGCGAGCACGCTGCGCTGGTATCTCGCCAACGAATCCTGGTGGAAGCCGCTCCTCGCTCACTAATACGGGTTAACAAGGACGCGGTCAGCCCATCACGGTTTAGGCTCCGCGTCCCGAGACGGGCTTGCCGCATCAGGGGTTCTGCTGCGCCTTGCGCCGTGTGATCTTCCGCAGCGTCAGATTGAACTCCGCGATGATCGGATGCTTGAGCACAATCAGGCTGACCAGCGTCGCCGCCGCCATGATTGTCAACCGGCGCGCAAAACCGGGTCTGACTCAAATTCCGTGCAATTCGTATCATGCTGGCGCCATGACTGTCGCCTTGAGCAAGTCAATTTTGACGCGCCCGTACATCTGGCGCCTAATCGCCTTGAGGCGGTTGATTTTCCCTCAACCTGACCGCTGGATCATTGGCGTCGAGATGGGGCTGCCACGGTATCCTTGTCAGCCTCGACGCCAGCGGCAAAGCCGGCGAGCTTGGTATCGGCCGCGAGGGCAATCTACGGATCGAGCCGCGCCTCGTCCTTCGAGCGCATAACCGCGTGGAAGCGATCAAGAACCTCACGGGCGTTGATTAGCTCTGGCACAGCCCGATCGGTCAGCCGGCCGATCCACGAGTTGATCGATCCAATCGCATCGACATAGGCTGAGCTTTTGCTCAGGAAATCGATGACATGACGATCGAGCATATTACGCTCGAGACCCTGCTTGCCGCTCGCGAGCGGCTGATTGGCGACATCAGGGCGCTCACGGTCCACGCCGCTGCCGAGTTTCTGCCATCCCTCCATGTGCCGAGCCGGATTTCGAACTGATCGGCCTGGCAGACGCCCTCGAGTTGCTGGCGATCAAATGGAAGCTGCTCAGCCTGAGAAAGCTTAGGGACGGGAATCCAGAGAAGCACGCCGACCAGCGCGCCAGGCTAGCGTCTGCCCTGGGCCGATGAGCGCCAGCCCGTCGGCGCACTGGACGACGGCATTGAAGTGCAAGTGTTACAAAACCTCGGACACGACGTGGTTTGGTCCGAGGTTTCGTCACCAATTCTTGCCGGGATAGCTGCTTGGGCTAGCCTCAAGCTTTCCGGCCGAAATCCGCCCGCCGACATTGTTTCCATCCCGCAGCTCATCGAGATAGTCTGACTGTTGATTGCCACTGAGAAGTGACCCGGGGTTTCCATTGAGAACTGACCCGGGTGGGCGTGGTTTATGTGCTGCCGTTTCCCGGCAGGTTCAAGATG
>DATKFS010000081.1:0-1859 GCA_035511275.1 Novosphingobium sp.
AAGTCGCTTTGCGAGCACGACCTGACCAACACCGCCAACGAAATTCTCGCCACCGCCGAGGCTTCGGGCTGCACCGTGCACCTGCCCTACGACGTCGTCGTCTCGAAGGAATTCGCGGCCAACCCACCCTCCTTGCGGACCTGCAACGTCCACGAGGTCGCCGCCGACGAGATGATCCTCGACGCCGGCCCGGCCGCCGCCGAAACGCTGGGCGACGTGCTCAAGACCTGCCGCACGCTGGTCTGGAACGGCCCGCTCGGCGCGTTCGAGATGGCGCCCTTCGATGCCGCCACCGTCGCGCTCGCCAAGACCGCCGCGGCGCTGACCGTCGAAGGATCGCTGGTGTCGGTCGCGGGGGGCGGAGACACCGTCTCGGCGCTCAACCATGCGGGCGTGGCCCAGGACTTCACCTATATCTCGACGGCGGGCGGCGCCTTCCTCGAATGGATGGAAGGCAAGGAACTGCCGGGCGTCGCAGCACTTTCCGCCTGATCGCGACAAACCCGGGCAAAGCGAGTATGCGGCGCGCATGAATCAGGATCGTCATGCCGTCGCGCCGCCCTGGGAAGGGCGGTACGTCACGCTCGACGGCATGCGCGGGATCGCCGCGCTCGCCGTCGCGCTGTTCCACTACAACATTTCGCAGGCCCCGCACGGCTACGTCGCGGTGGACTTCTTCTTTGCGCTTTCGGGCTTCGTGCTCTGCAAGACCTACCTGCCGCGCTGGCAGGCGGGGCTGACGACCTGGGCCTTCATGAAGCAGCGGGTCGTCCGGCTCTACCCGCTGTTCCTGGTGGGCATCGTGGTGACGACGCTCTCGGCGATCTCGAACCATTTCACCGGGCAGGGCAACCTCTATAGCTACGGGATGATGGCGCGCGCGCTGCCGTTCAACCTGCTGATGCTGCCCTCGCCGGTGACGAACACGCTGTTCCCGCTCAACGTCCCGGCGTGGTCGCTGTTCTTCGAGCTGGTCGCCAACCTCGGCCTCGTGCTGGTGCTGTTCCGGTTGCCCCGGCTTGCGCTTCTGGCGGTGACGCTGGTGGCGGCGTGGTGGTTCGGCCTCGCGGTGCTGGAGAACGAGGGCGGCAACCTCGGCGCGGTGTGGCATCAGGTCGGCATCTCGATGGTGCGCACGACGATGTCGTTCACCGCAGGCGTGCTGCTCGCCCGGCTGCCGCTGCCCGAAGTCAGGCACGCGGGCTGGCTGGGCTTCGCCTGCCTCGTGGCTATCGCCGCCATGCTGATGCTGGACCTGACCACGGTGCCCGATGCGTACTACGACCTTGCCTGCAGCATCGTCGTCTCGCCGCTGCTGGTCTGGCTGGGCGCCCGCTGCGAGCCGCCGCGCGCCCTCGCGCCGCTCGCCTGGTCCCTCGGCGAGGTGTCCTATGCGGTCTACGCCGTCCACTGGGCGCTGATGGAGCCGCTGCGCTACTTCAAGGACGACCTCGGCTGGAACCCGGTGCTGATGGGCGCCGTCTACCTCGCCTGCTGCGTCGCGCTGGGGTGGGCGGCGGTGCGGTGGGTCGACCTGCCGCTGCGCACCCGCATCAACGCGATGCTGCGGTCGCGGGGCGGCATCCCGCAGCCGATGAAGGAGCGCGCGCTGCCGAATTGACCTTTGCCGCAGTTGCGAAATGACCACCTGCGGGATAGTCTCGAAATCAAGTGCTGAACAACTCAGGAGGAGAAACCATGCAGTATTCAGACATGACCGCCAAGATGGCAGACGGCGATGGTTTCATTGCCGCGCTGGACCAGAGTGGCGGTTCCACCCCCAAGGCCCTGAAGGGCTACGGGATCGAGGAAGGTGCATGGTCGAGCGAGGAGGAGATGTTCGGCCTGATCCACGAAAT
>DATKFS010000082.1:0-13589 GCA_035511275.1 Novosphingobium sp.
ATCGCCTTTTTCAAAAAAGTGACCAAATTTAACGGAATGGCGGATTTCCGCCGTCTTGCCGCATCCAGCAGCCCATTGGACCGCCGGGCGTTCGACAAAGGGCGGTGCGGTTCCCATGGGACGACTGGCATGTGATCGACCGCAGATTACGTAGTGTCCCGTGGCCGCTCGGGATACGGCGTCCGGATCGATGTGAAGCGAGGTTGATCGACTGATGGCAGGGGTAAACGGTTGGAAGGCGGCAGCGGCCGGCTTGGCTGGAGCGATCGCCGTGAGCGCCGCCGTCCGCTTCGCCAGTTGCCTGCCGCAGCGAATCGCTCCGGCTTCTCCTCCCCTGCCCCCGTCGGACGACTGCACCTTGCGGCGCGCGGCGCAGGCACAGGCGGCCGGGCACCCCGGGCTTTCGGGCGTCCATCTGCTCAGCGACGGCGTCGATGCCTTCGCCGCCCGGCTGCTTCTGGCACGGGCGGCGGAGCGGACGCTCGACCTCCAGTACTACATCTGGCACGGCGACCGGACCGGCACGCTCCTGCTCGAAGCCGCGCACGAGGCAGCCCGGCGAGGCGTGCGGGTTCGCCTGCTGCTCGACGACAACGGCATCACCGGGCTCGACCACATCCTGTCCGCGCTCGACGACCATCCGAACATCGAGGTGCGCCTTTTCAATCCGTTCCGCATCCGCTTTCCCAAGGCGATCGGCTTCCTGGCCGACTTCGGCCGCCTCAACCGCCGGATGCACAACAAGAGTTTCACGGTGGACGGGGCCGTCACGATCGTCGGCGGGCGCAACGTCGGCGACGAGTACTTCGGCGCCGGCGACGGCTCGCTGTTCGTCGATCTCGACGTCCTGGCGATCGGGCCGGTGGTGGCCGACGTGGAGGCCGACTTCGAGCGGTACTGGGCCTGCGAATCGTCCTACCCTGCGCACCAGATCCTGCCCCACGTCAGTGAGCGGCAGCGTGCGAAGCTGGCCTCGCGGGCATCGGTGGTCGAACGCGACGCCTCGGCGCGCCGCTATGTCGAGCGGTTGCGCAGCCTCCCCCTCGTGCGCGAGGTGGCGCAGGGCACGCTGGATCTCGAATGGGCCAGGGTCGAGATGATCAGCGACGATCCCGCCAAGGTCCGCAAGGACATCCGGCGCCGCGACCTGCTGGCCGGCAAGCTGGACACCGCGATAGGCGATCCGCGGCGCGAACTGGGCATCGTTTCCGGCTACTTCGTGCCCGGCCCCGAGGGCGCGCACCAGCTCGAGGCGCTCGCGCGGGCTGGCGTGCGGGTGACCGTGCTGACCAACGGCTACGGCGCGACCGACGTGGCGCTGGTCCATGCCGGCTATGCCCCGTGGCGCAAGCAGTTGCTGAAGGCCGGCGTGCGCCTGTTCGAGACCGCCGCGCAAGTGCGCGACGCCCCGTCGAAGAAGCAGCGGCGGCAGGGCAACCGGCTCGGCGTGGGCAGCCGGCTGCGCGCCACCGGCAGCGGATCGTTCGCGGCGCTGCGCTCCGGCGCATCGACGATCCACGCCAAGACCATCACAGTAGACCGCCAGCGGCTGTTCGTCGGCTCGTTCAATTTCGACCAGCGCTCGCTGCGGCTGAACACCGAACTCGGCTTCGTCATCCACAGCCCGCTGTTCGCCGCCCACGTGGCGGACGCCTTCGGGACGATCATCCCCGACGCCGCCTATGCCGTCTCGCTCGACCGCGACGGCGGGCTGGAGTGGACGCCCGGAGGCGGCCTCAACGTGCCCGTCCAGACGCGCGAGCCCGGTATGCAACTGTTCGACCGCATCCTGATCGCGGTGACCTCGCGCCTGCCGATCGCCTGGCTGCTGTAGCGCGCTCGGCTGCCTACAGCGGGCGGGCGACCTCGGCGCCGGACTGCCCGGCCAGGCGGGCGAGTTCGACGAATTCCTGCCGCCAGTAGTCGGCCTGAGGGCCAGCCAGCCGCGCGATGTCGTCGTAGCCGTAGGCGCCGAGGCGGCTGTCGCCGCGCAGTTTCTGGCCGAATGCGGCGACCGCCACGGCGAAGGCCATGTCGCCCTGCGGCGCGTGGGCCTGCGCCAGCAGGCGCGCGGGGACCGGTGCCTCGATCGACCGGCTGGCCGCGCCCTCGGGCAACTTGTAGCGCAGGCGCACCGTCGCCAGTTCCGAAGCGTTTCCAGTGACTTGCTGGCGCGGTGCGGCGACTGCGTACTTGCGCGGGGCGATCCATCCGGGAGACCCTGCCGGCACGATCTCGTAGATCGCCGTGACCTGGTGGCCCGCCCCGATCTCCCCCGCGTCGACGGCGTCGTCGGCGAAATCCTCCTCCCGCAGCGCGCGGTTCTCGTATCCGATCAGGCGGTACTGCTCGACCTGCGCGGGGTTGAACTCGACCTGCACCTTCACGTCCTTCGCGATGGTGAAGAGGGTCGAGGACAGTTCCTCGTCCAGCACCTTGCGCGCTTCCATGGCGCTATCGATGTAGGCGTGGTTGCCGTTGCCGAGGTCGGCCACCGCTTCCATCATCGCATCGTTGTAGTTGCCCTGCCCGAAGCCGAGCGTGGTGAGGGTGATGCCGTCCTCCCGGTTGCCACGGACCATGTCCTCGAGCCCCTGCTGGTCCGACAGGCCGACGTTGAAATCGCCGTCGGTAGCCATGACGATGCGGTTGATGCCGCCCGATATGCGGTTCGCCCGGGCAAGGTCGTAGGCAAGCGACAGCGCCGCGCCGCCTGCGGTGGCCCCTTGCGCGTCGAGCCCCGCGAGCGCCGCCTTGATCTCGGCGGGGTCGCTCGATCCTTCCACCAGGGTTTCCACCCAGCCGGCGTAAGTCACGATCGACACGCGGTCGTCCGGGCGCAGGTTGTCGGCGAGGATCGAGAGCGCCTGCTTGACGAGCGGCAACTTGTCGGCGTCCTGCATCGAGCCCGAGACGTCGACCATGAACACCAGGTTGGCGGGCGGTCGCTCGGACCGGTCGGCGTCGTAGCCGCGCAGGCCGATGCGCAGCAGGCGGGTTGCGGGGTTCCACGGCGTCGTTGCAAGGTCGGTAGTGACGCTGAACGGTGCCTCGCGCGTGGCGGGCAGCGGATAGTCGTAGCGGAAGTAGTTGACCATCTCCTCGGTGCGCACGGCGGCGGCGGGGACGGCCTGCCCGCCCAGCAGCATCCGGCGGACGTTGGCATAGGCGCCGGTGTCGACGTCGACCGCGAAGGTGGAGACCGGCTCGGCGGCGACGCGGTGGACCGGGCTGACCTCGTGCCCGTCGTACCGCTCGCCGCTCTTGGCGGGAGCCGCAGCATCGACCGCCATCGCTTCGCGGCCGGGCTCGCTGCCGCAGGCCGACAAGGCGAGGACGGCAGTCAGCGAAAGCGGGACCATTGCGCGCAAGTTCATCTCTTCTCTCCACTAGAATTGCAGGCAATGATTAGGGTTCGTTTCCTCTTTTCGGCAAGTACAGCTCGGGGATGGCAGAGCGTATAGACAGGGTTAGTTGGCGACCATCGTCGTCAAGAACGGCGCATATCCGCGACCCTCATGGCATCCTGCACCGATCCTGCACTTCGACTGCGCGAACAATTGTCGGGATCTACAGGGGTTTCTGGTTCTGCCGCAGCGCATCGTCTTCTCCTGCTTCAGGGAGACACCGTCATGCGTTTCGCCGCCTTTCCGCCGGGTCCGGGCTTTCGCTGGAAGCTGGTGCCGTCCCCGGTGCCCACGCCCAGCCCCAAGTTGACAGGAGCGCAAACGCGATGATCTTGTGCCCCATGCCCAGCACCATCCTGATCGTCGACGACGATCCCCATATCCGCCAGCTTCTCGTCTTCGCGTTCGGCAAGGCGGGCCTCGACACCATCGAGGCGGGCGACGGGGAGGAGGCGCTGGCGCAAGTCGAGCGGCTCTCGCCCGACCTCGTCATCCTCGACATCAACATGCCGCGCATGGACGGGCTCGAAGTCTGCCGCCGCCTGCGCGCGGGCAGCGAGGTGCCGATCTTCTTCCTCTCCTCGCGCGATGACGAGATCGACCGCGTGCTCGGCATCGAGCTGGGCGGGGACGACTACGTGGTGAAGCCGTTCTCCCCGCGCGAGGTGGTGGCGCGGGCCATGGCGATCCTGCGCCGCACCGCCGCGCGGGCGCCGCAGGTGGAGAACGTCGCGGTGCTGCGCCACGGGCTGCTCAGCCTCGACCCGGAAAGCTGGACCGCACGCTGGCAGGAGCGCGAGGTGGGGCTGACGGTGACCGAGTTCACGATCCTGCGCACCCTGCTCGCCATGCCCTCGCGCATCTTCTCGCGCGACCAGATCATCGACCGGTTTCGCGGCCCCGGCTTCGCGCTGACCGACCGCACGGTGGACAGCCACGTGCGCAACCTGCGCCGCAAGTTCGCCGAGGCCGGCGGCAGCGACGTGATCGAGACGCGCGCGGGGATCGGCTATCGGCTCGGCGCCTGCGCGGGAGCCACGGCCGCTCCATGATCGCCCGGATCAAGGCCTGGATCGCCGGCCGCTGGCCGGTCCTGCGCCTGCGCACGCTGCTGCTGGGCACGCTGCTGTTCGTGGCAACGCTGCCCGGCTTCGGCGCGATTTTCCTGCGCGTCTACGAGAACGCGCTGGTGCGGCGCACCGAGGCCGAGCTGGTGGCGCAGGGCGCCGCGCTGGCCGCCGGGGCCGCGATCGTCGCGCGGGGCATCCCGATGCAGGCCGCGCCCCCTCCCCCGCCCGAGCGCTACTACGACCGGGTGACCGAGGTGGACCTGCGCTCATCCCCCATCCTGCCCCCGCGTCCCGCCGCCGCCGCGACCAGCCGCACGCCCGACGGCGCCGCGCTGGCGCTCGCCCGGCGGATGATGCCGGCGTTCCGGGATACCAAGGTGACGACGCTCGCCTCGATCCTGATGCTCGACCGGCAGGGCATCCTGCTCAACGGCCGCGAGGCCGGGCGCAGCCTTGCACGGCTGCCGGAAGTGCGCGCCGCGCTGGAGGGCCGACCGGCGACGGTGCTGCGCGAGAACGAGGGCTACGTGCATCGCCATGCGCTCGAATGGCTGAGCCGGGCGGCCAACATCCGGCTGCACCATGCCCGGCCGATCAGCGTGGACGGCAAGGTGGTGGGCGTGCTGCTGGTGTCGCGCTCGCCGCGCGCGCTGTTCCTCGGCATCTACGAGGATCGCGGCAAGATCGCGCTGGGCGTGGTGGTGATCTTCGCGGCGCTCGTCGTGCTGTCGGCGGTCCTGTCGCGCGCCATCGTGCGCCCGATCGAGCGGCTGAGCGAGGCGACGCGCGAACTCTCGTCCGGACGGCGCGTGGCGGCGCGCCAGCCCTCGCTGCAGGTCGTCGAGATCCGGCAGCTGTTCCAGGACTTCGAGCAGATGGCGGACAGCATCGGCAAGCGCTCGCGCTACCTGCGCGACTTCGCCTCCTCGGTCAGCCACGAGTTCAAGACGCCGCTGGCGGCGATCGCCGGTGCCATCGAACTGCTGCAGGACCACGGCGGCGACATGACCCCGGCGCAGCGCGAGCGCTTCCTCGCCAACATGTCCGCCGATGCCGAGCGCCTGTCGCGGCTGGTCCGCCGGCTCATGGAGCTGGCGCGGGCCGACGTGCTGGTGGGCGAGGCCGACGCCGTGGCCGATGCGGCGCAGGCGCTTGCCGCCGTCGCCGACGCGCTCTCGGGCGAGCGGTTCGCGATCGCCCTGCACCTCCCCGCAGCGCCCGCGATGGTGGCGATGGACGCGAGCGCGCTGGAATCGGTGCTGGCGACACTGGCCGAGAACGCACGGCAGGCAGGCGCGTCCCGGCTCGACGTCACCCTGGCGGCGGAGGGCGCGATGGCGCGTTTCGACCTCGTCGACGACGGGCCGGGCGTGCCCGAGGCAGACACCGGGCGCATCTTCGACCCGTTCTTCACCAGCAAGCGCGAACAGGGCGGCACCGGCCTCGGCCTGGCCATCGCGCGCTCGCTGCTGGACGCCTATGGCGGCGAGCTGGACCTGCTGCCCTCGGCGCGGGGCGCGCACTTCCGCCTGCTGTGCCCCGCCGGAACGCCAGGTGCCGGAGCCCGGCCCGCCGTCAGCGCAGGGCTTCCAGCAGGTCGGCGTGGAACTTCTCCGGGCCCTGCACCTGCGGGCTATGGCCATAGTCCGGATAAGTGACCAGCCGCGCGCCGGGGATGCGCGCCGTGGCATCGCGCGCCAGCCGCGGATAGTCGCCGAGCTTTGCCTGCAGCGCCTTGTCGGCCCGGGCCTTGCCGATCGCGGTGTTGTCCTTCTCGCCGATCATCAGCACGGTCGGCACCGCGATGCGGTCGATCTCGTGGCTGACGGGCTGGTTGAACACCATCTCGGCGGTCAGCGCCTGATGCCAGGCGACCGTCTCGCCGCCGGGTCCGGCATACATCGAGGCCAGCATGTCGACCCAGCGGTCGTAGGCGGGGCGCCACTCGCCCGCATAGTACGTCGCCTGCTGGTAGCCCTTGATGCTGGCGCGGGTGGTCTTGCGCTCGGTGGCGTAGAGGGCATCGACGGTCGCGTTCGGCACGCCCTTCGCGCGCCAGTCCTCCAGCCCCAGCGGGTTGACGAGCACCAGCCGCGACAGCTCGCCCGGATACTGGAGGGCATAGCGCATGGCGAGCATCCCGCCCATGCTGTGCCCGACGAGCACCGGCTTCTCGATCTTCAGCGCCGCCAGCAGCGCGTGGGTGTTGGCCGCAAGCGTATGCAGCCCGTACTGGTAGCGGTCCGGCTTGCTCGACTTGCAGAAGCCGATCTGGTCCGGCGCGATCACCCGGTAGCCCGCCCTGGACAGTGCCCGGATCGTGGTATCCCAGCTCCCCGCGCAAAAGTTCTTGCCATGGAGCAGCACCGCCGTGCGACCGTTGGGCTTTTCCGCCCGCACGTCGAGGTAGGCCATCTCGACCGCCTCGCGCTGGCTGGTGAAGCGATGATGCTCGACCGGCCAGCCATAGGAGAAGTCGGCCAGCATCGGGTCGGCGAGCGCAGGGCTGGCGGCGCTCGCCGCCAGCCCCCAGCCCAGCATCGCGAGGACCGTCCGCGACGCCATCACCGCGTCCCGCCGCGCGGAGTGGGGGCGATGCGCCAGACCGTGTTCGAGAGGTCGTCGGCGACCAGCAATGTACGGTCAAGGGCATTGTAGGTGACGCCTACGGGACGCCCGCGCGCCTTGCCGTCCTTGCCGATGAACCCGGTCACGAAGTCCTGCGGCTTGCCGTTCGGACGGCCATTGGTGAAGGGAATCCACACCACCTTGTACCCGGCGAGGTCCTGCCGGTTCCAGCTTCCGTGCTCGCCCACGAAGGCGCCGTCGGAGTACCCGCCGCCGAACCCGCCGCCCGTCACGAAGCTCAGGCCAAGCGCCGCGACATGCGATCCCAGCGCGTAGTCCGGGGCGATGGCCTTGCGCACCATTTCGGGCTTCTGGGGATGGACGCGCGGGTCCACGTGGTCGCCCCAATAGCTGTAGGGCCAGCCGTAGAACGCCCCGGGGCGCACCGAGGTCAGGTAGTCCGGCACCAGCTGCGCGCCCAGTTCGTCGCGCTCGTTCGCCACGGCCCAGAGCGCCTGCGTCGCCGGGTTAATGGCGAGCGCGGTGGGGTTGCGGATGCCCGAGGCATAAGTCCGGTGCGCGCCGCTGGCACGGTCGATTTCCCAGACGACCGCCCGCTCCTCCTCCACCGCCATGCCCCGTTCGCCGACGTTGCTGTTGGAGCCGATGCCGACGTAGAGCTTCGAGCCGTCCGCGCTCGCCGCCAGCGACTTGGTCCAGTGATGGTTCGGCTTGGCGGGCAGCTTGGTCACTTCCACGCCCGGCGCATCGATGCGCGTCTGGCCCGGGCGATAGGGGAAGCGCAGCAGCGCGCCCTGGTTCGCGACGTAGAGATCGCCGCCGACGAGGGCGAGGCCGTAGGGCGCGTCGAGGTTGTCGATCAGCACGGACTTGAGTTCCGCCCGCCCGTCGCCGTCGGCGTCGCGCAGCAGGGTGACGCGGTTGCCGCCCTTCGTGCCGGTCTTGCCAAGGCTCTTGATGTAGCCGGCGATGAGATCCTTGGGCCGCAGCTTGGGCGCCCCGCCGCCGAGCCCCTCCGCCACGAGGACATCGCCGTTGGGAAGCACCAGCATCTGGCGCGGGATCTTGAGGCCCGTCGCCAGCGGCGTGATGGTGAAGCCCTGCGGCACCGTGGGCATGGCGCCGTCCCATCCCGCCGGCCGCGCGATCTTCATCGGCGGCAGCAGCGTTTCATCCTGCCCCGGCAGGGTGGGACGCGGGCCGGTCTGGTCAAGGTCCGGCCCCTTCCCGCAGCCGGACAGGCCGAGGACGAGGGCGAGGGTGGTCGCGGCGGCAAAGGTGCGGACGTGCATCATGCCAGCCTCCCCCCGCGCGGCACCGAGTAACCGGCCCAGCCGGCGGCCAGCACCAGCACCGTCGAAAGGATCGAGAGCGCCAGCCCCGTCGTGCCGACCGAACTCCACCCGTCGCGGCTGTGCTGGAAGGCGTTGACCAGCCCCGCAATCCACGTCGCCGCCAGCAGCAGGGCGTAAGCGCGCCGCCCCGGTCCGCGCACCGCCGAGATCACCGCCCAGAGCAGTGCCGGCGCCCCGAACAGCAGTGCCCCGGCATTCAGCCAGGCCGCGAAGTTCGACCACTGCATCTCCGAGCTGTTGAGATAGGTGACATCCGCGAGCAATGTCCCGGGAAACAGGGCAACGGGAAAGGCGAGCAGCATCGCATGGAGCGGATGCAGGGCGCCGGGGGCGCGGGGCGGCGGGGCGAGCGGCAAGGTTTCCTCCTTCGGGGCCCGGCGCGAAGGCCCGGGCGGCCATGCCCTTGGCAATGCGCATCGACGGGGTTGGTTGCGTGACAACCTGTTGCCCGCAGGGGGAAATGTGCAGGAACGACACAGAGTGTCATCGATTGCATCCGCGGCACGAAGATGCTGGCAGAGCACGGGGCGAGCGCCTATCCCTGTGCCGGTCGATAGCCCGGCGTCGGTGGAACGACCTGCGACGCCGCGACTTTCGTTTCGCTGGGATCGACGTGGTCCACGGCGGCAACAGGGATGGGTTCACGACAGGATGCCTCGATCGAAGGAATTGAGCCACGAGCAGCTGCTCGAGCGGCAGGCTTTCCAGCTCGTGCTGCTGGACCATCTGCGCCGGCTCGACGATGCGGCGGAAATCCTCGCCACCGCGACCTCCCTGCTCGGCCGCCAGCTCGGTGCCGGACGCTGCGGCTTCGGGACGGTCAGCGCGGACGGCGGGAGCGTGAGCGTCGAAAGCGACTGGTCGGGATCGCTCCCCGGTCTCGCCGGGGAAGCCCGCCTGCTCGACAGCTTCGGTCCGGAAGCGATCGCCGAATTGCGCGCGGGACGCACGCTGGTGGTGGCGGACAACGAGGCCGATCCGCGCACCGCCGGCTATGCCGAAGGCTGGGCGGGCATCGGCACGCGCGCGCTCATCGTCTGCCCGATCGCGCGCGAAGGCGAACTCGACAGCATCCTCTACGTCCACGAATCCGCCCCGCGCGACTGGTCCATCGCCGAGATCGCCATGGTCGAGGACCTCGCCCTGCGCACCCGCGAGGCGCTCGACCGGGCGCGCAGCGAAGAGGCCCTGCGCGCCAGCGAGCAGCGTTATCGCTCGCTGCTCAACTCCGTCGATGCCGGCTTCTGCGTGGTGGAGGTCAAGTTCGACGCGGACGGCACCGCGCTCGACTACCGCTTCCTGGAAATCAACGGATCCTTCAGGGAATACACCGGCATCGAGGAAGGCACCGGCCGGTGGATGCGCGAGATCGCGCCGACGCACGAACAGCACTGGTTCGACCTCTACGGCCGCGTCGCGCGCACGGGCGTCGCCGAACGCGTCGAGCTTCCGGCCCAGGCGCTCGACGACCGCTGGTATCTCGTCCACGCCTACCGCGTCGACGAGCCTGAGCAGCATCACGTCGCCATCCTGTTCTCCGACCTGACCGAGCGCCGCCGCACCGAACGCGCGTTGGAGCGCAGCCGCGAGGAACTCGAACTCGCCGCCTCCGCCGCCGAACTCGGCCGTTTCGACTACCGCCCGCGCGAAGGCACCCTGACCTGGGACGAGCGCTGCCGCGCCCTCTTCGGGCTCGGCGCGGACGCTTCGGTGACCTACGAAACCGCCTTCCTCGCCGGCCTCCACCCCGACGACCGGGAGCGCGCCGACCGGGCCGTCGCCGCCTCGCTCGATCCCGATGGCGACCACCGCTTCGAGGTGGAATACCGCACCATCGGCATCGAGGACGGGGTACTGCGGCACATCAGCGCGCACGGGATCGCCTTCTTCGACGGTCGCGAGCCTGTCCGCCTGATCGGGACGGTGCAGGACGTGACCCGCGATCGCAAGGCCACCGCCGCGCTGCGCGAGATCGGCGAACGCCTGCGCCTCGCAGGCCGGGCCACCAACGACGCCGTGTGGGACTGGGACCTGCGCGGCAACCACGTCACCTGGAACGAGGCGCTGGAACGCGCTTACGGCCATGTCCTCGAAACCGTCGAGCCGACCGGCGAATGGTGGATCGGCCATATCCACCCCGACGACCGGAACCGGATCGACGCCAGCATCCACGAGGTCATCGACGGCTCCGGCACCGAATGGGCGGACGAGTACCGCTTCGCCCGCGCCGACGGCAGTTATGCCGACGTCCTCGACCGCGGCTTCGTCATTCGCGACGGCAGCGGCGCACCCTTGCGCATGGTCGGCGCGATGCTCGACGTGTCGGCGCGCAAGGCGGTGGAACGCCAGCTCGAAGAGGAACGCCGCCGGCTCGTCGAGGAAGTGGAAACCAAGACCGCCGAGCGCGACCGTGCTGAGGACGCCCTGCGCCAGTCCCAGAAGATGGAGGCGGTCGGCCAGCTCACCGGCGGCCTCGCGCACGATTTCAACAACCTGCTGACCGGCATCTCCGGCGCGCTGGAAATGATGCAGATCCGCATCGCGCAGGGCCGCGTCAACGAACTGGAGAAGTACTCGATCGCCGCTCAGGGCGCGGTGCGCCGCGCGGCGGCGCTCACCCATCGCCTGCTCGCCTTCTCGCGCCGGCAGACGCTGGACCCCAAGCCCACCGACGTGAACCGCCTGATCTTCGACCTCGAGGAACTCGTGCGCCGCACCGTCGGCCCGCAGGTCGAGGTCGAGACGGTCGGCAAGGCCGGGCTGTGGACCACGCTGGTCGACCCCAACCAGCTCGAGAACGCGATCATCAACTTGTGCATCAACGCGCGCGACGCGATGCCTCACGGCGGCAGGATCACCGTCGAGACGGCGAACAAGTGGCTCGACGAGCGCGCCGCGCGCCAGCGCGACCTCGATCCGGGCCAGTACGTCTCGATCTGCGTGACCGACACCGGCACCGGCATGACCGAGGACGTGGTCGCGCGCGCCTTCGATCCGTTCTTCACCACCAAGCCCATCGGCGAGGGGACCGGCCTCGGCCTCTCGATGATCTACGGCTTCGCGCGGCAATCGGGCGGGCAGGTCCGCATCTATACGGAGCACGGCACCGGCACGACGATGTGCATCTATCTCCCCCGCCACTTCGGCGAGGACGACGCGACCGGGGCCGACGCCGCGCCCTCGACCGTGGCGATGAGCCCCATCCAGCCGCACACCGGCTGCGTCCTCGTGGTGGACGACGAGCCCACCGTGCGGATGCTCGTCGTCGAGATCGCGCAGGAACTCGGCTACGAAGTCCTCGAAGCGTTCGACGGCAGCAGCGCCATGCGGATCCTGCAGGCCCATCCCGGCATCGACCTGCTCATCACCGACGTCGGTCTGCCCGGCGGCATGAACGGCCGCCAGATCGCCGACGCCGCGCTCGTGATGAAGCCGGTGCTCAAAGTGCTGTTCATCACCGGCTACGCGGAAAACGCCGTGATCGGCAACGGCCAGCTCGCTCCCAACATGACCCTCATCACCAAGCCCTTCGCGATGGACACCCTGGCCCGGAAAATCCGCGAGATCATGGACTAGCGGGCGAGGAGACGGCCCGGCGGATTCCCCGAAAACCATGCCTTTGCAGGCCGTTGCTATGTTGTGGGGAAGTTCTTGGCGGAGAGGGTGGGAAGCCGTTCAACGCCATAAAACCCGCTGATATCGCGTTCTATTTCGAGGTTCATTGATAGCAGATTGTCGCACTGAAGTGGAGCAGCAGTTCGAATGACAGGGCGGGATTCGAACCCACGGCACGATGGCATGGGCGAGCAGGTCGAGCAGGTCGAGCATGACCGCTGCGGCGACGATGGGGATGGACGCTCCTGCCCGATCTGCCGGGGCGATCCGCTCGATCCAGACTTCGTTGAGATGATCGAACGGGCAGCGGCTCAGCCGGGGAAGGCGATGTCGTTCGATGAGGCGATCGAGTGGCTGCGCACTCTGTGATCAGGCGGCGAGCAGCCGATACACCGATGCCCGTCCGATCCCAAGTTGCTTGGCGATCTGGGTGGCACCCAGACCTTCCGCACGAAGATCACGCACAGCGTCAGGGGAGATCGTTGCGGGACGGCCCTTGTAGCCGCCGTCATTCTTCAACTTCCGGGCCTCGATACCCCGGCGTTGTCTGGCGCGGATGAAGTGCTTTTCCAGCATCCCCACCAATCCGAAGACAGTGAGCATCACCTCGGCCATGATGTCGGACCCGTCCATGACGATGGCCGGGTCATTGATCCGCAGCACGGCCTTCTTCTCAATGACGCGCTTGGCGATCGCCAGCAAATCGCCGGTGTCGCGGGCGAGACGATCGGGATGGAGCGCCAACAGGGTGTCGCCGGGTTCGAGCAGGCGCAGGACGGCTTCGAGTTGGTCGCGACCCGTCAACTTCGACCCGTTGCCAACATCGGCGAACACCACCACTGCGCCGAGCGATTCCAGCATCGCCTTCTGGGAGGTGATGTCCTGCCCCTGATCTGAACTGATCCTCGCGTAGCCCAGTGTTTTGCCCATGGTGCTCCTGACCGTCTCGTATGGTTCTTAGGCCGACTCGCTCCAGTTGTCTCTGAAGTCAAGAACAACCCATATGAGACGGTTATCGCGTCTCACGATCTGTATCGCCAAGGGTTGCCCTATTGAGGCGGCGCAACGCTCGTCGCGCGAGCATCATCGCGATCATTCAGCCGGTTCGAAGCCGCCGAACTCGACCGGGCGCACGCCGAACTTGGCCGTGAGTGCATCGAAGATGTAGTCGTCCCACTCCTCATCAGAGGGATCATCATCGGCGAGAACGAGATAGGATGGCAGGCCGACTTCGGCGGTGTCGGGCAGGTGCGGATGGCTGGGCGGCCATGTGATGCTGTCGATGGCGTAGGGATAACGGCTGAACATGGAGGTCTTTCTGTAAGGCGGCGGACCCTTTTGTCCGCCATCCTCAAGATACTCCTGTCGCCTGCGCGCCCGCATTATTCATCTTCACCAGCCCTCGCACTTGGCAGTGCCGCCGTTCATACCGGGCCTTATCGGGTCGTTCGGCATGACGGTTTCTGGAGCACCTCTCATCGTGTCGGCAGCGGTGGTTTCCGATGCTGATTGCCATTGTCGGGGACACCCTGGCCCCGCCTTCGGCAGGGCCT
>DATKFS010000083.1:0-4451 GCA_035511275.1 Novosphingobium sp.
ATCTCGAAGTCGGCCGAGGGCATCTTCACCGCCTCGTACCGCGTCGCCTCGATCGCGGCGCTGGGCATGGCCAATGCCGATCCGCTCAACGACGACGGCGAGCGCGGGACGATCATCCTCACCTCCTCCGCCGCGGCCCAGGACGGACAGGTCGGCCAGGTCGCCTACGGCGGCGGCAAGGGCGCCGTGAACGCCATGGTCCTGCCGATGGCGCGCGACCTCATGGACCTCGGCATCCGCGTCAACGCGATCATGCCCGGCACGTTCGCCACCCCGCCGATGCTGCGCGTCAAGGAGCACGCCCCCGAGGTCTACGAGAACCTCGGCAAGGCCGTGCCCTTCCCCCGCCGCCTCGGCAAGCCGGAGGAGTTCGGCTCCTTCGTGCTGGAACTGGCGCGCAACACCTACTTCAACGGCCAGTGCATCCGCCTCGACGGCGCGATCCGGATGCCGCCGAAGTAAGCTCCTGCGGGATACGATACAGCAAGGGCCGCGCCGCAGGGTGCGGCCCTTTTGCGTTGCTCAGGTCACCGTGAAGCCGCCGTCCACCGCCAGCACCTGGTTGGTGACGCGCGCGGCCATCGGGGTCGCGAAGTAGAGCACGGCGGACGCGATGTCGCGCGGGGTGCAGGTGCCGAGCGGCGGGCGGCGATTGCCGGGACCCACCGGCGGCGGCCCTTCCGCGCCGATCGCGCCGGGGGTGCCGACACCGCCGGGCAGCACGGTGTTGACGGTGATGCCGTGCTCCGCCAGCTCGAACGCGGCGGCGGTGGTCAGCGCGGCGATCGCGCCCTTGCTCGCGGTATAGGCGGCGAGGCCCTGCACGAACTGGCCGACGAGGCCGGACGAAGCGCAGTTGACGATCCGTCCGCCGCCACTTCCGGCCGCCCCGCCCGCGATCATCGCGCGCGCGACTTCGCGGATCATCAGGAAGGGCGCGCGGGCATTGACGGCGTTGATCCGCTCCCAGTGCGCGGCCGTGGCGTCGAGCAGCATCTCGCGGTGCTGGAGCCCCGCATTGTTGACCAGAAGCCAGGGCGCGCCGTGACGCTCCACCACTTCGGCGCAGGCGGCGACGATCGAGGCTTCGTCGGTCAGGTCCACGGCGACGAAGTCCGCCGCCGCGCCCTCGTCCATCCGGGCCCGCGCCCCGGCCTCGTCGCGGTCGGCGATGACCACGCGGACGCCCGCTTCGGTCAGCACCTCGCAGATGCCCGCGCCGATGCCGCTCGCCCCGCCGGTAACGAGCGCGACACGGCCCGCCAGATCGAATGCTCCGGACATATCCACTCCCCGTTTTGCGGCGGGGAGTGGTTCTCCCCTGCCTCAGTCCTGTGCGATCGGCAGCCAGACGGCGCTGGCCGAGTCGCCGCCCCAGTGTATCGTCTCGGTGGCCTTCACATAGTCGCTGGGCTTCGCCTCCATGATGGATGGCACCCAGCTCTGGGGGTTGCGGTCATAGAGCGGGAACAGGCTGGACTGCACCTGCACCATGATCCGATGGCCCGGCAGGAAGACGTGGTCGACGTTGGGCAGCGCCCACTTGAAGTCGTAGACCTTGCCCGGCTCCAGCGGCTGCGGCTTGTCGAACCCGCCGACGTAGCGGCCGCGGAAGATCTCGATGCCGATGCCGAGCTGGTAGCCCGCCATCGTCGGATCGCCGCTGTTCTCCGCCGGGTAGACGTCGATCAGCTTGACCACGTAGTCGCTGTCGCGGCCCGACGTCGCCGCGCGCAGGTCCACCTTGGGCGCGCCCTTGATGTGCAGCGGCTTGTCGAGCACGCCGGTCTGGTAGCTGAGCACGTCGGTGCGCCCGTCGACGAAGCGCTGGTCGTGGACGAGCCAGGTCTTCCACTCCTCGCCCGACATGGTGATCGGACGCGGCAGCATCGGCACCGGCTTGGCCGGGTCGGACACGTAGCTGTCGGTTCCCGCCTGCGGCTTGCTCCACGAAAGGCCGTAGTTCGCGCCGAGGTAGAGCGGCGTGTAGGTGCCCGCCGGCCACGCCTGCGAGACTTCCCAGCGGTTCTCGCCGGTCGCGTACGTCAGCACCGGCGGCGTGTCGCAGGCCGGGGCATTGGTCTTCAGGTGGCAGTCGAGGAAGGGCTTCATGTACTGCTTGCGGAACTGCAGGCCGGTATCGCCCTCCCACTTGAGCGCGCCGAGCGAGCGCGCCTCGTAGTTGACCTGCGAATGGCGCCAGGGGCCGATGACGAGGCTCACCATGTCGCTCGGCGTGCCCGCGCCGCGCAGCGCCTGGTAGACCGCCGGGGCGCCGTAGCTGTCCTCCTGGTCCCACTGGCCGACCACCAGCATCGTAGGCACCGTCAGCTTGCGCGCGGCCAGCAGCTTGTCGACCGCCTGCCCCTGCCACCATGCGTCGTAGGCGGGATGCTCGAGCATCTTGCGCACCACCGGCAGGTCGGTGAGCCCGTAGGCCTCGGCATAGTCGCGCGCGGAGCCGACCGAGAGGTAGTGCGTGTAGTCGTCGCCGGTCCCGCGCGGCACCGCGCCGCCGCCCTTCTTGACCGTCTGGCCCAGATCGTAGTCGAGGCCCATGGTGCGGAAGGCGCCGTTGTGGAACCAGTCGTCGCCCATCCAGCCGTCGACCATCGGGCTCTGCGGCACCGAGGCCTTGAGCGCCGGATGCGGATCGACCAGCGCCATCAGCGAAGTGAAGCCGAGGTACGACGAGCCGGTGATGCCGACCTTGCCGTTGCTTTCCTTCACGTTCTTCACCAGCCAGTCGATCGTGTCGTAGGCGTCGGTGGCGTGATCGACTTTCGTCTTGTTCAGCGGCCCGCGCAGGGGGCGGTTCATCACGTAGTCGCCCTCGGACCCGTCGAGCCCGCGCACGTCCTGGTAGACGCGGATGTAGCCGTCGTTGACGAACTCGGCGTCGGCGACGGGCAGGATTTCCTCGATCTTCTGGCTGCGGTTGCGGCTGGTCATCCGCTCCGCGTTGTAGGGCGTGCGGCTGAGCAGGATCGGCGCGTCGGTGGTGCCCTTGCGATAGACGATGACGGTGTAGAGCTTCTTGCCGTCGCGCATCGGCACCATCACGGTCTTGCGCACGTAGTCCGCCTGGGGTCGCACCCAGTCGTAGGATTTCACCTGCTCGTTCATCATGGTGTCGGTGGGGGCCTGCGCGATTGCGGAAGGCACGGCGATGGCGAGCGCGAGCGAGGTCAGTGCCAGGCTCGCGACGTTCCTGGTCTTTGTTGTCATGACGCTGGGGTGCCCCGCCGTCGAAGGCGGGTCAAGAGGCGAGGTGTGGCGTGGCCGCGACGGATGTGGAGAGGACGCCGTTTCCCAGATCCTCCCTGTCGCAAGGCGATGGGGAGCGGGGCCGCCCGCGCTGCGGGTGGTGGAGGGGTTGCTGGCCCCTCCGTCACCGACTGCGTCGGTGCCACCTCCCCATCCCCTACGGGGACAGGGAGGATTTGAGAGGTTCACGCGAAGGCGCGGAGGCGTCGCGTCGCGCCGCAGGCTCACCTTCCGTGCCAACCTCGAGGAAAACGCACCGCCGAAAGGAAAAACGGCGCTGCCGCAGAGCACCCTGCCCTCCGCGTCTCCGCGCCTCCGCGTGCCCCCGTTTTGCGGTATCCCCGCTCGACCGCGGCCGATTTTCCTACACCGCCGCCGCCTGCTACGTTCGCATCGGCTCTTTCACACCGTCGATCCGAACCCCCGCCGCGCCCTTCAAGGAGCACGGCGCGCGCATGTACTACGTCAACTTGCCCGCCTCACGCCACCTTGAGCCGCCGGCGCATCGTCGCCTCGTCCATCATCGGCGTGCCGCGCAGGTGGCCAAGGCGCACGCCGGTGCAGCTCATCTTGAAGTGGGTGAACTCCTCGTACCACTCCAGCCCCTCGGCCGACTTCCCGCTGACCTGCTCCCACAGCGCGATCGTCTCGTCGCGCGTGCCCATGCCTTCGAGGTAGGCGCCGTGGCTGGACGTCCGCCCATGCATCGTCTCGGCCAGCGTGCAGAACCACGCGAGGTCGTGGAGCGCCCCGCCGAGCGAGGGCTGTTCCCAGTCCATCACCGCGACGACGTCGAAGTTCTCGTCGAACATCATGTTGCCGATCCGCGCATCACCCCAGACGAGGCCCTCCGGGTCCTGCGCCGGCCGTGCCGCCTCCAGCCGCGCCAGCGCGTCGCGCAGGACCGGCTGTGGCGCGACCTCTTCGAGCCATGCGGTGAAGCGCTGGTATTTGTCCCACTCCTGCGCCCAGCCCTGCGGCGCGTGCGCCGGGCCGGTCAGGAACCGGACCTTGTCGACCGGCACCCGCTGGATGAGCGCGAGCTGCTCGACCGCGCCCTGCCACAACCTGCGCCGTTGCTCCGGCGTCGCATCCCGCAGCCAGCCCTCCCGCGCATAGGGCGGGATCGAGACGGGCACGCGGCCCTGCTTCTTCTCCATGACGAAGAACGGATTGCCGAGGAT
>DATKFS010000084.1:0-6808 GCA_035511275.1 Novosphingobium sp.
CACCTTGCGCCACTGCGCGAAGTCGATGTCCATGATCGGCGCGGAGTCGGCGATGCCGGCGTTCAGCACCGCGAGATCCAGTCGCGGGCACTCCTGCTCGATCCGCTGCCATAGCGCGGGATCAGCGACATCGCCGGCATAGCGCCGCGTCGGCAGGGATATGTCCAGTCCGTCGAGCGAGGCCGGGTCGAGGTCTACCAGCACGAGTTCGCTCACGCCGCGCTCGATCAGTAGCGCGACGCAAGCCGCCCCGATGCCAGAGCCGGCGCCGGTTATCAGCGCCGAGCGGCCCTCGAAGTCCCCCATGACCGTCATTCCACCTCCACGCGCAGCCGTTCGATCCGGGTGGTCGCCAGCTTCCAGCCGTCGCCCCGGTTCGAATACGTCTCGTGATAGCGGCCCCAGCCGGTCAGGCGTGTGAACGGGCCGCCCGGCGGCGCGAAGAAGCGGTCGGTGAAGCACCAGATGCCGCTGGCCGCACTCTCGCTTTCGATGGTGATGTCGGGGTCGTTGCCCTGATGCACCGTGACGATGCGCGGGCCGATCGGCGCCTTGGCATCGGGCCAGTTGTCGCGCCCTTCGAGGACCATGTTCATTGCGGGCATGTGGTCGATCCCGGTCACCGGATCGGTGCAGCATCCCCGGTAGTCGAGAACGCAATCCACGGCGAGGATCGAGCGGACGAGCGCCGCGTCGCCATCGTCCACCCCGCGCCAGTACCTGGCCTTGAGCTGTTTGATATCCTCGATGGCGGCCAGCCGCGCGATCGTGTCCATGCCTCGTCCGTCTCCCTTTGTGCGGGAGAGTGGACGGCTCAGGCGGCGTTGTCGATGCCCAGTTCGCTGAGCTTGCGGTACAGCGTGGAGCGGCCGATCCCCAGGCGCCGCGCGACTTCGGTCATGCGACCGCGGTAGAGCCCGATGGCAAGACGGATGACGTCTGCCTCGATTTCCTCGAGCGGCCGGAGATGGCCGTCGGGCGTGTAGAGCATCACTCCCGAACTCTCCTGCATCGGGTTCCCGGCGACTGTGGATGAACCTGTGCCAAGAATGTTGAGAAGCTGTGGAAAATCGTCCGAGGTCAGCGCGTCGCCGTCGCAGAACACCGCTGCCCGGAACAGAACGGCCTGGAGCTGGCGGACGTTGCCCGGCCAGTCGTAAGCGGCCAGCAGCGACAGCGCGCCGTCGGTCACGCCAAGTTCGCGCAATCCGGGCTGCTCGCCGATGCGCGCGAGGAAATAGCGGGTAAGGGCGGGCAGATCGCCGGTGCGCTCACGCAAGGCGGGCAGGTGGACCTTCGTGGTCGACAGTGCGTCCAGCAGTTCCGGCAGGAACAGGTCCTGGCTGACCATGTCGGCAAGGGGAAGGTTGCTGGCGGCGATGATCCGCACGTCCACGCGGAACGAGTGGCGGGCCCCGATCGGGCGGCAGTCGCCCTTGCGAATGGCTTCGAGGAGGCGCTCCTGCACCGAGATCGGCAGGCTGTCGATCTCGTCGAGCGCCAGCGTCGCGCCGTCGCAATGCTGGAGCGCGCCGATCTGGCGGTCGAAGGCTCCGGGAAATGCGCCTTTCTCGTGGCCGAACAGGACGGATTCGATCGAGTTCGCCGGCATCCCGCCGACATTGACGATCCGCAGCGGCATCCGCGTGCGCGGGGAGGCCGCGTGCATCGCCCGGATCAGCATTTCCTTGCCCGACCCGCTCTCGCCCTCGATCAGCACCGGTGCGTGACCGCGCGCGGCCTTGGCGGCGACGGCGAGCGCCTTGCGGAAGTTGGGCGAGGCGCCGATCATCGATTCGAAATCGGGGTTCGCCGTCATCTTCTCGGTGAGCGGCGCCAGTTCGTCGCGCGGGGCTTCCAACGTCGTCGCCGAGCGCAGGGCATGCATCAGCCTGTCGGGAGCGACGGGCTTGATGAGATAGTCGGTCGCCCCGGCGCGCATCGCCTCTACCGCGAGCAGCGGCGAGGTGCTGGCGGTCAGCATCAGGATCGGCAATGCGGGGCGGCGGGATTTCAGTTCGGCGATCAGCGAGCAGGCGTCGTCCCCCGGGACCCACTGGTCGAGGATGATCGCGGACAACTGCATGCCCTGTCGCGTGCCGAGCGTGGCGATGGCGGTTTCGGCGTCACGCACGATCAGCGTGCGCCAGCCCTCGCGCGAGGCCAGCGCGGAGATGAGCCGGCTCTGCGCCGGTTCGTCGTCGATGAGCATGAGGAGGCGTTGATCAAGGTCCGCCATGGTTCGTCGCTTGCTTCGCCTCCGGGGGGTGAAGCGGCAGACTTAGAGGCAACCGGTAAATACGTGATTAAGCCTGAGATTGGGGGCGAGGGCCGCGCCGTCATGGCGATCGAAGGTGCGTTCAGGCTTGAGCGCGGGCCGGGCGCTCGCTAGAGCGGGGGGCATCCGAACCGGAAAATGGACAGGGGACAAGAGATCATGGCGGGCAACGACATCAAGGCGGCCACCGAAACCTACAACGCGTTCATCAAGGCCGCGACCTGGGGCACCGTGTTCTGCGTCGTCGTGGTGGCGCTGGTGGTTGGCCTGATCGCGTCCTGAACATGCCCCTCGGGGGCCAGCTTCGTCGGTGTGACGCCGCCCGCGCAGGCGGCGCGACGCGTCCGCCGCAGGCCGGATGATGCCAGTGCCCGGCGGGGTGACCTCTCCCGTGCAGGAAGCGGACGAGATCGTGCAGCCCGACGATGCCGACGTCGAATTCCTCAGGTGCCACTACCAGCAGCTGTTCGACCGGAACGAGAAGGCCCACCAGATCCGCTGGCAGTTCATCCAGTTGTCGCTTGCCGGCGTGGCCGCGTTCTACGCCGGTCTCCTGAGCGACGGGCTGAACCTCGGTTCCCTGGTCAGGGCCTTGCTGGGAATCGTGCCCTTGGGAGTGGCGGTGCTTGGACTGAACCACGCCCGCGCGCTTCGTGCCTCGATGATTTCGCGCGGGCAGGTGATGCGCAGCATCGAACGCAAGTTGAAGGTGGCCGGATGGCAGGTCCATCGCGCAGCCGTCCGGGACCGCAGGATCGACGCATATCTCGCTGCGCATCCCCGGAAAATACGGGCGGAAGCGCTGGCCGAAGTCCGCAAGGATTCGGACGAGCTCTACCAGATCGGCAGGCGCTACTGGGTGCTGCTGATCTGCCTTTCGGTGATTTTCGAGGCCTGTTTCCTCGCCTCGTTGCTGGGCCTCGACCGGCTGCGCCCCTGAAGCACGGCTTGGCCTGCATGACCGATGCCTCGGCGCTCTTGTGCATTAGCGGTCTTGCCCGCTAGGGCGGGGCATCTGCCCTTCGTCGCACACGCGGAGACCGCGCGCTTGTTCCCAAGATCCCACCTGGCTCCCTACGCTTCCGATCCCGGCCGCTCGCGCGGACGCGAGTTCTCTACCGGCGACGGTCTCGCCCGCGGCGCGCGCAGCCCATACCAGCGCGATCGCGACCGGATCATCCACTCGATCGCGTTCCGTCGCCTGCGCTACAAGACCCAGGTCTTCATCGCGCCCGACGGGGACCACTATCGCGTCCGCCTCACCCACAGCCTCGAAGTGGCGCAGATCGCCCGCGTCATAGCGCGTATCCTCGGGCTCGACGAAGACCTGACCGAGGCCCTGGCGCTGGCGCACGACATTGGCCATCCGCCGTTCGGCCACGCGGGAGAGGATGCGCTGAACGCCGCGCTCCACAAGGCCGGCGGCTTCGATCACAACGCCCACACCCTGCGCACCCTCATGCGGGTCGACAGCCCCTACTGCGAGCATGACGGCCTCAACCTCACCTGGGAGACGCTCGAAGGGCTGGCCAAGCACAATGGCCCGGTTTCGCAGCCCGGCTGGGCGCTGACCGCGCTCGACGCCGCCTATCCGCTGGACCTTCACACCCATGCCTCGCTCGAAGCGCAGGTGGCCGCCTTGTCGGACGACATCGCCTACGACAACCACGACATCGACGACGGCCTGCGCGCCGGCTTCCTCGACCTCGACGAACTGCTTGCACACCCCTTCGTGGCGAACCAGTGGGCCGAGGTGGAGCGGCGCTATCCGGGCGTCGACATCGAGCGGCAACTGGCGGAACTGATCCGCAGCCAGATCGGCGTCATGGTCAACGACCTCGTCGCGCAGACGCAGGCAAACCTCGTCGGCGTCGGCAGCGTCGAGGACGTGCGTGCCGCCGGGCGGCCGCTGGTGGCGTTCTCTCCCGAGATGGCCGAGGGCGAGCGCGCCTTCAAGCGGTTCATGTACGACAAGCTCTATTACCATCCCGAGCAGATGGAAACCGCGAAGCGCGCCCGTGCCGTGTTGGCCGAACTCTATGCGGCCTATTCGCAGGAGCCCGTGCTGATGGAGGAGAGCTGGATCGACACGATGCCCCGCTTCGAGCCAGAGCGCAGCCGCCACATCGCCGACTACATCGCGGGCATGACGGATCGTTTCGCCATCGCCCGCCATGCCGACATCTACGGCCGCACGCCGGAAGGCCTGAGCAATGTCTAGGACCTGACGATGGTGCAGGGGGCAACGCGCATCTGCCTGGTCGGGGCGACCGGGCTGGTCGGTTCCGCGCTGATCGCCGAGGCGGTCGGCCGGAATGATGTCCGCGTGATCGGCGTCGGGCGGCGCGAGGCGGTGCTGCCGCCGGGCGCCCGCATGGAGATGCTGGTGGGCGAGCCGATCGACTGGCCCGAACTGATCCGCGCGGCGCGGGCCGACGTGCTGGTCTGCGCGCTGGGCACCACGATCAGGGCGGCGGGTAGCCAGGAACAGTTCCGCGCCATCGATCATGATCTCGTCCGCTTCGCCGCAGAGGCGGCGCGTGATGAGGGGATCGAGCATATGATCGTGGTGTCCTCGGTCGGCGCCGAAAAGGGCGCGAAGAACTTCTACCTCAGCGTCAAGGGTGAGACGGAGGAAGCGCTGGGAAGGCTCGGTTTCCCCCGGCTGGACGTGCTGCGACCCGCGTTGCTGCGCGGCAGGCGGCAGGAGCGGCGTCCCCTCGAATGGGTGGCCCAGGTCCTTGGCCCGCTGGCCGACGTTCTCGTCCTCCACGGCCGCTGGCGTCGGTTCCGCTCGATCCGCGCGCGCGACGTTGCGCGCGCGATCCTTGCGCTGGCCGGAAACAACGGCGGCGGCCGCTTCGTCCACGAGCATGGCGCCTTGCGCGGCATGGCCAGGTCGATGGCCCTCCCTCCCTCCGCAGCACTTGAGGTTTCCGCCGATAACCTGCAGCGCGACGCAACCGGTCGTTGACTCGGCCCGGGCCCTGAACCAAGGCTTGGGCACTCGCTGACACGCGCGGGAGAGACCTTGGCGATTCGTCGTACAAGGCGCCGAAGGAGCAACCGCCCCGGAATCTCTCAGGCAAAAGGACCGCGCGGCGTCTACAGCGATACTCTGGAAAGTGCTTCCGGCCTTGAAGGCAGGTGGCCGCCGAAGGTGTAACCCGGTCTGTCCCATTGCGGATGACGCCGGGGAAGCTCTCAGGTTTCCGTGACAGAGGGGGCACCGGAATGGTGTGCCATGCGTGTTGCGGAGTCGTGTCTTGAGCGAATACCCTGTTTCCGACGATGACGAGGGCGTCGAAGATCTCGCCCCGCTGACCCTGCCGCTGGATGCCTGGCATCGCGACCAGGGTGGACGGATGGTCGAATTTGCCGGCTACATGATGCCCGTCCAGTATGAGGGCATCATGGCCGAGCATCTGTGGACTCGCGAGAATGCGGGCCTGTTTGACGTCAGCCACATGGGCCAGGTCTACGTTTCCGGCGAGGATGGCCTGACCCCGGAGATCGAGGCCTCGCTCGAAGCGGCGCTGCCGATCGACCTGTCGACGCTGAAGCTCGGCGCGGTCCGCTATTCGCTGCTGCTCGACGAGGAAGGCGGCATCCTTGATGACCTGATGATCACGCGCTGGAAGACCGGCTTCTACCTCGTGGTCAACGGCGCGACGAAATGGGACGACATCGGCACCCTGCGCGAACTGCTGCCCGACGCAGTAACGCTCAATCACCTCGACGAGAACGCGCTTCTCGCGTTGCAGGGCCCGAAGGCCTTCGCGGTGCTGGAGCGCCATGCCAAGGGCGAGTATCCGCTCTCCGCGCTGACCTTCATGAAGGGCGGCCAGTTCACGCTCGGCGGCGTCGAGGCCTGGATCAGCCGTTCGGGTTATACCGGCGAGGACGGTTTCGAAATCTCGATCCCCGGCGAGGCGGCCGAGAGCGTGGCGCGCCTGCTTTGTGGGGAGCCCGAGGTGAAGCCGATCGGGCTCGGTGCGCGCGACTCCCTGCGTCTGGAGGCCGGCCTCCCGCTTTACGGGCACGACCTGTCCCCCGAGACCAGCGCCGTCGATGCCGATCTCAAGTTCGCGATCAACAAGCGTCGCCGTATCGAAGGCGGCTTCCCTGGCGCGGATCGCGTGATCCGCGACCTTGCGGACGGGACCCCCCGTCGCCGCATCGGCCTGACCCTCGAGGGGCGGATGGCGGCGCGTGAAGGCGCCAAGGTTTTCCATGACGATCAGGAAGTTGGTATTGTGACTTCAGGCGGTTTCTCGCCCTCGATGCAGCACCCCATTGCCATGGCTTACGTCGATACCGCCCTCGCGGCCGAGGGCACCGCTCTTACCATCGAAATGCGGGGCAAGCGGCTCGACGCAAAAGTCGTGCCGATGCCCTTCGTCCCCCACCGCTACCACCGCTGAGGACCTCACCATGACCCGCTATTATTCCGAAGATCACGAGTGGATCGAAGTCGAGGGCGACCTCGGCACCGTCGGCATCACCGACTATGCCCAGAGCCAGCTCGGC
>DATKFS010000085.1:0-6629 GCA_035511275.1 Novosphingobium sp.
CGCACGGCTTCGGCCCCGCCATCACCGCGCGCGGAATGCTGGGCATGCGCGTCCTCTGGTTCGAGCGCGCCGCTGACGACGGCTTCATCGGCGCGGCGGACTACGACACACAGGCCGTCGCCATGACCGGCACCCACGACACCGCCACCGTCGCCGGCTGGTGGAGCGGCGCCGACATCGACTGGGCCGAACGCCTCGGCCGCCTGCCCCCCGGCACCACCCGCGCCGAGGCAGAGTTGCGCCGCGACTGGGACCGGGGCCTGCTCTGGGCGACCCTGACCGGCGACGCCGCGCCCCGCCCCCTGCCCGAGAACCCGGCGCCGGTGGTCGAGGCGGCGCTGCGCCATATCGGCCGCACCCCCTGCGTACTGGCGATCGCCCCGCTCGAGGACCTGCTGGCGCAAGTCGAGCAGCCGAACCTGCCGGGCACGATCACCGAGCACCCGAACTGGCGGCGAAGGCTCGATGCGCCGCTCGCGGTGCTGCTGGGGGATGCAGACACGGCCGAACGGCTAAGGGCACTCGACGAGGAGCGGAAGAGCGCGCCTAGCTTCTGGCAATGAACCCGCTGGCAAGCCCGATCAGCATTGCCAGTGCGACCAGACAGAACAGGCTGTTCCCCACCACGGTCATCCAGAACAGGAACGGCTCCCGTTGCCGTGCCACGAAATCCTGTTTCATGAATATGCGGTCGGTCCGCAGTCCGTTGACCACATTGTAGCCGACCAGCGCGAGCGCCATCATGATGAACAGCGAAAACAACCCGTATTTCCCCGAAGCTCACATACAGAGCCGATGACGGAAGACCGCATTCCCACTAGCGCTGATACGTCCCCGGCACCAGATAGCTACGGTCCAGTTCGTCGAGCCGGGTCACGCCCAGCATCGCCATGGCCACGTCGATCTCGTTCGACAGCAGGTCTATCGCGTGGCGGGCGCCTGCCTGTCCCCCGGCAGCGCAACCGTAGAGCGTGGCGCGGCCGACCAGCACCGCCTTCGCACCGATCGCCAGCGCCTTGAGCACGTCGGCCCCGCGCCGGACCCCGCTGTCGAACAGGACGGTGGTGCGATCGCCCACGGCGTCGACGATACCGGCCAGCACGTCGATCGCGGGCGGCGAGCTGTCGAAGTTGCGGCCGCCGTGGTTCGACACCGCGATGCCGTCAACCCCGTGGTCGAGCGCGATCCGGGCGTCATCGGCCGAGAGCACGCCCTTGACGACCAGCTTGCCCGGCCAGCGGCGGCGCAACTCGTCCACGTCCGCCCAGTTGACCGAGGCCGAGTTGGCGACGCGGCTGACGGTCCCGGTCAGCTTGCCGCCGACCTCTGGCGGATAGTTGGCGAACTGCGGCAGTCCGCCCTCCAGATAATAGCGGCAGATCACCGAGGCGAACCACGAGGGCCGCTTGAGGAAGTCCGACACCAGCGTCGCGTTCGGCCGGATCGGGTTCGACATGCCGGCGCGCTTGTTGAATTCGCGCAGCGGCCACATCGGCGTGTCGACGGTGAGGACGATGACGTCCGCCCCGTTCTCGCGCGCGGCGTCCACCACCTGCCACGACAGGTCACGCCGCTCCCACAGGTACATCTGCATCCAGTGGCCCGAAGTGGCGCACTTCGCGATGTCGGCGAAGCTGGTGGTCGAGCTGGTGGTCTGGGTGAAGGGGATGCCCGCCGACGCCGCGGCAGAGGCGATGGCCCGCTCGCCCCGGTGCCAGAGCAGGTCGGAGACGCCGGTCGGCGCGATCACCAGTGGCAGCGGCTGGCGGCGGCCGAACAGCTCGATCTCCGCCGAGCGCGCCGATACGTCGCGCAAGGTGCGCGGCAGGAGCCGCACGTCCTGCAACGCCGAGACGTTGCGGTTCACCAGCAGGTCGTCCTCGGTGCCGCGCTCGATGAACTCCCATATCGCGCGCGGCAGGCGGCGCCTCGCCAGTTCCCTCACCTGCGCAATGTTATGAGCCTTCATCAGAGCCCCAGGTTCTCGCGCAGGGTCGTGCCTTCGTACTCGGTGCGGTAGACGCCGCGTTCCTGCAGGATCGGCACCACCTGGTCGACGAAGTCCGTCACCGAACTCGCCATGACGGTGGGGGTCACGATGTAGCCGTAGCAGCCGGTTTCGCGCCAGATACGCTCCATCTCGGAAGCGACCTGCTCGGGCGTACCGACGATCTGCGGCTTGCCGACCGCCAGGCCCCAGCGGATCGCCACTTCGCGCAAGGTCAGCGGCTTGTCGCCCTCGATGTTGGAGAAGGCCTTCATCAGCCCCTGCGAGGCCTGCGTCTCGATCTCGGCGAGCGGCTGGTCGAGTTCCATGCCCGCGAAGTCCACGCCCATGGTGCCCGACAGCCGCGCGAGGCAGCCGTCGATCGGCAACTTCTCGACGAGGTCGGCGAGCTTGCGCTTAGCCTCCTCCTCGGTGCCGCCGACGATGGGCTGGATACCGAAGCTGACGCCCGGCGTCTTCTTGCCCGCCGCCTTGGCCGCGTCCTCAAGATTGGTCATGAACCGCTTCATGCCCGGCACGTTGGGCTGGATCGAGAACACCACGTCGGCATGGCTGACCGCGAACTGCTGGCCGCGTCCGGAACTGCCCGCCTGGAACAGCACCGGGTGCCCCTGCGGCGAGGGCAGCACGGGCGATACGGTCTGGCAGGAGAAGAACTCGCCCTGATGGTCGATGAACTCGACCTTGGAGGGATCGGCGTAGATGCCCGCCTCGCGGTCGGCCAGCACGGCGCCCGGCTTCACCGAGTTCCAGAGCTTGTAGCAAACCTCCATGTATTCGTCGGCGCGGTCGTAGCGGCGGTCGTGTTCGAGCTGGTGCAGGCCGAGCGCGCGGTGCTCGCCGCGCAAGTGGCCGGTGACGATATTCCACCCGACGCGCCCTCCCGACAGGTAGTCGAGCGTGCCAAGCTGGCGCACGATCGTCCAGGGCTGGTACGAACTCGTCGACATCGTCGCCGCAAGGCCGAGATGGGTCGTGGCGGCGGCGAGTGCGGAAAGCAGCACCACGGGGTCCATGCAGGGCCAGCACACGCCGTACTTCACCGCGTCCTCGTGGCTGTCCCGGTAGCGGTCGAACACGCCGGGGGTGTCGGCGAAGAAGATGCCGTCGAAGCGCCCGCGCTCCAGCGTCTGGGCCAGATCCTGCCAGAGCTTGAGATCGTGCAGCGCGTCGAGCCGGTTGTCGCCCGGCTGCGACCAGCTGAGCACCGTGTGGTTGATCGGCGAATTGATCAGGAAGCTGACCAGATGGATGTGCTTGCTCATGGGCGGGGTCCTCTCTCGCCCAGCGTGATGCCGCTTCAAGGGCGAGGCGGCAAGAGCGGATTGGGCTTAGATGTATACACGCATATGCCCAAAACGCGGATTTTCAGCACAAACTAGCGCCCATAACAGCGCAACATATCCAATTCATCGCAGGAGCGGACTCGTCATCCCCGGCTCGACCGGGGCCTTCGTGTATCCTTGAGGCGCGGCCATGCGATCAGTCCCTGCCGCCTCTTGCCTCGCCGCAGTTTGGGGGCAGCTTTCCCAGCGGTCCCCGGTCAAGGCGGGGACGACGTGGATCGACGGAAGGTTTTCCTACACCCGCCCGGTCGCGATAGGGTGCCAGCATGACCCGCCGCCGCCCCGCTCCGCTCCGCACGCCGCTCGTCACCCGATGGGCAGCATCGCAACAGGACTGCGCACGACACAAGGCGACGCTTTCCGGCCCAGAAAGCTATCCGCAGGACTGTGTAAACCGTGTAAACCTTGTCACCTTGCGACGGCGCGGCCGTCAGGTCACGACGTCGGGCGCCGTCCGGCCGGTGTGGGCGACGATCCCGGCAATCGCCTCCGCTGCCGCGACCTGCGGCTCCAGCATCGTGCCGGTCCCGGCGTCGAGATGGCCCGAGCGCGGCTCGTAGCGTTCGAGGTAGACGCGCAGCGTCGCCCCTTGCGTCCCGGTGCCCGAGAGGCGGAAGACGATGCGGCTGCCATCCTCGAACAGCACGCGGATGCCCTGGTTGGCGCTCACCGATCCGTCGACCGGGTCGGTATACGAGAAGCTGTCGGCATGGCTGACGACCTGCGGACCGAAGCTCTTGCCCGGAAGCGTCGCCAGCTGCGCCTTGAGGCCGTCCATCAGCGCGTTGGCACCGGCGGTTTCGATGCCCTCGTAGTCGTGCCGGGCATAGTAGTTGCGCCCGTAGCGCGCCCAGTGCTCCTTCGCCAGCGTGTCGACGCTGATCCCGCGCACGGCCAGGATGTTGAGCCAGAGCAGTACGGCCCACAGCCCGTCCTTCTCGCGGACGTGGTCCGAGCCGGTCCCCGCGCTTTCCTCGCCGCAGATGGTGACCTTGCCCGCATCGAGGAGGTTGCCGAAGAACTTCCAGCCGGTCGGCGTCTCGAAGCAAGGCACGCCCAGCGCTTCGGCGACACGGTCGGCGGCGGCGCTGGTGGGCATCGAGCGGGCGATCCCGGCGAGGCGGCCGCGATAGGCCGGCGCGATCTCGATGTTGGCGGCGAGCATCGCGAGCGAGTCCGACGGGGTGATGAAGCGTCCGCGCCCGATGATGAGGTTGCGGTCGCCGTCGCCGTCCGAGGCCGCGCCGATATCGGGCGCGGCGGGCGACATCATGAGGTCGTAGAGTTCTTTCGCGTGGATCAGGTTCGGATCGGGATGGTGCCCGCCGAAGTCTTCGAGCGGAACGCCGTTGACCACCGTGCCGGGCGCGAAGCCCAGCCTGCGCTCGAGGATTTCGACGGCGTAGGGCCCGGTCACCGCGCTCATCGCATCGAAACGCATGGAGAAACCCGAGGCGACCGCCTTGCGGATCGCGTAGAAGTCGAACAGCTCTTCCATCAGGTCGGCGTAGTCGGCAACGGGGTCGAGCACCTGCACGGTCAGGGCGCCCACCACGGCCTCGCCCAGCGTGTCGAGATCCACGTCGGCGGCTTCCACCGTCAGCCAGCGGTCGATCGTCTTCGTCCGCGCGAGCACCGCGTCGGTGACGCTCTCGGGCGCCGGACCGCCGTTGGCGATGTTGTACTTGATGCCGAAGTCCTCGTCCGGACCGCCCGGATTGTGGCTGGCGGAGAGGACGAGGCCGCCGCTCGCCTTGTACTTGCGGATGACGTGGCTGGCCGCCGGGGTCGACAGGATACCGCCCTTGCCCACCAGCACCCGGCCGTAGCCATTGGCCGCCGCCATGCGGATCGCCTGCTGGATTACGGTGCGATTATGGAACCGACCGTCGCCGCCGATCACCAGCACCGCACCCGCTTCCGGCTTCACGACGTCGAACACCGACTGGATGAAGTTCTCGGCATAGCCCGGCTGCTGGAAGACCTTCACCTTCTTGCGCAGTCCCGAAGTGCCGGGCGCCTGTCCGTCGAAGGGCGTGGTCGGGACTGTGACGATCTGGGTCAAGCAAGCGTCTCCAATGGCAGGGCGGTTTTCGCGCCGGAATGGCATGTGCGCACTGGACGACACTTTCGTGTCGGCAGGCGCATTGTCAAATGGTTGATTGCGGCGATGCAGCAATTTCGAGGGCTTCAAACGGCCGAAACATCCGGGATGTTCCGACTTCGTTAACCTCCTTATTCGTAAGGGTTGGAAGAATCGCCACTGCTGCGCCCGCGCGCCCCGACCGTGCGCTGAACGAGATGCCTCCATGCACGCCGAAAATGCCCTCGCCGACGAACCCGCCCGCCTGGCAGCGCTCCGCCGTCTCGCGATTCTCGACACGCCGCCCGAGGAGCCTTTCGAGAATGTCGTGAACCTGGTGCGCACCGTGCTGGGCGTGCCGATCTCGGCGGTCACGCTGGTCGACCGCGACCGGCAGTGGTTCAAGGCGATTTCCGGGCTCGACGCCAGCGAGACACCGCGCAGCGAATCGTTCTGCGCCCACGCGATCGGCCAGCGCACACCCCTGCTGATCGCCGACGCCACGCAGGACCCGCGCGTGGCCGACTATCCGGCGGTGACCGGAGACGCGCACGTCCGCAGCTACGCGGGCGTGCCGCTCGTGACTTCGGACGGCTACAACGTCGGTGCCCTCTGCGCGGTCGACACCAAGGCGCGCGAGTTCACCGAGGGCGAACTGGCGATCCTGCGCAACTTCGCCAGCATCGTCGTCAACGAGATGGAACTGCGCCGCATTGCCGAGCGCGACCAGTTGACCGGCGCGCTCACCCGGCGCGGCTTCATCGAGAAGGTCGAGCAGGAGATCGCGCGGTGCCGCCGGTATGGTCGCAGTGCCTCGCTCCTGCTGATCGACGTCGATCACTTCAAGTCGGTCAACGACACCTGGGGGCATCCGGCGGGCGACGCGGTTTTGCGGGAACTCGCGGCCGTACTTAGCGGCTCGGGTCGTCCGGCGGACCTGCTCGGCCGGATCGGCGGCGAGGAATTAGCGATGCTCCTGCCCGAGACCAGCGCGGCCGATGCCCTTGCCGCGGCCGAGCGCTTCCGCGCGACGATCGCCACGCTTCCGATTGCCATCGCGCCCACCCGCACCATCGCCATCACCGCGAGCTTCGGCGTCGCCGCGCTCGCCGACGACATCACCAGCGCGGAAGCCTGGATCGCGCGTGCCGACGTGCCGCTCTACGAAGCCAAGCGCGGCGGCCGCAACCGC